>CAUZIY010000025.1:0-29082 GCA_963579995.1 Phycisphaerae bacterium
TTGCAGAGATTCTTCAGCACCGAATGCCGACGGGTCACCATCTAGCGGCCAGCACTTGATGGTTGGCAACTCAAATAAATCAACATTGTCGCCCGTCTTCACCACTTGTTGACAGATTCCCGTTGGAACAACTTTTGGAGGATAGGAGGCCACCTTAGCTAGCTCCGGGATCTTTTTGAGCTTGCTTATCAGTCCAGTTGGTGGTTCTGGCTTGACGAGTTTTCCCACTTTTTCGGCCAAAGCCTCGAAACCACCTGATGTACAATCCAGCGCCATTTCCATGCGGTGATAGCTGCCAAATGCATTAATCAGAAGTGGAATGGACGATCCTTCCACATTCTCAAATAGCAGGGCTTTGCCACCTAGATGCCCATGGCGGGGGTCAAACTGCATGGCCGATTTGCTGGTGCGGGGCGCCGGTGATTTGCTGACACGGTCCGTGATCTGTGTGATCTCCAAGAAGGGCGAAACCTTGGCGGAGATGCGCTGTAGTTCACCAGCCTGATCAAGTGCATTGATGAAGTCGGTAAGAGATCCGTACATTTTAAACTTTCTTTATTCGGCGTTTTGTACACCGGATGCCGTCAACACTCAATCGCCCCGGTCCGATGACGATCAGAAGCAAGGCCAGGGCGAGGAGTATGTAGTTGTGGTGAAAAGGTTCAACGAATGTAGCTCTGAGGGTACCTTCTTTAGATATACAGGCGATTGTAAAACTGGCCACCAGTAGGCTTGCCAGAGTCGTAGCGGTTCGAGTGAAAAGTCCCAGCGTTATTAACCCACCAACAATAATCTCCAAGCTTGGCAGAGCATACCCATATGGCTTAGCCAATGCTTCTGGCAACCAATCAGGTTTTAATCCGAGGAAATCCTTGCGGTAGAAATGAGTGATACCAGTTTGCCATTTCATGAGGCCGGCACCAAGGAGAAACAAGCCGAAGCTGATTCGGTTAAGTGCTAGAACGAGGGTTAATATCAATGAATCCAGGGAGGTCGTTTTCATGGCTTAAAGCTCAAGATAAGTAAAAAGGTTATGTGAAGTATGGTACATGGGTCAGGCACCAAGTTCCTTGGAGCGTTGTTCAGCAGCTTTAATGGCATTAATGAAAACCTCTTTGGTCTTGTTAGCATCTAGATGTTTTATGGCTGCTTCAGTTGTGCCGCCAGGGCTGGTCACCTGTTGACGCAATTCATTGGCAGAGAGGCGTTGTTTTGATAAGAGGGTTGCCGAACCAATCAGTGTTTGGCACACCAACTGATTGGCATGTTGGCCCAGTCCCAGACTCTCAGCGGCCGCTTGCATGGCTTCAGCTAGATAGAACAGGTACGCTGGGCCGGATCCGGAAACAGCGGTGATGGCGTCAATTTCGCATTCGTCAACCAGGATCGTTTCCCCGGCCGCACCAAATAATTTCTGAGTGAGAGCCGCGTCATCCGGTTTGGCACTGCCGCCGAGGGCAATGGCTGCCATCCCGCAGGCCACCTGCAAAGGTGTGTTGGGCATTACGCGAATAAGCTTTGCAGATTTCCCAATGACGGATGCGATTTTTACGGTCGACACACCGGCCATGATTGAGATGATCACCTGTGTCGTTGGATTTACTGCGGCTAGTTCAGGGGCAATTTTTTCAAGTGTTTGCGGTTTGATCGCCAGCAGGACCTGCTGGGACTTGCCAATCACCTGTTTGCCATCGGTTGTGACGTCCGTACCCAAGCCTTCAAAAGCAGTTCGGCGTTCATCAGATGGATCACTCGCTATGATCTTCGAGGCCCTGATGATGTCCTTATCAATTGCGGCACGTACAATTGCCTCAGCCATATTCCCTGCACCAATAAAGCCCAGTTCATACTTCATCATTCATCACCTTCAGGCTCGAGTGCCCATTTGTCGCGCATCTTTTTGCATTGTTGCAATTGAAGCTCAAGATTATCGTCTGCATGATCTACCAGCAGTTTGCGAAACTGCTGTAGTTCCAGCGCCAGTGCATCGACTGCTTTTATGACTTGCTTACGGTTTGTTTTGAAGATATCCGTCCAGACAGTCGGGTCGCCGCTGGCTAGTCGGGTTGTATCACGAAACCCACTGGATGCAATCTGTGTCGCGTCCCACTGGTCCGCTAGACGCATTAGCATTGCTGCGATCGCGTGTGGCAGATGGCTGACGCATGCGACCTTTTGGTCATGCTCGGCAGAAGACATCTGAATCACATTCATGCCAAGACTGCCCCAGAGCTGTTGGACGAGGCTGGTTGCTGCCGGGCTGGTATGCTTGCTGGGCGTCATGATGCACGACTTATCGTCAAAAAGATCTTTGATGGCGGCATCGGGACCTTGCCGCTCACTGCCAGCCATGGGATGAGAACCGATGAAGTAAGTAGGGTTCGGCAAGAGCCTATCGGCGTCACTGCAGACTTGCTGTTTGGTCGAACCTACGTCGGTGATCACAAGGCTTGGATGGCCGCAGTCCGCTAATCTTTCCAGTAGTGAGGTAAAAACACCTACGGGGGTGGCCATTACCACTAATTCACAGCCGTCCACCGCCTCGGCCAGATTGGTGGTGGCTTGGTCAATACAGCCCAATGCCTTGGCGCGTTCGACGGTGGCCATCCGTCTACCATAGCCAATGATGCTGCCGCGAAATCTCGCGGCACGCAGGCCCAGTCCGAGGCTTGCCCCCAGCAGTCCCGTTCCCAGGATTGCGATTTGACTGACTTGCTGATTGAGACTATCGCTGGCGGCCACAGGGCTTAAAATATCATGTTTCGTCATGGAAGGCACTAATATGGGTCCAGATCAGGGGCAGCACCAATGACAGCCACGCAAAGCCAATATACAGGAACTTACGAACTTGATTTCGAGCGTCCACTCGTGAATCTTGAAAAGAAGATTGCTGAACTGGAAGCTCATGCGGGCGAAGCGGGTGCCGATATCACGACAGAAATCCGTACTTTGCGTCGCAAGCACACGGATATGCTCAAGAAAGCCTATGCGAATCTGAGTGCATGGAACACCGTCCGTGTTGCTCGCCATCCAGGCCGACCACAGAGCGTGGACTATATTCGAGCATGTGTAAAAGATTTTTGCGAGTTGCACGGCGACCGAAATTACGGTGATGACCCGGCAATCCTGACGGGTTTTGGACGCATCGGGTCTCACAAGTGCATGATCATTGCTCATAACAAAGGGAAGGATACACACCAGCGGATTTTAACGAATTTTGGTATGGCACATCCAGAGGGGTACCGCAAAGCATTGGCTAAGCTGAAATTGGCCGAAAAGTATAACCTGCCGGGTGTGATGCTTATTGACACGCCCGGTGCATATCCTGGGATTGGTGCTGAAGAGCGAGGCCAAGCAGAGGCCATTGCGGTCAATCTTCGTGAACTGAGTCGCCTGCGTGTGCCATTGGTATCAGTTGTTATTGGCGAAGGGGCTTCCGGTGGCGCACTTGGGATCGGTATTGCGGATCGCGTGGCGATGTTGCAGTATGCATGGTACAGCGTCATCAGTCCCGAAGGTTGCTCATCTATTCTGTGGAAGAGCAGTGATCAGGCTGAACGGGCGGCTGAAGCTCTAAGGTTGACTGCACAGGAGAATCTACGGTTAGGAGTGATCGATGCGGTAATCGAGGAGCCCATGGGTGCCGCACACCGCAACCCTGATGTGGCCGCGGAAAATGTTGGCAAATGGATTGCACAGACTTTACGAGAGCTTAAACGATTCAAAATTCAGAATCTGGTGCAGAGGCGAGCGGACAAACTGCGTAAGCTTGGTGAATTTTCGGAGTAATCTGACCTAATGCGGCGCACTTTAATCAGTGGAATATCATGTTTGATCTTGGTGTCGCTTGGCTGTGCATCAATGGCAGTTGAGGCCAGAACATCGCACCTACAGAAGAGAATAACCGCCATTTCACCTCTTGTGGTAATCGATGGCCATCAACTTGAGTTGGAGGATTTCGCCCCGGCGCTCATTGAGGCAGGTGGTTCTGATGTGCTTGCAGAAGCGATTTTATTGCGTGCGGTCAATGATAGGCTTGGCCAAGGGGGAGATAAGATCAATCAGGAACAGATAGAGACTGAGCGTAAGATTATTCTCCAAAGCCTTAGCCGCAATCCGGATGAAGCGGAAAAACTTCTGGATCGACTCCGGCGGGAACGGCACTTGGGCCCGCAAAGGTTTTCCACTTTACTGAAAGTGAATGCCGTATTACGCCAGTTTGTCCGTGATGAGGTTTCCGTTACAGATGCGGAGATACGTTTAGCATTTGATCGTGTTTATGGGCCGACATTTGAGGCGCGGCTCATTGTCGTTGCCACAGCCAGAAAAGCAGCATCCATTGTCGATCAAGTTTTAAGTGGTGAGTCATTTATCAATCTGGCGATCAATCACAGTACCGATTCAAGCCGGGTTGTTGGTGGCCTGTTGCCGCCAATCAATCTTCTAGATGCCAGCTTCCCTAAAGCGGTACGCGATGTGTTGGCTGAACTTGAACCAGGTCAGATCAGCCGACCGATTCTCTTGGCCCAGGGTTTTGCCATCCTTAGGTTGGAGCGAAAAATCGAAGGTGGAGCCGAAACTTTTGACGATGTGAAGAATGAGTTACAACAGTGGCTGCTTCATCGGGGTGAAAAGATTGGGATGGCCAAGCTCGCCAAGCAGATGCTGGCTGAGGCCGATGTGGTCATTTTTGACCGAACGCTACATCGAATGTGGCGCCAATATGTCAGTGAGAACTTGATCCTGCAGAGTCAATAAACGCCAGGAATTCCTGACTACGTGAGCCTTCGGGGACAGTAGAAAAAAGATGATCATGGAAATTCAAACAGCAAACCGGATTGAGCGTTTACCCCCCTATATTCTGGGTCGTCTTTATCAATTGATCTATGAGCGGCGCAAACAGGGTGCTGATGTGATTGATTTAAATATGGGCAACCCGTCAGATCCGCCCCCGGCGATAGTGGTTGAAAAAATTCGTGAAGCGGTTCTTGATCCTCGCAATAGCCGCTATGCGCGTGATACGCCAGGCGTGATCAACTTACGTCGTGAAGTGGCATTTAAGTATAAACGTCGGTGGGGTGTGGATCTCAACCCCGATGACGAGGTTGTGGCAACCATCGGTTCCAAAGAGGGGTTTAGCCATCTGTGTCTGGCGCTGTTGGGCCCGGGTGATATTGCGGTGGTGACCAACCCCGCGTTCCAGATTCATCAATATGCCGTTGTTCTGGCCGGGGCCAGTACAAGTTCCGTGCCCTTGGGCAATAACGACGCCTTTCTGGATCGGATTGAGGACAAGTTAGAGCACCTGACACCGCGGCCCAAACTCATCATCCTCAACTACCCCAATAACCCCACGACCATGACAGTTGATTTGGATTTCTTCGATAAGGTGGTTCGCATGGCTGATAAGCATCGTGTCATGGTTATCCACGATCTGGCTTACGGAGAAACATGTTATGACGGTTATAAAGCGCCTAGTTTCTTGCAGGCTGATGGTGCCAAGGACTTTGGGGTCGAGTTTACGACAATGAGCAAGCCATACAGTATGGCTGGCTGGCGTGTCGGATTTTGTTGTGGTCATCCCCAGATGGTTGCTGCATTGAAACAAATCAACAGCTATTACCACTACGGCATGTTCCAGGCGGTCCAGATTGCCGCCATTATCGCGATGCGGCACTGTGATCAGCATATCAACGATCAGGTCCAGATTTATCAATCTCGACGTGATGCATTGGTTCGTGGGCTGGAGCGTATGGATTGGGAAGTCGAGTCCCCCAAGGGATCCATGTTTGCATGGGTAAAGGTGAAACCGGAGCATTTAGCTCCTTTTAATGGATCGACCAATGAATTTTGTCTTGCGATGGTCGATCAGGCGGAAGTTGCAATGACTCCTGGTGCGGCCTTTGGTGATCTTGGCGAAGGTTATGTACGGATGGCTCTGGTCGAAAATGAGCAGCGAATTCGCCAAGCCCTCCGGCAGCTTTCCAGGGTATTAAATAATCCCGCACCTGCCGCGTCATCTTAGTCAAGTATTGGATTGCAGTTGCAGTTTGGCGTGATCAGTTATTCTTGGAATTAAAAATTTTCTCCAGCTATTTCCAACCATTAACCATTCCCCTAGAGGCGAAAAGAGTAGCGAGGGATACCAAGTTCGCTTTTAGTAAATATGCTCGCGGCCAACAAACAAATAGGTCAAGGACTTGGAAAAGTTTATTCCGGTGAACTCCGTGCGACCGGTGCTATCGGTATGAGGCGGTTCGTCATTGGTATGACTGGGATGATCAACTCGAAATTCTGCGTAGAGGTTTGCGAAGAAACCTCTTATATGGTGTCCGGGTCTTTTGCCACCTGATCTGTGTTTTCTTGATCCATCTGCTGGGGTGTAGATGATACTTGCTGTGGCACGCCGGTTTTATTTTCCAATACTTTGTTCACAGAGTTTGCCATCACTCTGCTTTGATCCATGAGTGACTCGGAGCGATGTATCATGGTGTCAATTCGTTCTTTTGAATCGTTCCATTGCTTCTGCAACTGGTTGATACGACCTTCAAGATTCCTGATCGCTGTTGTGAGATTCTCGTCGATTTTTCCAACCCATTGGTCGTACGTCTGCAGACTTCGTGCGACATCTTGTTGCAATTCTTCCTTGAGTTGTTGTTGTTCCGTTTTGAAAGAATCCAAGAGCGACTGATGATTCACAGTGTGCAGTTCTGCGGCGCGATAGAGTTGCATGCCAAGTTTGACACGCTTTGCAGCCTTTTCTTGAATGCGCTGCAGTGCTAGCAACTGCAGTTTGGTTGTTAATGGCCCCCGTGGTTTCCGCAAGGCACCGGATCCTAATGATTCGCCATCTCCAATATTTACCTTGGTGGGTTGCTTCAGATTAACCGTTGGCTGTCTCTTGATTTGGCTCATGATGCTTCTCGGGCGGTAATTGTTGTAGATATCGGCTGGTCACTGGCATTACGCTGAAAAATCAGCGGTATCAGGTTATGCTGGCCGCATGCGAGTCGATCGAGTGATGGATGTGTTGGGGCAATTGGCGCCACTATGTGCGGCTGAACCATGGGACCCTGTTGGCTTGCAGATCGGGGACCCATCATGGCAGGTTCGGCGTGCATTGCTATCGGTTGATCTGACCGAACCCGTGCTTGCTGAAGCGATACATGAAAAGGTTAACCTGGTTGTTGCCTATCATCCGCTGATTTTCGACCCGGTGAAGGCCATCACCACTGCAGATTGGAAACAGCGGATCATTCTTGGGGCGATCCAAAGAAAAATAGCGGTATATAGTCCACATACGGCACTTGATGCCGCCTCTGGAGGGCTTAACGATTGGCTTGCTGAGGGGATAGGGTCTGGGGAGATCTTGCCAATCCGGCCACAAGCCCAGGACGCGAATCCGCAATACAAGGTTGTCACTTTTGTCCCACGTGATGCGGCGGTGGAGTTGCGTCGGAGCATGGCGGTTGCAGGTGCCGGGCAGATAGGCAGCTATTCCCAATGTTCGTTTAATGTAGATGGTCATGGCACCTTTTACGGCGAGCCATCAAGCAGTCCAAAGGTTGGAAAGCGAGACAGGTTAGAGTCAGTTGAGGAACTGCGGATCGAGATGGTCTGCGGGTTGGCGAAGATCGAGGCGGTCATTGGCGCGCTCAGATCAAATCACCCTTACGAAGAACCCGTGGTTGACCTGTATCGACTTGAGTTGCCGCCAGCTATCGGAAAAGGCGGGCAGGGCAGGATCGTGGAACTGGTTCGTGCCGTGTCAGTGCGTACCCTTTGTGGGCGTATCAAGAAGCGACTGGGATTACGTCACCTTGAGGTGGCGTTACCGGACTCTGTCAAACAAGTAAGGCGGATTGGATTGTGTGCCGGTGCTGGTGGGGCGTTGATAGACGAGTGCAATGATATCGACCTTTTTTTCAGCGGAGAAATGCGCCACCATGATGTATTGGCGGCAACTGCGCGGGGCATGGCGGTGATACTCGCAGGCCATGTCCAGACGGAACGACCCTACCTCCCGGTGCTTTGTGGCCGCCTTGCCAGCAGGTGTGGCAAGGCAGTTTCCTGGTCAGTCAGTAAGGCGGACTGTGGCCCATCGCGGATAGTCTAAAGTTGCCGAACGCGGGTGTCTTTTCTACAATCCCCGTCTTCAGCGAGTTTCCCAACAGTATCGCAAAGGTTCTAGTTAGGTCTATCCGGAGTGTTTTGATGTCCCAATTTACCCGTTTTACACCTGGCCCTACGGCCAAGATTACCAAGAAGACATCGACCGGCAAGACCATTATCGATTATAAAGATGCGGACCAACTTCGCCGATTGCTCACGCCCAACGGGAAGATCCAGACCCGAAAGCGGTCAGGTCTAAATGCTCATGACCAACGTCTTGCCTCCCGTGCTATCAAGCGTGCCCGCCATATGGCATTACTGCCGTACACATCTGCAACCCTGTAATCCTGTTGATTCAGCCCCAGAATTATTGCGTGGTTTTGTGTGGATTGGACCACTGATCGCTGCGAAACATAGCTTCCCGTGCATTCTCGTTTTCCCCTTTTTAAGGGAGGAGTTACCGGTCAGATCAAGCACGACGAGCGTACAGTGCGTATCGCTACAATGAGGGGGCCATGGTGATTCCCCAGATCAGTATTCGCGGTGCTCGTGAGCACAACTTGCAGGAGGTCAATGTCGATATCCCCCGAGATCAACTAGTCGTTGTGACCGGTCTATCAGGCAGTGGAAAGAGTTCGCTGGCTTTCGACACCATTTTTGCCGAGGGTCAACGGAAATATATAGAAAGCCTTTCAGCCTACGCGAGGCAATTCCTCGAACAACTCCAGAAACCGGATGTCGAATCAATTGAAGGGTTGCCGCCAACCATTGCAATTGAACAACGTTCGGCCAGTCATAATCCCCGGTCAACCGTGGCCACCACAACTGAAATTTATGATTTCTTACGGCTCCTGTTTGCGCGTGCTGGGCAGGCATGCTGTTGGCATACAAGTCCACAAGGCAAAGTATGTAATTTGCCGATTACCAGCCAATCCGCCACACAGATTGTGGACGCAATTTCGCAATGGCCTGATTCCACGCGATTAATGATCATTGCCCCCTTGATTCGTGGAAAGAAAGGGCATCACAAAGAAGTTTTTGCCGGCATGGTGCGACAGGGTTTTATTCGTGCGCGGGTTGACGGCAAGATTTTGGATTTACGTGATCTAGAAGGCGAAACACCATTTAAAACAAAGACTGAGCGCTATCAGGCTCATACGATTGAAGCGGTCGTTGACCGGGTGGTGATTCACAAGGATCAGGAAGACCAAGTTCGCCAGCGGTTGGCTGATTCGGTTGAACTAAGCTTGAAGTTGGCGGACGGACTGGTTGTTTTCAGTGAGTTAATCAACCGTGAGAAAGATGAGTGGTCCGACCAGGTCTATAGTGAACACTACGCCTGCGCTGAGCACCCGGAATTCAGCCTCGAAGCGCTTGAGCCTCGCTTGTTTAGTTTTAACAGCCCCTACGGCGCCTGCCCCAAGTGCGATGGTCTGGGTACGATCATGGAGTTTGACCCTGATCTAGTCATTTCTGACAACACGTTGGGATTGTCAGAGGGTGCTATCGACGCCTGGCGCCACAGCGGCAAACGGATGAATATCTATTACGCACGCTTAAATCGGAGTTTCTGTAAATCTTTCGGTGTTGATCCACATCAGTCCTACAAATCCCTAGGTCGGCCGATTCGACGAATCCTGATGGATGGTACGACCAGCCGGGATGAGTCAAAGTATGGCGTACGTTTTGAAGGCGTTATCCCGAATCTTCAGCGACGCTGGCGCAAGACCGCCAGTGAGTATGTGAAAGCGCGGCTGCATACGTTCATGTCCGAGGCGGCTTGTGAGGCATGTCAAGGCACACGGTTGCGGACTGAGGCGTTGCATGTCGTGCTTTGCTCAAAGGCGGGTAGGCACACAATTGCAGATGTGACTGGGATGACAGTTGAACAGGCAACGGAATTTTTCGCCACACTAAAGCTCAATGCAGAGAAACGCCAAATTGCAGAGCCGATCCTCAAAGAAGTTCGATCCCGCCTGGATTTCATGATGAGTGTAGGCCTTGGATATCTGACATTGGATCGTACAACTGGAACTTTATCAGGGGGTGAGGGTCAGCGCATTCGGTTGGCTACACAGGTTGGATCTGGCTTGGTGGGTTGTTGTTATGTGTTGGATGAACCAACCATCGGATTGCACCAGCGTGATAATGACCGCTTGATTTCCACCCTCCGGCACCTAGCCGATATTGGTAACACGGTGATCGTCGTTGAGCACGACGAGGGGATGATTCGGGCAGCGGATCAGATCATCGATATTGGCCCAGGTCCTGGTTGTCACGGCGGGCGTGTGGTGGCTCAAGGTTCCTTGGCCAAAATCATGGCTGATCGCCATTCAGTGACCGCTAAGTATTTAACCGGTGAACGGGCCATTGTTACACCACCAAGGCGTCGCGCCCTTGATCATAAGCGTCCCCTTGTGGTCAAAGGTGCTTCGGAAAATAATCTCAAGGGCATCGACGCCTCATTTCCACTCGGGGGGATTATCTGCGTGACAGGTGTATCCGGATCGGGCAAGAGTACTTTGGTCAATCAGGTTTTGTTACGTGCCGTACGTCGGCGGCTCTACGGTTCACGCCAAAAGCCAGGCAAGCACACACGGCTATCCGGGCTCGGTGGAATTGATCGTGTGATTGAGGTTGATCAGTCGCCGATTGGCCGCACACCTCGATCTAATCCGGCAACCTATACTGGCGTGTTTGACCTGATCCGGTCACTGTTTAGCCAGACCAAGGAGGCGAGCATTCGGGGTTACAAGCCCGGACGGTTCAGTTTTAACGTCAAGGGCGGTCGATGTGAAAATTGCCAGGGTCAGGGCGTCAAGCGGATCGAGATGCACTTTTTGCCTGATGTATATGTGGTCTGCGACACATGTAAAGCAAAGCGTTATAACCGTGAAACACTTGAGGTTCATTTCCGTGGTAAATCAATTGCCGATGTGTTGGCGATGACGGTTGAAGAAGCCTTGCTCTTCTTTGAGAACTTTCCTGCAATTAAACAACTCGTTGGTGCACTGGATGCAGTTGGCTTGGGTTATGTACAGTTGGGCCAGAGGTCAACAACCCTATCCGGGGGCGAGGCCCAGCGGGTGAAACTGGCAACTGAACTTGGCAAAAGGTCGACTGGTCATGCCCTTTATGTGCTGGATGAACCAACGACAGGTTTACACTTCGCCGATATTGAAAAGCTGTTAAATGTTTTGGGTCGTTTGGCAGATCAAGGCAACACGATTCTGGTGATCGAACACAACATGGATGTGATCAAGACTGCTGATTGGATTATTGACCTTGGGCCGGATGGCGGCAACCGGGGCGGCCAAATCGTGGCTACTGGAACCCCGGAACAGATTTCAACGGATGGTAAGTCATATACCGGACAGTATCTAAGGCAGCAACTGTTCGAACGCGCTGAAGCGGGATGACAGGTCTGGAGAAATTTCTATTTTATTCGTACAATCAGCGTGTTGGATGGATGTTATTCAATGGAGTTGCGGGCTCATGGGTAGTTCTTTTCGATGCACACTTGTGACCCCACAGGAACAGGTGGTTGACACATCAGTGACCTATGCCTCGATTCCAGGGTGGGATGGTTTGTTTGGTGTGGCACCGAAGCATGCGCCGCTCGTGGCTAAACTTGTTGATGGCCTGCTTCGGTTGGATTGCGTTGAGGAGGGGGTTAAGTCGTACTTTGTGGGTAGCGGTTTCGCCCAGATAAAGGGCGACCTTCTATCACTCGTTGTAGAACGGGCAACACCTGTAGATCAGATTGATCGCCAGGAGGCAGAGAAATCGCTGCAAGAGGCTTTGGAAGTCGTTGCGGCAACTACGCAAGAGATGGATGCCAAGCAACGAAAGATCAATCGTGCTCGCGCTATGTTACGTTTGGTAAGATGACTTCTCGGCCAAAGAGATTAGATTGAGCCTTGTATTCCAATGGACCGTGCTTATCGCGGTAGTCTAGCTCGAATTAAAAGTTGATACCTGGTTGCCTAAGACGATGCAACGGATTGTGCGACGTCTGTTCCCCTCGATGTTTTCTCGTCGTCTATTGTTTCTTATGGTTATCGCCTGTGGGATGACGGTCACATTGGCGATACAAACCACACATCTGACGATTAGCCAGGGCGGACTTTTTCGCCATCGCATCGAGCAGATCCTCGTACGTCATCATTTGATTCCGACACTTCGCGGCGCCATCTATGACAGAAACGATCGATTGCTTGCAAAGCACCGATCAAGTTACAACGTATCCGTAGGATTTGACGTGTTAAGCGGTCGTTGGGTTGAGCAGTGCGCCCGCCGACAGGCGATTAAGGAAAACAAGGATCAATGGCGCCAGTTTACTGCCCGCCAGCGATTACTGTTACTTGAGAAACATCAGGTGCCTTTCCGTCAGCAGGTTTCTGACCTTTGGCAGATGTTGATCGAGATAACTGCGATTGATCCGGTAGAGTTGGAAAGTCGAAAGGCCCAAATCATTCGGGCAGTACATCGTGGCACTGATTCATATCAGCGGCGGCAGATCAAGAAGCTTGAAGCGAAGTCAGGTGGACAAGTGCCCTTGGCTGAAGTGGCAGGAGAATCAATCGCTGAGCAGAACCAGTTTCATGTTGTGATTGAGGATGTAGACAGGAACATTCGGTTTAGTCTTGATCGGATGATTGGCAACGCGCACAATCCGAACGCGATGGATTCGTCTGAACCAAACGTATGGAAGCGTGTACAGATTGGCATATCCGCAAGGCGCGACTATCCCTGTCAGGAAATGCAGATCACAGTGGACCGGTCTACGCTGCCAAGCCCGCTATCCCATCATGACACCGTGGTGTATTCAGTAAATCATGTGGCACGGCATGTGGTTGGCCGCATGCGTCACCGAGTCTGGGAACAAGAGCGTCAGGCATATCCGTATCACTCCCGGTCCACCGGGGGGAAATCACAGTACAACCTGCAAGGGTACTTGTTCGAGGATCCGATTGGTGCATGGGGCATCGAGCGGTCCATGGAACGTCACTTGCGTGGTCGACGCGGGTGGCGCAGCAGTTACCGGGATGAACACACGGCAGTGATCCATGAACCTGTTGCCGGGGATGATGTGAAGTTAACGATCGATATCCAGTTGCAGGCACTGGTGGCAGCAATCATGGACCCCGAAGACGCAACACTGGGGCTCATGCGGTCGCGGGGTTGGCACAAGAAGCCAATTCACAGGAAACAGAGCCCTAAGGATGGCGAGGCCCTTTGTGGTGCTGCGATTGTGATGGATGTAGCCAGCGGGGAGGTTTTGGCGGCCGTGAGCAGTCCGTGGCAGGTGCCTGAAAGTATCGGCGGTGACCGTCAAGCGATTGCGCGTTGGGAACAGGTCAATTCGCCGTGGCGTAACCGTGTCGTTGGGATGCCGTATCCACCGGGATCTACGGTGAAGCCACTTGTATTGGCTGCCGGTTATACCGATGGTAAGTTGGAATATAACCAGGCGTTACCCTGTGTTCCGGGGTATCTAGACCCCAGCCAACCACACCATTTGCGGTGCTGGTACTACGTGGCCACAAATGGCAAGTCCCATCCGAACTTAACCGGTCCTGAAGCAGTGATGCGTAGCTGTAATATGTTTTTCTATCGTTTAGGGCAGCGGCTTGGTACCGGTGCGTTGGGAGATTGGTACGATCGGTTCAGGCTCGGTCATTTGACCCGATGTGGATTATCTGAAGAGATTGCAACCCATGGTGCATCGGGTGTATCGGCAGATACGGCGCCACAAATGGCGATTGGCCAAGGACCGATTGAATGGACGCTGGTCCAAGCTGCTGCTGCTTACGCAATATTAGCACGTGGTGGTGTGGTTCATCCCACATTCATCAAGACCCAAGGTCGATCGGAATTGTCCTCGGGGTATCTAAAGCTTGATCCGCGTGGGATTGACTTGGCATTGGAGGGAATGAGGCTTTCAGCAACCGATCGAAACGGCACAACAAGCGTGCTTCGGCTTCCAGAATTACGTGAACCAATTTTCAACATCCCCGATGTGGATATCTATGCCAAGTCAGGAACGGCCCAGGCCCCACCGCTGTGGATCAATATTAAAGATCAACAGGGCATTGAGGATAAACGGATTGTGAGAGAGGGGAATCACGGTTGGGTGATATGTCTCGTGAAGCGTCCACAATCAATACAGCCGAATTTTGTGATTGCAGTCATTGTGGAATACGGGGGTAGCGGTGGACAAGTGGGCGGACCAATTGTGAACCAAATTCTTCATGCCATGCGGTCTTGTGAGTACCTATGAACACTTTAGCCAATCGATGTATGGATATTCTCCGTTCAACGAAGGGGCGTGGTGCATGGTATGCTTTGGGTGGAGCAATTGCTCTGACCTGGATTGGGATTGAGGCGATCCGGACCGTAGCTCCCGATCACGCGTCGAAGCAGATTGTCTGGTTTGTCGTATCGCTTGTGGTCATGGCAATGTGTTTGCTGCCCCGTCCTCGCGTCGTTGGGTTGGGTGCTTACGCGTTGCTGGTTGTGACCTTATTGCTTCTGGGTTTTCTTCTTATTCCCGGTCTGCCCTCAGCAGTTGTGCCACGTGGCCGAGGCACCACTGCATGGCTAGATCTTCAGATCATGCATTTTCAGCCGTCGGAATTGGCGAAACTCACGTTTATTCTGGCCATGGCTTGGTATCTGCGTTTTCGTCGTACGTATCGTCAATGGCGCGGTTTATTGATTCCTTTGGGGTTGATGCTGTTGCCGGTGGGGCTGATTGTGCGACAGCCCGATTTGGGTACGGCGATGATTTTCGCCCCGACACTGCTTGTGATGCTGATCGCTGCCGGTGCACGTTTGTGGCACATTGGGGTACTTGTTGGTGTCGGTGCAATAGCAACTGTGGTGATTGTTTTGATGATTTACTTTGCTCCCAATGTTGCAGATCAGATCCTCCGGCCGCATCAGCAGGACCGCTTTAGAGGCATGATCAGTCAGATCCAAGGTGATGGTCGCTATGACAGTTCGATTTCTTTTCAACAGAATAAGTCTATGCAACTCATTGGCGCAGGCCAGTTTTTCGGCATGGGTGCTGAGAAAACGGCCAAGTTGATTCGATGGCATGGTCTGCCCGAGGCACGGAACGATATGATCTTCACTGTGATCGTAGCCCGTTGGGGTTTGATCGGCGCCTTTCTTATCTTCACTTTGTATCTGTTGATTATCGTGTCCATGTCTTTTGTGGCGGGGCGTAGTAAGGATCCGTTTGTGAGATTGGCCGTTGTTGGTTTCGGAGGTGTTGTATTTAGTCAGGCGTCAATCAATATTGCGGTTGCCATTGGGTTACTTCCGGTAACCGGCATTACATTGCCATTTGTGTCATACGGTGGTTCGAGCCTTGTGATTATGTTTGCCATGATTGGATTAACCATTAACTTTGCGTCACTTCGACCGCCTATTGTGTCACGGCCGAGTTTTGAGTTCGATCCTCCCACAACTGTAGGCGCATGAGCCATATTAACATCCCTGATTTTGTTCTGCGTGATCTACAGGCACTGTCTATCGAAATCTCACGGTTACAGATGACGCAATTAGCTCGATTCCTGGACCTATTGTTGGAAGCGAATCGGCATTTCAATTTGACATCTATCCGAGATGCTGATGAAGCGTGGAGACGGCATATCATTGACAGTCTGACGCTTATTCCTTTTCTTGGGCATATCACGTCCGGTGAGTCAGTGGTTGATGTGGGAACTGGTGGCGGATTGCCGGGGATCCCTCTGGCCATTGTGCGTAATGATCTGCGCGTTGTCTTGTTGGAAGCAACAGGAAAAAAGGCTCAGTTTTGCAGACGTACAGCACAGACTTTGGGTTTGGGAAATGTTGAAGTCGTTAACGACCGTGCTGAAAATATTGGGCATCGCCAGTCTCATCGCGAGCAGTATGCAGCTGCGGTGTGTCGAGCAATCGGCCCGATCACGCAGGTACTCGAATACGCTGCGCCGCTGGTCCGTATCAGCGGGAACATTTTCGCCATGAAGGGGCCTAAGGCGAAAGAAGAACTGGATTCAGCGGGTGATGCACTCGATTTGCTTGGCTCATGTGAGGTGGAGGTTTTCGATGCCTATCCATCGATCTTTGGTCGCAATACTGTAAATATCATGATTACAAAGCGGTTTAAGACACCCCAAGCCTATCCACGGCGGCCGGGTGTGCCGCGTTCCGATCCCTTGTAGTGTTTCAAAGGCCTGTTGGGTCAAGGTCGCAGGGATGGCCTGGTGAAGTCCAGTTCACGAACTGTTCGCCAGCCATGTTCGTATATGGGATTACGATGAACGGGTAATAATGATTGAATATCCCCTACGGCACGGCACCCAGATACAGTGTCGGTTAATCTCTTCCATTGTAAAAGATGATGTATGCGATCCTTTGGTATGGTCATCTCGCGTGGGATGTTAGGCGTTAAAAACTTATAATAGCAATCTATAGTTGTTAACCATCATGTATTAGGGGAAATGTGCAGGATCTTGCGGAATAGTTGTGGTGCGGTTCAGTAAATCTAATGTCTGACCTAACGATCAAAACATTCTGTCTTGGTGATTGGATGACCAATTGTTACGTGATTCATGAATCCGACAATTGCATATGCTGGATTATTGACGCAGGCTTTGAACCCCAATTAATGGTCGACTATATCAGGGACTGTCGCCTGCAACCGGAACAAATTGTGCTCACCCATGCACATATTGATCATATTGCCGGTCTTCATCATTTAAGGACTGTTTGGAGTGAGATTCCCATTGTGATTCACCTTGCAGAGATTGACTTTCTTACCGATCCATTGCTTAACCTGTCGGTTACGCTGTCGAGTCTGGTGGTGGCACCGGAGGCGACACGGACGCTGGTGGGGGGGCAGGTCATCCGTCTTGGCCAAAACGAATTTCAGGTACGGCACACACCAGGACACAGTCCCGGCGGTATCAGCTTGGTTTGTGTCGAAAAGAACGTGGCCTTTGTAGGCGATGCCCTGTTTTCAGGGTCGATTGGGCGGACGGATTTTCCAACGTCCGATCCTGGTCAGTTGATCACATCAATTCGTGAACAGTTGCTCGGATTATCCGATCAGACACGGGTCTTGCCAGGGCATGGGCCCCCGACGACAATTGGGGTGGAGCGATCAATCAATCCGTTTCTCTAAGCCGGTTGATGCAACTGTTTGACCTAGGTGTCCTACCTGTTAGACTCGCGCCGCGCAGTCGGGTGCGTCGTCGTCAGCCGATCGGCTGACGAAATATTTATCTTCTTACCGACTCGGTTCACCGGCTTGATTGAACGAAATGTCGTTCGAGAGGTGGCATTGAGACTAGAGCGTGGCATATGTGTATTTTGACGCCGCACAGATGCCCTAAAAAGGAATCTGACACATGGTAGCGAAACAGAAATCGGTATCCCCAAAGAAAATCGTTCTTGCCTATTCGGGGGGCTTGGATACGTCAGTGATTCTCCCATGGTTAAAGGAGCGGTATCCGGGTGCAAAGGTTGTGGCGTTTGCCGCAGATCTAGGTCAGGGCGATGAATTGCGTGGTATTGAACGTAAGGCCAAGGCCAGCGGAGCAGACCAGGTTATTATAAAAGATCTTCGCAAAGAATTTGCCGAGCAATACTGTTTTGCGATGTTGCGGGCTCACGCGACTTATGAAAGTGACTACCTCTTGGGCACATCCGTGGCCCGCCCACTGATCGCCAAGCATCAGGTGCTTGCTGCCGAACGGATCAATGCTGATGCGGTGTCACATGGTGCAACTGGAAAAGGCAATGATCAGGTACGGTTTGAATTGACCTATAAGACACTCAATCCACGACTTAAGATCATCAGCCCCTGGAAGGATCCTACATTCGAACTGATTAGCCGTGAAGCCGCTTTGGACTATGCCCATCGTCATGGGATTCCGGTTGATGTATCCAAGAAGAAGTTATATTCCCGAGATCGAAATCTGTGGCATATCTCGCATGAAGGCAGTGAGATTGAGGATCCAGCCAATGAGCCCAAGGATTCGTGCTTGATGATGTCAGTGCCGGCGACCAAGGCCCCGGCCAAACCACAATATGTCCAGGTGACTTTTAAAGCTGGCAACCCCATTGCAATTAATGGCAAGAAATTGCAGGGACATGAACTGATTGCAAGATTGAATCGACTTGGCGGCAAACATGCGGTTGGCCAGGTTGTCCTAGTCGAAAACCGTCTTGTGGGGATGAAAAGCCGTGGTGTTTATGAAACGCCGGGGGGAACAATTCTTTATGAGGCGCACAAAGCGCTGGAGCAATTGTGCTTGGAACGCGATCTTTACCATTACAAGCAACAGGTTGCTTTGCGTTACGCTGAACTCGTGTATTACGGCCAGTGGTTCAGTCCATTGCGTGATGCAATGCAGGCTTTTATGGATAAGGCCAACGATGTCGTCAGCGGTACAGTAAAAGTAAAGCTGTATAAAGGGCGAGCTAGTGCGGTCAGTGCCACATCGCCAACCAGTTTATACGACACGAATTTGGCTAGTTTCACGATGAGCGATTACGATGTGACCGCAGCGCGAGGATTTATCGACCTGTTTGGTTTGCCGTCACAAGTGTACGGCATGAAACATAATCGCACCGGGCGATAGCTGTAGGTACGGTGCCGCGGATACGCAAGGAGTTTTTGGATGCCTGTTGATGCCTTGGTACGTCGGTTCGTGCCTTTGCAACTCGATGTCAGTGATTTTTCCGAGCTTGAACCGCTATATCAGACCCTGAACGATCGGCCAATCAGTTCAGTAGAGGATTTAGAACAGTGGCTTGTCGATTTCAGTGAGTTGGCATCTGTCATCAGTGAATATGCCAGTCGATCTCAGATTGATTACAGCTGCCATACAGATGACAAGGACAAAGAACAGACATACTTGCATTACATCGAAAACATTGCCCCCAAGATTAAGCCACTGGGTTTTCAATTGCAGAAGAAATATTTTGATTGTGGTCTGGCGGATCAGTTAGGCGAAACAAAGTTCAATATTCTCAGTCGTGAATGGCGTGAGGAAGTAGCCCTTTTTCGTGACGAGAATGTTCCTTTGCAGACCGAGGCTGCAAAGTTAATCAAGGATTATGACAAACGTTGCGGCGAAATGTTGGTCGAATTTCAAGGCAACACGTTCACAATGCAGCAAATGGCTAAGTTTCTAGAGGAATCTGACCGTGATGTGCGCCAAAAGTCCTGGGAGTTAGTTGAGTCACGGCGGGCGCAGGATCGCCAGCCAATGGAGGACCTGTTTGATCATCTGCTGGAGCTTCGTGCTGAGATTGCTGCCAATGCAGGCATGGACAGCTACGTTGATTACATGTGGCGGTCTCTGGGGCGTTTTGATTATATGCCGGATGATTGTTCACGTTTTTCCGAAGCAATCGAGGCAGTTTGCATGCCGGCCGTCAAAGCACTTAATGAGCAGCGTCGAAAGGATCTTCAGCTTGATCGGCTTCGGCCTTGGGATTTAGCGGTTGATTCCCACGGAGCGGATCCACTGCGACCATTTGATCCCAAAGATGTGGAACAGTTAAGAGGCGGATGTCAGGAAATTTTCAATCGCCTGTCACCGGATTTGGCAGAGGATTTCTCCAGCCTGAAATTCGGGCAGAACTTAGATCTCGATTCACGTAAAGGCAAACGACCCGGTGGCTACCAGGCATCCCTGCCTGAGTCCAAGCAGGCATTCATCTTTATGAATGCTGCTGGTCTGCATCGCGATGTGGAAACAATGTTGCACGAAGCTGGACATGCGTTTCATTACATGTGGTCATGCCATGAGCCCATTTACTTTTTACAGCACGCGCCGATGGAGTTTTGTGAAGTGGCTAGCATGGCCATGGAGCTATTAGCTGATGAGCACATCAATGTGTTCTACGATGAGGCAGAGGTGAAGCGTGCGGTTAAGAAACACTTGGAAGGGATCATCCGTCTCTTCCCGTGGATTGCGACCATTGATCAGTTTCAACATTGGCTGTACACGCACGCCGGTCATTCGGTTGATCAGCGGACTGCTGCGTGGCGCCAGATACGTCATCGTTTTTCTGATCCGGCCATAGATTGGTCGGGATACGAGCACTTCGCTGATGCCATGTGGCAGCGTCAACTGCACCTGTATCACGTTCCGTTCTACTATGTGGAGTATGGGATTGCTCAGCTTGGCGCTCTTCAAGTCTGGCTTAAATCACGGGAAGACCGCGAGGGTGCATTGGCAAAATACCGTGCAGGTTTGACCCTCGGTGGTACAAGGCCACTGCCCGAATTATTTTCAACAGCCGGTATCCATTTTGATTTCTCCGAACAGACACTACGGCCACTGATTGCCGCCTTGCTGGATGAACTGGCGAGTTAGGTTCGGTCTAACATGATCGTCATCGACGAGCCATCCGGATCTCTACTGCTGGTGCGTCAGCCTGATCACGCAAAAACATGTGTGCAGTTGGCAAATCAATGGCGCCAGCCAATCATCTGTGATGCAGGTATGTGGGGGCGTTTTATTGCTGCTGTAGGGCGGCACGATGATGGTTGGTGTAATGTCGAGCAGATGCCAGCAGTCGATCATACTGGTCGGCCCGTTGGATTTAAATCCATTGCAACTACCAAACACGTGATGGTATGGCAGCAAAGCATTGAATTGGCATTGGGGGATGACAAGTATGCTGCTTTGATAATCGCATTGCATGCGCGATGGCTTTACACCCATGTGAGCCAGAATTCTGATGAGGACCGTCGGGTTGCACAAGCATTTGTAGGCAGCGTTACCAGTCAAATTGACGGCTTGATTGAAGTACTTTCGCATGGCAATTCAATCCCCCGCAAGGCCATCAGTCCACGGAGTCTGGCGGGGATAACGCGTTTGCTGGGATTCTTTGACACGCTGTCACTGACCCTGCTTGGGGCCATAACATGGTTTGCGAAGTCTAAAAAACTTTTTTTTGGGAACCAACAGGGTGCCGTGGAGGTAACGCGAGGTGATGGTACATCCGAGGGCCAGGACATTATCTATTTAACGCCATGGCCACTCAATGTGGAGCAAATGGTACTGTCCACACGTGCAGTTCGCCTGCCGATGCAACGATTTGATGACAGCCAGGTCCTGACCGAGTGCATGGCAAACCAACAGGCCATCGATCTCTGTTGGATTTTGCGTCCCAGTTGAAATGGATCCCGAGGGGTTCTCGCCTGGTTGGATCAGGTGGTTGCATAGGATTTGCGCAGTTTACATCTGGGCAGGATAAGGAAAAGTCTCGAACTTAATCAGTGGCGTGATGAGATTCAGGGTCTGACAAGCGGCCAAATATCATTCGGCCAGCTGATGTCTGTAGTGTGCTGGTGACAATGAGCAGCACCTCTTGGCCGATTTGTGATCGGGCGTTTTCAATAACCACCATTGTCCCGTCATCAAGATAGCCCACACCCTGTCCAGTGCCTTCACCGGCTTTGGCGACTTTGACCGTCATTGATTCGCCCGGTAGCACGACTGGTTGAACAGCCTTGACCAGATCGTTGATATTCATCACATCAACGCCGCGTAACGTTGCTATTTTGTTAAGGTTGTAGTCATTGGTCATGATTCGAGCGGAAATGTTTTGGGCCTTTGTTACCAGTTTTTGGTCCACGCCACTACCCTCGGCGTCAGTTTCATCGATCAGTACGTCAATGAGTTGGTTTTCCTGGAGTTGACGGAGAATATCCATGCCACGTCGACCGCGCACCCGCTTGAGTTTGTCACCCGAATCCGCAATTGTCTGTAGTTCATGGAGAACAAACTTGGGGACAATAATCTGCTCTTGGAGAAAGCGTGCTTCAACAATGTCAAGTATGCGGCCATCTATGATTACTGAGGTGTCGAGCAATATGGGTCTGCTACCTCGGATTTGTTTATTAAACTCAACATATGGAATAACAAATCTAAAGTCATCTTTGGTCTGAATTATCAATGAAATGCCAAGGTAACAGGTGACAAGACCGATGAAGACCTTTACCCCGCGCATCAAGTCGGCAAATTCTCGTTGTTCAGGTGCTGCAATGCGGACGATCAAATCGACGACGAATCCCAGTGCATACGCCACGACCAATCCGACTATTAGTCCCAGGAAGATGCCTGACATGGCAGAGAGTTTTCTTCGACCAGTCATCCAGTCGGCGGCAATTACAGCCATGGTAATTCCCAGCGTGATGCCAAGCATTAACACGACCTGTTCGAAATTGAGCTCTTGATCTTGCTGGAATGGCAGCAGGTAGAGCATCGTGACTGATGCAGCCAGCAGGATAAACGCGCCGCGGAGAAGGTATAGGACCATGGTGCACTCCACATCTAGAAAATGAATAAGATGAAATAATTTGAAACATATAAGTCACTAGATGCTAAAATCCTGTATGAGGATAGCCGCGAACACCAGTCGGGCAAGGTACGTGGATATTTGGACGAGATATCTGACCAATGCTATAGTCGTTGCTTGCTGCGGCTCGACGAATTCAAGCCGCACGAACAGACGGCCGGGCCCGGTGCACGGGCAGCCCTATGAACCGGGTCAGGCCTTGATCGGAGCAGCCCTAAGTACTTGGTTGCCCGGTGGTGTCGGTGTCCTGGCCGTCTGTTGGCGCGGCCAGTGGTCGGTAAACAAGGGTGGATTCATTTGGCATGAGCTACACCGTTCTAGCTAGACGTTATCGTTCTGGGTCATTTGCAGAGGTGATTGGCCAGGAGCCTATTGCCAAGACGTTGCAGAATGCAATCGCCACAAATCGAGTTGCGCACGCCTATTTGTTTACCGGCACCCGTGGTGTGGGAAAGACCTCAATGGCTCGCATTTTTTCTGCTGCACTTAATGCGCCGCAGGCTGTTGCCGATTGCCCGCAGCCAGAAGATCAAGATGCGTATCCCGATGAGGAAGTTCAAGCTCGCATGGCACAAGCCGTCATGCGGGGTGATGATCTCAATGTCATTGAAATCGACGGCGCTTCAAACAACAGTGTTGATCAGGCACGTCAGCTGATTGCCAATGCGACGTTATCACCAACTGGTCAGGCGCGTTACAAGGTGTATATCATTGATGAAGTGCACATGTTGTCTACAGCAGCATTCAATGCCCTTTTGAAAACCATGGAGGAACCTCCGGGGCATGTGAAGTTCATTCTTTGTACGACTGAATCACACAAGGTCCCGCCAACCATTCAATCACGCTGCCAGCGATTTGATTTTCGTAATATCGCCACGGCTCAGATCGCCAAACATCTAGAACATGTTGTTCAATCAGAATCAATTGAAGCTGAAGAGGCGGTTATTTGGCAGTTGGCGCGGATTGGTAACGGCTCAATGCGTGATGCACTAAGTCTACTTGATCGTGTTATCGCGATGACCGGTGGTGGTGATGGTCCTATCAGCTTGGCCATAATCGAGCAAATGCTGGGATTGGCGCCACAAGAATTACTCGATCAGCTTATTGATGCCCTCGCAGCCGGGGATCCAGCTCATGCCCTAGAGTCGACGGGGGCGTTGCTGGATCGTGGGATCGCGCAGGACCAATTGATTGAATCGCTGGTCGAACGGTTACGACAGATGATGCTGATTGTCACCTGCGGGGCAGATAGCGATTTGATTGAACTTTCAGAGGAATCTAAACGTGCCGCAGTTGAGCGGGCGGCTCATTTTGACGCGGCCGGTTTAGTCTACATGATTGCACTCTGCGAGAATCTACAACGTAACAGCAAGTTCAGTTCGAGTCCGAGAGCGTTGTTGGACGCCGCGATGGTACGCTTGGCATTGGCGGAAAAAATGGCTGATATCAACTCGTTGTTGACTGGAAATATAGACTTAAAAAAAAAGATTAGACCGCCTGTGATTCGGAACAAATTGTCGCCCCGGTCATCGGTTCCACCGCCAAAACAAATGGTGGACAACCACCGTTCACCACCGGCGTCAAGCGACCGTATTGAGCATCAACGTGCAATGTCACTTCCACTGGTTCAGCAAGTGTTCGAGCACTTTGATGCAACTCTGATTGATGCCCGCCGACAAGAACCGTAGTTTAAGTATGGAATAAATACCATGTGGGATAATATGAAAAATCTACCGGGTTTGATGGGACAAGCCAAGGAATTAAAGGAGAAGATGGGGCAGCTTCAAGACGACTTGGCACGACAGACGGTGGAAGCCGATGCCGGTGCCGGTGCGGTTCGCGTTACCGTGAACGGAAAGCTTGAAGTGATCAGTGTGCGGTTCGACCAATTGTTGTTGATTTCTCTTACGGGTGAAGGGAGCGATATGGACCAGCAGATGGTTGAAGATCTCACCACTGCAGCAATTAATGCGGCACTGCGTAAAGCTCGGGAACTAGCACAGCAGGAGATGGGAAAGCTAACGGGTGGGTTGGATATTCCAGGTCTGGAAAAGCTCGTTGGTGGATAGGACCATGTGGTGATGAGGGGGGGGGATTTGTCTTTTAAGGATTTGAACGGACCTGAAATCCACCAGCAAACGAATGATATCCTTTCGGTAGCATGCTCTTTGAATGTCCAAAGTGGCGTATGCAGGGCCAGGGAGATCATGCCGCCAGTGATCGAGGGCGAAATAGCCCCGATACGTTTTCTAGGACATTGGCGAAACGTTGTGCCGTTGCCCGCCAAGAGAACATGGAGGCACGGTGTCGCCCGCTATTTATAAGGCGGTGGCATAATGAACGATTTGTCAGCAGTTCGTGTAGACCGCTGGCTATCTGGGATACATCAGTGGGATCCACCGTGAGTGCTGCATCGCCCGCAATCTCAGGTAGGCTGGTGATATTACTGGTTAATACAGCGGTGCTAGTGGCCCATGCATTAAGAATCGGAATTCCAAATCCTTCGGCAAGACTTGGATAGGCAAGTATATTGGCTGCACTGAGTAGCGATGGCACATCATCTGTTGCAGTGAAACCGCCAATATGTATATCAATACCAAGAGTATTAGCCAGATGCTTCGTTTCATCCTTGGCATGTTGGTCTAGGCCGACGATCAGCAAGGACCGTTCACGTCGCAGTCGTGGCTCAAGCATGGCCCATGCTTTGAGGACCTTTTGGGTGTTCTTTCTTTTGCTTGTTGAACCAAAGTGCAACACAAAAGGTTGGTGAATACCATAACGATCTAGGACCGGTTGGTATTCAGCTTCGTCTATCTGTCTGATAGAAGGATCGGGTGCCCAGTGATTAACGGTGATGTGCTGAGGGTTGGCACCGAAGTCATGGACAAGGCGATTGGCAATGTAACGCGAGGGGCAGACGATGTGTGTTGCGCGGTGGCAGGCAGTACGCATCGAATGTTCGAAGCGGGCAACCTCCTTGGTGGAATGATCAAAGGGTATATCAAATGGCAACAGGTCATGGATTGTGACCACCGTGGAACGGGCTTTCCATAAGGGGCAGAGGTTGGCTGAGCAATGGATAATAGTCGCCTCGTCCCGCCAAGCCACCATTGGTAGTCGCCACCTAGTCCATGTCTCAAATCGGCTGCTTGGCAACCCGACCCTGATTGGTGTGGCAAAACCATGCGGCAATATATTTTTGTCTGGTTCGGCTTGACGGTGGTAGGCACGCACATGCCAATGGGGTCGCAGTTCAGACAAAGTCCGATAAAGATTAATCAGGTTCCTGCTTTTTCTGTATAGCGGTGTCGCGTAAATACTTCGGGCGTCAAGGGCTATCCGCATGGTCGATATCACCGTGGCTAATTAAAGAGTTATGTCCATCATCGGATGCCGGTGTAGGCAAGTTGACCCTCATGTATGAAGTAAGAGGCCGTATCTTCAGTTACTAAGGCTCAAGTGGAGTACCTTTGGGGGTTGTCATAGAAAGGCGAGCCACATTCCCAGACAAGCCAGCGATCGAATCGTTTGCGGCTTCGGACGGATGGCAAGATTTCTCAATTGGTTATTGGTATGCAGGGCCAAAAATCCACAAGGGTCAGGTTTCATGGAGGCCATTCGCAGTAAATATCACGTCCAGACACCCGTGATTCTCACTCAGACGATGGTAGGGCCATCGTCTCCGCCCCCTAGTATGAAAGTCGCGTTCCTCGTCTTTCGCTTAGGGATTAAAGGCCCAACCAATTTTTTTAAAGAGATATATTGACAGATACCGAACAAACCATATCCTATCAAAACCCAAACTTTGACGTTAATAAGGAGCCGAGTTATGGTACAAGCCGCATCAGAAACCATTGTTCGAGAGCCAAAAAACGGTAGGTCACGTCCAAAATCAGTGGTGTCTAGGCGATCTGCCGGTCATAAGGGGGCTGTAGAGGCTAGAGGAACCAATATGGGTAAAGCAACAATCGAAGCGGCCGTTAAGGCGGGCGGGGATACTGAAGCACTTAATCGGGCAGTGACCCAGATTGAACGGGCTTTTGGCAAGGGTGCTATCATGCGGTTGGCTGATGATCCAAGCCAGGTGCCACCTGGGATCTCAACGGGTTCGATTAGTCTTGATCTGGCATTAGGGGGCCGTGGTCTGCCGGCGGGCAGAATCGTCGAGGTGTTTGGTCCCGAATCTTCGGGTAAGACCACCTTGACATTACATGCAATTGCCCATGCTCAGAAGGATGGTGGGGTCGCCGCCTTTATCGACGCTGAGCATGCCTTGGACCCTTCGTGGGCTCGCCGTCTGGGCGTTAACCTGGAGGATTTGCTGGTTAGTCAGCCAGATAACGGCGAACAGGCTCTTGAGATCTGCGAGATGCTGATACGTTCCAATTCGGTCACCATCATCGTTATTGATTCTGTGGCGGCATTGATCCCGCGTGCTGAGATTGAGGGAGAAATGGGTGATGCTCAAATGGGCCTTCAGGCGCGTTTGATGAGTCAGGCCATGCGCAAGCTGACCGGTGCGATTAGCCGTAGCCAGTGTACGGTCGTTTTTATCAACCAGATCCGTGAAAAAATTGGTGTCATGTTCGGCAATCCGGAAACCACCCCCGGTGGGCGGGCGCTCAAGTTCTATTCATCCGTTCGTATCGATATCCGCCGCACCGCAACGATTAAGGACGGCGATAAGGCTGTGGGCAACCGGACCCGTGCGCGGGTTGTCAAAAACAAAATCGCCCCACCGTTTCGCCAGGCTGAGTTTGACATCATGTTCGATGAGGGCATCAGCGCTACGGGTGATCTGCTTGATCTCGGTGTTGAATCCGGTGTCGTTTCAAAGTCAGGGGCTTGGTTTAACTTCGGTGAACTGCGGCTTGGTCAGGGTCGTGAAAACGTTAAAACATTTCTGAAAGAGAACTTGGATTTATTCAACGAGATTCAGACCAAGGTTTTGCATCAGAAGGGGGTCGGTGTTTCTGCAACTGAGCCTGAAAAGGAAGATGTTGTTGCCAAGTAGCGGGTTTGGTTCTACCGTTTGTCGACAGGATTTGTATTTGGCTAGTAAGTAGCATCCGATTGAATAATTGGTCGCTACCCACCTGTATTAAGGTCCACGCGAAGGTCGGAAGGGATACAGCGGCAAATTCTGAGCTCTGAATCTGGTCATCGGTTGTTTCGGCAATTTTGGATAGCCATCCGTTTAGGCGCCAAGTTTATCCGCCAGGTCCCCAAAGTCCTTTGCCACAATGTTAAATGGCAGATCAGGTATTGTTATATCAGCGGGATTGGGCCCGCGTTCAAGTGGTCGGGCAACGAACGCAGTTTTAAACCCCAGTGCTTGGGCGGCATTTAGATCTTCATGGTGTGCTGCTACCATCATGATCTGGTGAGGTGCAAGATCGAGCAGTTCAGCTGCCATCAGGTAGGCTTCGGGGTCGGGTTTGTAATGATGGCAGAGCTCAGTTGAGAAGATGCAGTCCCAGGGCAACTGGGCGTACTTGGCCATATCGATCAGTAAAGAGGTGTTTCCATTTGAAAGCGTGGTAACGATGTAACGTGAGCGAAGTCGTTTGAGCCCCGCCACCGCATCGGGCCATGGTGTCAGTCGGTGCCAGGCTCGATTGAAAGTGCTAATTTGTTGCCCATTAAGGCCGTTGACATCAAACCTCTCAATTAGCTGGTCTAGAATCTGACGGTGTAGCTCATCAAGTTTTGTCCAGGGTATCTCATGGTGACGAACGCGGTCGATGGCCGGTCGATACTCGGCTCGCCACGCATCAGCAAATTGCTTCCAGTCCACTTCGACACCGGTTCGTTTGGTTAAGGCCTTGCCTTCACGAACAATCGACCCCCGCCAGTCTACGACGGTGCCGAATACATCAAATGCAAGTGCTTCGAGTTGCATGGCTTATCCTGCTACCACATGCACAAACCGGTGACTTCTCGAGGTACTGCGCGCATCAGAAGGAATTTCCGGGCCAAGTATGGTGCCGTCGAGAGATGCGGGTCCCTTTCGGCATTTGATGTCACAAATGTTCTGCCATCACGAACATATCTGACATAGACGTTCTTGGCTCCATTTTTGCGCAGCTCGGTAATCCGGGCACGCAACATAAAGTAGGGTAGATCAAAATGCCAACCGGACTGGCCACCATACTTAGAGCCAGAATAGGGTGAACTAAGAGGCATGTAGGTGCTGGTCCACGGATGCTCCCGGAGTGTTTTACTGAATGCATTGATTACAGAATCACTGGACTCATTGATCTGCACCAGGTCAGACAAGTTGTTGGATAACTGTATTGATGTCGGGATGAAGAAATGGTTGGTCTCCCCTCTTTCGGTGCTTAGATTACTGAACATGGCGAAGGCGTGCGTGTTCTTGATTCCTAAGTACGGCGTCAAGCCGTTGAAGAATAGAATTACCGGGAAAATCCAGAGATAATGGAAGGAGGTCCTGAAAATCGGAATAGCAGAATTCATCTTTCTCCACCTGGGAAAAATTTTCCAAATAAAATACAGGATGATGACAAGTGCATATGCGGCGACAAGCATCTGGTTGATGCTGATCCTAAGGTGGTTCCACTGGCAGGAATACAT
>CAUZIY010000026.1:0-28054 GCA_963579995.1 Phycisphaerae bacterium
GAAAAGACTTCCACCACGTTTTAAAAAGGGGCCTGAGAAGCAATTTCCACCCATCTTATCGCCAAGCATGAAAATCTCCGTGATTGGATATTCAACCCCAGATCGATAGCACGGCACTACCCGGTATGGAATCGCCATACCACCAACTTGCAGAGGAAATCCAGAATTTTATTATTTTCCAGTTATTTGTCATGATTTCGAATTCATCTTTCCGATGGGAATTGCCAGTCAAATTAAGATTAGATTAATCCCAGATCCATAATTAACCGAAAGGATGTGGTTCTATGAGTGTCATCAGTACTGCTAAAAGCTGGATCGGAGAAATTACGGAAATTGGCCTTGGGCTTATTGCACTTGGCGTCGTGGCTGAAATCATCTTTGGCGGCGACTTGCCGTTCGTGGGTGGTGTGACCGGCAACCTGCTTGCCCTGATAGGCAACTTGGGCGGCCAGGGAGTTGTTGGATTGATCGCGGTCGGTATCATTCTGCACCTGCTAGACAAACGCCGGACAGTCTGACCACCTCTCCGACATTTTGAAATAAAAAACTGCCAACGCACCTGCGTTGGCAGTTTTTTTATCCCTACACACCATCACCAAAATCAGGATGTCGCCCCACGAGTCCATGATGGCTGTATCATCCGCTATGAGCCAAACGTGTGTTAACTACACCTTGGTACTGAGCAACATAATCAAGCCCTCCATCCAATTTGACCAGCTCACAAGAAAGCCCCTTCTACGTCGCGGAGAACAGGCATACTATCGAATTGGGATCAATAAACTTGCCTGTGGACGCCTCTTTCCATTGCCCACCGGCTCATGATAGATCTGGCCGTTCACCAGGTTATGCCGGAATGTTTCTTGAAGTGTTTTGATGCGAGGGCCGTAGTAGTACATCAGGATCCGACGCCCCCTGGCGTCGATCGCCTCACGTGGTTGACGGTCTGCATCGGAAAATAAACCGACGGTCACCATCGACATGTTGTTGCCGTGGTAATAAAAAGCCTCATGTCCTTCTGCTCGCAGACGCTTGGCTTCCTGTTGGGCTGCTTGACCATAATTGCGATGGGTTTCATCAAAGACCGCAACCTGCAGGGTGTACGCATAGTGACCACGCAGCTGACGTACATCCAATGACTGAGCCACGATCGGGGCACTTGGTTTGATAAATTGCGCATCCAAAAATAGTTGCTGACCACCAAGGACAATGGAACGTGTCTGATCCAGTTCATTGATGGCGATCGGGGAAAAAATATCTGTATACCGACCTCGGAAAAGGCGACAGCCATCTTCCTTCGGATCCATCCAAAGCCCGGATATATAAGCTTCGACCTGTAACCGCTGCAGGAGGATGGTCGCCTGTTGCTCAGCGTTGGGACCCGACAGGGATTTGAGCTGAATCGACCATTCGGTCTCTTTTTTACCCTCTGTCGCGGACCATGACTGACGTGAGCCTTGAGACTTCCCAAATGCCTCAGGATGGTCTTCTGCCAAGCCCTCTGAAAAATGACCCCATGTGCTGTGGAGCTGCTGGTGATAACAGCCCGCCATCATGAGGCAAAAAAGAATTGAAAATAATGGAAAACAACTTGGCATGTTATGGCAACGGGGTCCTGTAGCACTGCTCCTAGAGGGCATCGGCCTAGTTTACCCCCCTTTTGTACACCGCCAATGACTTGACGGTCCAACCGAGTATATATATCCTATTATCCGGATATACGGATGATAAATGCCTTTTCAAAACATGCCGCAGGACCCCAACAGTGGTTGGGCCAGATGGAATCATTATGTGACATGACCCGCCTGCGGGTCCTTCACCTTGTTGAGCAGGACGAACTGGGCGTGACCGAGTTATGTGACATCCTTCAACTGCCCCAATCAACCGTCAGTCGGCACCTGCGTATCCTTTTGGATCAAGGATGGACGACATCACGTCGAAATGGTTCGGCAAATCTCTATCGCATGTTTGAACGTGAACTCAATAAGCCGGCACGGCACCTGTGGACACTGGCCCGCGATCAGTTCGCAAACGCCCCATCAATCAAGCAGGACCAGTTGCGACTGGCTCGTCGGCTTCGCCAACGCCAGTCCGGTGCCAAGAAGTTTTTTGAAGGTATCGCTGGCGAATGGGACCAGTTGCGCCGTCAGCTTTACGGCAACTCATTGACAACTGACACGCTGGGTTCTCTATTGCCAAGCGACTTGATCATCGCAGATCTAGGATGTGGCACTGGACTGTTTGCAGCACACCTGGCTCCCCACGTTAAAACCGTGATTGGTGTTGACCAATCACAATCCATGCTTGATGCAGCGTCAAAACGCACCGCAGAATTTCCGAACGTTGAGTTGCGTATCGGTGAGTTGCTGGCATTACCTCTCAATGATGGGCAGGTTGACGCAGTTGTGTTATCGATCGTGCTAACATATACCGCAGATGTGCGGGGCGTGCTGGGTGAAGCCCACCGTGTGGTGAAGGATGGTGGCAAAGTGGTGATTGTTGATCTAATGCACCACGACCGGGAGGACTTTCGCCGTCAAATGGACCAGCATTGGCCGGGCTTTGAACCTGCCGAGATGGAATGCATGCTTCGGGACAATGGGTTCCAGGATATTCGGTGCCGACCGCTACCCACGCAAGCTGCCGCAAAGGGTCCGGCCTTGATCCTGGCCACAGCATGTAAATCACCTGCGCAATCGTAAAGTGATCGGTTAACCTGACAAAACTCTATCCAGGTAGAAATAGAACAGTCACTCTAGGAAACGGTTGGAGACACCCATGACCACAGCCACGCAGACCGCTTTAGAATTTAAAGTAGCCGATTTAACCCTTGCCGAATGGGGTCGCAAGGAAATCTGCCTAGCGGAAAAGGAGATGCCCGGATTAATGTCCGTTCGCCGGGAATACGCCGCCAGTCAACCACTCAAAAGCGTGCGGATCATGGGCAGCCTACACATGACGATCCAAACGGCGGTACTCATTGAAACCCTGCGTAATCTCGGTGCAGACGTCCGATGGTGCTCCTGTAATATTTATTCCACGCAAGACCATGCTGCCGCAGCAGTGGCTGTTGGCCCCGAGGGCACGGCAGAAAACCCACAGGGAGTGGCCGTATTCGCCTGGAAAAACGAAACACTTGCGGACTACTGGTGGTGCACACAACGGGCCTTGAATTTTGGTGGTGGGCTCGGGCCACAGCAGATCGTAGACGATGGTGGTGATGCCACACTACTGATCCACAAGGGCGTCGAATTCGAGCACGCCGGATCGGTTCCCAAGCCGGCGGCAGACGACCCGGAGGATTTCGCTGAGCTATTGCAATGTCTGGCGGCCATCCATGACGAAACACCATCTCGCTGGGGTGAACTGGCTTCCTGTTGCCGTGGTGTCAGTGAAGAAACCACAACTGGTGTTCACCGACTGTACCAGATGGAAAATGACGGCAGCTTGCTATTTTCTGCCATTAACGTCAATGACTCTGTTACCAAGAGCAAGTTTGACAATATTTATGGCTGCCGCCATTCCCTGATTGATGGCCTGAACCGTGCCAGCGATGTTATGATTGGCGGCAAGGTCGCCGTGGTCTGTGGATTTGGTGAAGTCGGCAAAGGATGCGCTCAATCTCTACGCGGCCAAGGGTGCCGTGTAATCATTACGGAGATCGATCCAATCTGTGCATTGCAAGCCGCCATGGAAGGCCACGAGGTCAAGACGATTGAGCAAGTGATTGATGAAGCTGATTTCTTCGTCACGACGACCGGCAACTATCACGTGATCACCGCCAGGCATCTTTCACAGATGAAAGACGGTGCAATCGTCGGCAATATTGGCCATTTTGATAATGAAATTGACATGGCGGGCCTGGAGAATTTTCCGGGAATCGAAAAGGAAAACATTAAGGCCCAGTACGACAAATGGACGTTCCCCGACGGCCACTGCGTATTGATTTTATCCGAAGGCCGCCTGCTGAATCTTGGCTGCGCTACGGGTCATCCGAGTTTCGTCATGTCCAACAGCTTCGCCAACCAGGTTCTGGCGCAGATTGAATTGGTTACCAATCCACAAAAGTACGAAAACAAGGTTTATATCCTGCCCAAGACTTTAGATGAAAAGGTGGCACGGCTGCACCTGGACAAGTTGGGGGTGAAACTCACAACGCTGACCCAGGAACAAGCTGACTATATCGGCATTCCCATCGAGGGCCCCTTCAAGTCCGATCATTATCGTTATTAAAAACCAGCCCCGCGACATGACGAGCCAATGATTTATTTCTAATGCATTGACTGCCACAATTGCCCCACTGCATCGATCTGAAAAGTACGACCTCACTTACAGGAGTAGCTCCATGCCACGTACCAAATATCCGCATGCGCCGCCGGTCATACGAAGCTTTACTCTGATTGAATTGCTGGTGGTCATATCGATTATTGCACTGCTCATCGCAATGTTGCTCCCAAGCTTGGAAAGGGCAAGAAAAGCTGCCGAAACCGTCTTATGTGCTAACAATCTCAAGCAGATTGGCATCGCGACCTACTCATACTGCGCCGACAACAATGACGTGCTTCCACCAGGTTGGGGGTGGGCTGCCAATGGTCAAAGAGGGGGGATGCCAAACGGTGAATTGTACGAACCAAACTGGAATTACCATGACTGGGCTTGGGCCGGGATGATTATTGATTATCTGGGCAATATCCACGACACCACTGACTACCAGGAAGGACGGACAACAGGTCACGACCCGCCAAACAGAGCCAATTGGTATTTCAAGAAAATGCAAGTCTACACCTGCCCCTCGGATGAGCTGACACTCCAGTCTGGCGGCACCTCATACGCCATGCCCAGGGCGATCTCCACGTGTTTTGACGTATATGATTCATGGAAACCGCACTTGAATAAGTATCATGCTGCCCAGTGGCGACCGATCTCCTCGATCAAGGAGCCGATGACGAGCACCTTGCTGTTCGACTGGTACCACGACCCACCAGTCGCCGACTGGTGGGTTGACCCCTGGCTTGTGAAAATCGGCTTTACCATGGATAAGAACCGCCGGACCGTTCGTCATGACCGAACCGGCAACGCCGGTGCCAAGTGGAACAACAAGGCCAAGGGGGTGGACAACTTCCTGTTCATCGATGGTCACGTGGAACCGTTGAAGAACAAGGCCGAAGTCCTAGGAAGCAAGTACCCTTATTTCTTCAACAGCAATGGCTATTGATCAGGCTAACAGATAAGGTGGACACCCGTGACGATGCCTGAAAAGACGGACCAGGATCTCCAAGCCCCAACCCCATTGCCATATGCAGATTCAGGCTGAACCGCTCACACAACTGACCTCGCGTATTTTTGCTGCAAGCGGCTGCGATGACGCGGAGGCCCACTGCATTGCCCATCACCTGGTCGATGCCAATCTCTGTGGCCATGACTCACACGGTGTGATCCGCGTAGGCCAGTATCTAGGCTACGTCAAAGCCAATACCCTAAAACCAGGACAGCAGATCACGGTGACCTTTGAGAATGACTGCATCGCGGTCGTCGATGGGAATCTGGGTTTTGGCCAAACCATTGGCGAGCAGGCCATGAAGCTGCTCACCCAAAAGGCGACCAAGCAAGGTCTGGCCCTCATGACATTGGGTAATACCGGCCATGTGGGGCGCCTGGGAGCTTGGGCTGAACGACTGGCCGAAAGAGACCTGATCTCCATCCATTTCGTCAGCAGTACCGGGCTGGGCATGTTGGCCATGCCATTTGGCGGTAGTGACCGCCGACTTTCCATTAGCGTCATTTGCATGTGCGTACCCGTTGCCGGTCGAGATCCCATATTACTGGATACCACCACAACGACGACGGCGGAAGGGAAACTACAGGTCGCCAGGAACAAGGGGGTACCTGTCCCCGAAGGGTTTATCGTGGATAAAGATGGCAACCCCACAACCGATGCCAATGACTTTTACGACGGCGGTGCGATTCTTCCGTTCTTTGGACATAAAGGCCATGGTTTTAATATTCTTGCGGACATGTTGTGTGGCGCCCTTTCCGGATCCGGATGCACCCGACCAGGAACCACAACACTGATCAATACCATGACAAGTATCGCGATCAATCCCAGTAAATTCACAAATCGTGAAGCCTACATCGCGGAACTTAAACGTTTCTCGGATTGGGTAACCGGCTCACCGCCCAGCCAACCGGATGGGCGGGTACTGTTACCAGGCCAGATTGAACTTGAAACCCGCGCTGAACGAAGACAAAAAGGCATTCCACTTGACGATAACACGTGGAGCCAACTGACCGAATCAGGACTGTCGGTCGGCCTCGATCAATCGGATTTTGAAGAGTACAACTGACCGCTTCAGATCAACCCGGCAGTTTCTTCCAGGTCAAAAAGAATATTCATGTTCTGCAACGCCTGGCCACTGGCACCTTTGATCATGTTGTCAATGGCACTGAACACGACAATCTTCGGACCATCGGCTGTATCCACCAGCCGCACCGTGATATCGCAATAATTCGTACCACGGACGAACTTGATGTTCGGTAAATCCTTACGAATACGCACGAACGGCTCATCTTCATAATCCGCCTCGAAGGCTTGGAACAAATCTTCCTGCGTAATCTTGCCGTCAACGGAATCAACGTAAATCGTTGTCAGAATTCCGCGATCGACCGGAAGCAGGTGCGGTACGAACAGAAGATCCACGTTGCTGCCGGCCACCTTAGACAAGAAGTGAATCATCTCCGGCTGATGTTGGTGCCCACCGATCGTGCGATAGGCGTAAAACGATTCATTGAGTTCGGGAAAGTGCGTTGTTGTTTTAGCCGTTCGGCCGGCCCCAGTCACCCCACTAGCCCCATTGACGATGATCCCCGTCGATTTGGCAATTCCTCTTTTAAGTAGTGGCGCCATACCAAGGATGGTAGCGGTTGGAAAACAACCGGGGTTGGCCACAAGATTCGAACCCTGCAACTCGTTTCGAAAGTATTCCGGCAAACCATAAACACCATCATTCAGGTGGGCAGCATCGGCATGTTGATGACCATAAGCCTTTTCGTAGATCTTTGCATCGGGAATACGATAGTCCGCCGACAGGTCGATCACTTTCAAACCCGCATCAAGGAGTGCGGGCACATAGTCCATCGCCACCGTGTGCGGCAGGCAACAAAACACCACATCAACCTTCTTGGAAATCGCACCCACATCAATCGGTCCGCAAGTTACTGCAGACTCGGGCAAGCGGCCCAACAGTTGTCCAAATTCCTCGACCATGTTCGGAGGTGGATCACGACGACTGGCCAAGTAATTGATCTGAACACCGGGATGACGCAGCAACAGTTCTATCAGGGCCAACCCGGTGTATCCGGTGGGAGCGATGATACCAATGCGTATGCTCATAACCCGTATTGTTGATGGCGATCGCCTTTGGATCAAAATTGATGCCCCCCAAACACGTTGCCAAGGGTGCAGCACCCAACGCCAAAGGTGCCATTATGGCAGTCACGACCCGGCAAAAACAATTGCAACTCATTTAAGTCACAGGCTTTATGAAACACATTCTTGGCTCGCCGTTTGCTCTATGAATGAGGTAATCAATGAAACCGCCGTCCTGTACCAACTTAGGGCGGCACCAACCAAGAAAGGAGTACAACCATGGTAACCATACAAACTCAAAAACCAGCCAGGATGTATTGGGACAGCCCATTTGATCTGGCAACCCGCGATTTTGGCGGTGTACTACACCGCTGGTTCGGCGACTTGGAACACCAACCAACCGCGTCATTTCCCGTGGATATCCACGAAGATGAAAACGGGGTGCATGTTGAAGCTGAATTACCAGGAATCACCAACGAGCAGGTTAATGTCACCTTCGAGAACCAAGTCTTGTCCATCATCGCCGAGCGCAAACCACAGCAGAAGAAAGGTAACGCGCATCTGACCGAACGGCGTTACACCAAGGTGGCCAGGAGTTTCACGCTGCCCAAAACTGTGGATGGCCAGAACATTGATGCCAGCCTCAATGCGGGCGTGTTACAACTCACACTACCAAAACGTGAAGAGGTCAAACCACGTAAGATCAAGATCCGCTGACCATAATCCAGATCTCAACCACAAAGCCGCGGCGGGAGTCGCGGCTTTGTCATGCGCCAACAACTCAACAACCAACATCTATTCCAATACAGCTCCACTGCCACGATCCAATTAAGATGCCCATCAACCTGATACGATCAAGCATAAAACCAGGATGATCCTTGTACCACACAACCATTCAACAAAACAATGAATAATCCAATCCCCACTATCTCAATCCCGCATCTATCCATTGCATTTGCACCGGTTGTAGTCGTCTTGATCCTCCAGTTTCGCTGGCGGACCAATGGCCCCAAAGCTGTCTATGCCCTGGCACGCATGCTTATCCAACTGGCCCTGATCGGGTACGTACTGGAAATCATCTTTGAATCGGACAACGCACTGATCGTAATCAGTGTCTTGACCATCATGCTCCTCGCTGCAAGCTGGATCAGCCTGCATTCAGTTCGGCAAGGTCGTAAAAAGGTCCTAATCAAAGCCTTCATGGCGATCACTGTTGGCGCTGTGCCGACGTTGATCATCATCAGTCAGTTCGTCCTGGATCTTAACGTGTGGTACCAGCCCCGTTTCGTCATCCCACTCGCCGGCATGATCTTTGCCAGCGCCATGAACAGCGTGAGCCTGGCCGCCGAACGGTTTGAATCTGAAAAAGACCGGGGTGCCCTATATGCCCAGGCTCGCCAGACAGCATTCAATGCAGCGCTGATTCCGATCACCAATTCCCTGTTTGCGGTTGGTCTGGTTTCACTACCTGGCATGATGACCGGCCAGATCCTGGGAGGTACCGAACCACTGATCGCTGCACGTTACCAGGTATTGGTCATGGCCATGGTGTTCAGTGCTGCGGGAATTTCGGCGGCATGCTACCTGGCAATGTTACAGCCAAAACTCCGGGCAGGAACCGGCCAACCAGCCCCAGACCACCATTAAAAACACCCTGTGGACAACTCAATCAAAAGATCCGGGGGTACTGGCCTGCAATCCCCCACGTCATTCCCAGCAGGTCGACTATTAGTCATCTTGCCACCCCAAACCCAACTGTGTTTAGAATAGGTCCTCGTGATTCCGATTAGACTGACCAACGCCATCTAAAAGGGGTATCTGGCATTGAACGAAATCCATCAAGCAGAGCCGCAAACGGAAATAACCACGCAGGCAAAGCAGTGGGCGATGTTTCTGCACCTATCCATGTTGGCCGGTTTTATTATCCCGGTTATTGGTACAGTCGTTCCCCCGATTATACTTTGGCAATTGAAAAAGGATGAGATGCCATGGATTGATGCCCATGGTAAAAACGCGGTAAATTGGATCATCAGCGCGTTTATCTACCTCGTCGTGTGCATCATGCTCTCTGTCATCTTTATTGGAATCCTCTTGGCCGGTGTACTATTCACCTTGGGCATGATCTTTCCCATAGTAGCTGGCATCAAGGCGAATAATGGCGAAGTCTGGAAGTACCCGCTCGCCATTCAATTCTTGAAATAACGGCGGAAAACCAGGACCGATGTATTAACCCATGGGCAAATCAAAGTTGAAAACGCCACCCCGATCGGTATCCGTACCGATTTCATCCGGCAAAACGAACAGTTGATCGTAACGAATCCCCTTGGGCAAAGACAGGTCACCGAGCATGTGGTTTTTACTGATTGAACCATCCGGTGCCGTCACGAGAAATTGGGCCGGATGAACAAAGACAATGTACCTGCCATACACCTGCGCACTATTTTGCATAGCCAAATCATTTCTCGGGCCAAAAGCACCCCCAGACAGGCAGATAATAACATCCGCGCCATTGTCGCAAAGGCCCTGGATAAGAACAGGTCGGCTGCGATCTGCACAAATCATCATGCCCACCGTTCCAAATGAAGTTGCAAAGCTTGGATAGTCATTGCCTGGTGTGTGCCTCATGTCTTCATGGCCAAGCTTGTGTTTGTGGTATTTGCCGGCCAACTGACCCTGGCAATCAATGAGAACTGCCGCGTTGTACTGAGTTGGCCCATCTATCTCATGAATGCCGGCTGCCAAGAACACACCCAACTCCTTGGCCAAGTTCGCAAGTTTGTTGTAATACTCCCCACCTGGAATCTTCTCGCCCATGGCATAGTATCGATCAGCCGGGATTGACTTGTCCTTGATGGCGTAACCATCTAGAAAACACTCCGTCGAACAGATCAAGTCCGCACCTTCTGCAGCCGCCTGGCGAGCCATCGCCTCAAAGCGGTCGTAATTTTGTTGCTTGTCCCCTCGAATCCATTTAAGAACGATACCGGCCACACGTACTGTACTAGGTGATCCCAAGGTTAGCCCTTCTGGCACCGTTCAAATGCCCTTCACATCCTGCCCTGCAGATCTATGCAGAGTCTTTATTGCTCTTAAATCCAAAAGAATACAACTTGGCACGGCCATACAGCCGTATGCGCAAGCGAACATTCTTTACCTTAACGCCACTTAAAGTCGCGCCGCCTTTCCAGTGTGCCACGATAGAAATACCATCTTCGTCAACGCGGGCACAATCATCAAGGGCATAACCAGGCACCGCATCCCCAGTGTCTGCATCCAAAAGATCAAACTCGACCCAACTGCGATTGGGGTCGGTATCACTGACATTGACAACAAGTTGCGCCTCATCAGGCTTGCGCACCTCGATGGGAATCGTATATGCCCAACCGTAGGAATCTCCATCACAAACTTCCAAGCAGGTAAAGCGGTCAAGATCCAAAGTCGCCAGGCCCATTCGGTTCACACGACTGCCCCGTCGTGACCGCCAACCGCCCCATTCCATACCACTGCCAGCATAATAAAGGTACATCTTATTGTTCTTGATTGGAATCTTGTCGGTAATAATGAGTGATCCGGCATCCCAGGCGCCAGGGATCCCCCGGGTGATGACTTGTTGATGTGAATTAATTCTCGTGTAGTTCACGCCATCACGACTTACCGCGAGTCGGATGTCCTGACCATAATCCCAATAGTAGGCATTTTCTTCATTGAGACGAAACTCCTGATTCTCAAAAATGCTTACATCACGGGCAATATTCCGGGGGTAGTACCAACCATACTCGTAGAGCATGATGTACCAACCGCGATGCGGAAAGATCAGAAGAAAATGGTTTTCTATTTCGGTTGAGTCATTAGGATTGAAGAATGGATTGGTTGGACACGCTGTCCAATGAATCGCATCCGGGCTCCAAGCCATGTGCTTGATGCGTACACGGCGTGGACCGTGTTTATTCGATTCACCCTTAGTCTGCCACACCAACTTATACCGGCGCTGCGGATCCGGGTCTTGCTCATCCCGGATGAAGGCGATGATGTCCGGGGCAAGGCCGTCCCATTCGGGCACCCCGGGCACCCCAAGTTGAGGCCCCTGTTCCCAGTGAATGCCATCCGCGGAATAGTCAAGGAAAACATGCGAGTACTTTCCCAATTCATTACGTTTGCGATTCTTTCGCACAAGTTTGTATCGCTTTTGCGGATCTTGCTCCGAAAGATCCTTGATCACGGCGCCCCATGAATGGTGGCACATGTTGTTATTCTTATTCCCGTTGAACTCAAATAGCCCCAGATTGGGCTTGTGCCACCTGACACCGTCCCGGCTCGTTGCATACCCCATGGAATACTCTTTCTTCGGCTTGGGACGCCCGTTGATATAATGCACTTCATAGTCGATATCTATGCCCCCGTACCAAGCCTTGAAAATATCTTCCTGCTCGTCATACAGCACCGTCCGCACCTCCCATGGAGCGGCCTGGCGGCTATCCCACTCATTGATATCTCCTAATGGAAGCGATGGATTAAGTGGGTGCTTCTCCGCCTCGACGACCGACATGCGAACATTCCATAAATCGGTAACTTCCTGCATGTCCAAGAACAAAACATGTGTTTTCGACGTGGTATCAAGTTTTGACATTCGACGATCTACCTCGATGTATTAAAGGGACCCTCATGCCAAGTAGGCATAAGGATCTGACTTAACCCTGGCGACAACATCTAACGTTACCGCAACCATCATCATCATGGCAACTTGATGAGCAGTTACCAAACACGACTGATATGTCCGGGCATCCTATTTAAAATCGGACGGTACAATAAATGGCATGCCACGACACGGTCCTGCACAGATCATCATCCGTTGATCATCATGGGCGATTAGCTCAGTTGGCTAGAGCGCTTCCCTTACAAGGAAGAAGTCACAGGTTCGAGTCCTGTATCGCCCATTTCAGGTTAAGTCGGCACGACCACCTACTTACAGCCTACCCATTGAGCCATCCAGATTTTCAACCCACCAATTGAACGGAAAGAAGCCAAGTTGTGACCGGCAATGGCACCAAGCACAATACGATTAATATGATCAAGCAGTCCAACCTTCAGCGTCACCTCCAGGTGTTGGCGAAGGATATTGGTGTTCGGCTGGCCGGATCGGATCGTGAACAACAGGCCGCCGACTACGTGGCGCAGGAATTCCAGCGTGCTGGAGCGGATGTCGCCGTGGAACAATTCGCGGTTCGCGAAAGATCCGTCAAAAGGGAACTGTTGGAAATTAATATCGACGGCTGCTGGCAGACATTTCCCAGCTCGCTGTTCAGCAACACACCCGGCACCGAGGGACAGACTGTCGAGGCGCCTGTGGTATTCTTCGAGTCGCCTGCAGAGTCACAACGAACTGATCTTTCACACCTTACCGGCAAAGCGGTTGTCCACCTGGGATGCCATATTGAATCGAGGGACGCCTACAGCCGCCTGGTTGAGGCCAAGCCCGCATTTCTTTTGATGGTGGATGTCAGGTATCCCGGTTCAGTCCCGCTCGCTGACGGCATGTTTCCCACCTATACCACTGCGCTGGGGGCCGTGCCCACGGTGAACGTGGCGTACATGGACGCTTGGCGATGGAAGGTGGCCGGCGCCACTTCCGCTCGCTTGATGATTGAAGGCGGCATGCAGCAGAGCGTATCACAGAATGTGATTGCTGAATTGCCAGGTGAACAAACGGACCAAGTGCCTGATGCAAAACATGACCTTGTATTCCTCGGCGCCCACCATGACACTCAGGCGGATTCCCCGGGTGCTGACGACAATGCCACCGCGGTATCCGGCATTCTCGAATGCGCGCGTACACTCGCACGACAACCCCGAAAACGCACGATCCGCCTGATCAGTTTCGGGGCAGAAGAACAACTCAGCGTAGGCAGTGCCGCCTATGTCCGTAGCCACCGTAAGTCACTCCAACAGCACGGACGGTTTATGTTCAACCTCGACAGCTTCGGATCACCGCTAGGCTGGAATGACCTGATTTGCAACGGGCCCGACACATTGGCACAACAGGTCCGCAATTGCTTCGAACCCAGGGAGATCTACTTTCGATTCCTCAACCAGGTCATCCCCTACGCAGACCATTTTCCCTTTGCAGTTGCCGGTGTCCCCGCGGTCACCCTGATCCGTAGCAACTGCACAAGCGGTCGATTTTTCCACCATCGTCCCGACGATGATCTTGACAAGGTCAGCACCTCAACTATGGCGACCTTACTCAATGGGGTCATTCACTTCATCGACCACCTCACCACCACCAGCCAATTCCCTTTTCCGCCCACCATCCCCACTGCTTTACAAAATGACATTGACATGTACTGGAATGACCTGTTCGGTGGCTGGGAAAACTCCTGACCGATGGTCGAAAACACCCCCAACCCAAGACGGACTTGGTCCTGGCAGAGATCGCTGCAATAAGCATGGCATGGCGCAAAAATACTCCCATGCTTATGGATTAAAAGATACCGGTCCCCTGCCTCCCAACCCGATCTGGATATCGTGTATACGTAATGAATACGCTGGCAGTGGGTTCATGGAATCTCCGTTTTAATCCATCGTGGGAATAATAATGCCCCGCAGGATTACTTTTTGACAGGTGAGAAATATGATCAGCGTCGGTATGGAGGCAATCACCAGTGCTGCCATGACAATCCATGGCTGGCCGCGATACATTTGCTGAAACTGATACAGCCACACCATCAGCGTCCACATTCGCTCGTCCTGGCAGACCAAAAAAGCCCACATGAAACCGCCGTAGGCTGACATAAAGGCGCCCAGGGTGATGACCGCAAGGATCGGTTTGGATAGAGGGACGGTAATTGTGCAAAACATGCGTGCCTCGCTCGCTCCATCCAGCGAGGCTGCCTCGTAGAGCTCTTTTGGCAGGGAATCAAAAAGCCCTTTCAATAGAAAAATCCAAAATCCGTTTGCCGCACCTGGCAAAACCAAGGCAAAGAATGTATTGAGCAGATTCAGATCTCGCATCAGCAGAAAGGCGGGAATCATGGAAACCGCCGGTGGAAATGCCATGGTCGCCAACAGGAACACCAGGATCTTGTTTGTCCCGCGTAAACGGAACCGCGACAGGGCGTAGGCGGCGAGGGGGTTTACCGTCAAGGTAAAGGCAATCGTGAGCACCACAAGAACCAGCGTGTTCCATAGTGCGCGACCCCTTACCGTGATATGAAAAAGTGCCCTGGAAAAATTACGCGATAGATACTTGCCAAAGAAATTCCCGGCCCCACGCTGGTAATGCACGTAATCCAGTTCGGCGATCGGTAATTTGATCTGCGCAAGATCAGAAACACCATATATCTGAAGAAGCTCATCCAGATTTTTATAGCGAGTCAGCAGGAAGCGGCCAAACTCCTCTTCAGCAACCAACTGTTGACGCAGTTCCGGGGGGCGGGTCAACATGTAGTCGCGCCACACATCACGACGAGCCTTGATCCGCTTCATCAGTTCCGGAACATCAGCCGATACTTCGTACCTGATATCAAGAACCGGAAGTTCGGCCTCCAGGGGGATTACTCCAAAACTGGCGAACGATGTGCCGTAAACCGTATTCAACGCTTCAACGGAACCAAAACGATCAATCAAAAAATCATCGAATGGATCGCGGTCAAGATCAGTGAGTTTCGACAACCGCACGGGCCACTTGGTAAGGTCAAATGCCCTGCGCAGCGCGGCCAACTGGTGATGTTCCGGCTCGTCGACGGGGTAGGGAACCTGCCAGATGGAATCGCAACGGGTACCCGCCATCTCGTTGTACTGGGTGGGTGACAGGCCCACTTCAAACAGGTACGTCGACCACAAGTATTGACGTGTCACCGGCATCTTCTGCGCCGGTGCTAGCGTGCGGACCCAGTCGTTATAGTCCACGAATTGCACACGGTATGGCAGAATCCATCTCGGCAATGCAACGGGGAAATGAAACCCCACATCATTTCTCATGTAATCGAATGCGGGATAAGTCTCCGACCGGTATTCAATCAGGGCAGCCAGAGCAAGTCGGTCCCGTTCTTCATCATCCGCCGCAGCGAATGTTTCGGAGTTGGCCGCTGCTGCAATCTGCCGGTACCGCGCACGCGTAAACTGCTGATAGGTCACCTCGCTATCCACTTGAAACAATGGCACCAAATTCTCGGCACCACGACGCGTGGAAGACATCTTCGCCACAAACGATTCAAGATCTTCCGCCCGCCGGAGGACTTGTCGCCAAAGACGTGAATCCTCTTGTGCACCGTACAGGCCGAACCACGTCGCAGCCGCTTCGTCCTCCATTGCAATTTCACGGAAAGATCCAAAATGTTCCGGGAGGCCATACGCTGCCAAAAAGTGCCTGAAAGTGCGTCCCTCCTGCTCGCTGTATTTCTCGGCCAGATACTTGAGGTAACGCTCACGACCGTCAAACAAATAACGCGGATAGGCACTGAAACGCTCGTAGTCATAACCGTTCGACACCGCGCTGGTCAGCGTGATCAGGAACGGGTAAACCATCGTGACACCGCCAGCAATCAGCAGTAAATAGATCAGGCCAATTGCCATTAAAGGACCTGGCCTGCGTCGACCTGTTGTGGGAAGAATGGGCATTGTCAATCACCAGCGGCGCGAAACTCAACCCGCCGAAGGATCCTCAGTTGGTACAACGTGAAACCGATAAGAACCACACCCATGATCCAGGCCATGGAAGTCGCGATACCGAACCGCAGGAAAGTAAACGCCTCGTACCAAATGGCCAGACTCAGAACCATGGTCTCATCACCGGGGCCGCCACCGGTCATGGCAAAAATATTCTCCATCGTCTGAAACGTACCGATAAACGCGCCAATGAAGTTAATGATGATCAATGGCTTGAGGTAAGGGATCGTGATATGACGCAATTTGTGCCAAATCCCCGCCCCATCAATTTCTGCGGCTTCGTACGATGCATCATCAACCGTTTTCAGAGCCGCCAGATAAATCAGGCTGCTCATACCCGCACTCTGCCACATGCCGGGCAGAATGACGGCGATCATGGCCCACCGTGTTGAGCCCAGCCAATTCTGCGCCTCGAAGTTGAATGGCTGAATCAGCCACATACCAACCACCCGGATCACCTGCGTGGCCGCCAGGTGAAACCCGTGATCGAAAGATGCATGGCCGAACCGTAAAATCAGCAAGCCGCCTACCAACCACATGAGCATCCCCCTGCGGCCACTGACCGACCCATCTCCCAATCGAATCGCCGCGATTACCGGCATGACCACGAGGGCCAAGAGTTGGCCGACAATACCACCCAGCGGCAGGGCCGCACTGAGCCATGCACCGCTGTCTGATCGTATAGTCAGTTGCTGCGCGACAAGGGCACCAAAAGTCAGCGCCGCCAACCACCGCACAGGACGCAAACCTTCACGGTTAAATGCAAACATCATTTTCAAGACTAAACACCAGGAAAACACCTCCGCAGTGAAAGACCCGATGGGACCCCCACCTCCCACGGTCTCCGGCAGACACCAAGTCACCACCTGTGCGACCAGGTAACCAAAAAGCCCAAGCGACAGGGCTGTAGCCCACACCGCTCGCGAGGTGGTTTCATGGTCACGCCCAAACCCAATACGTGCCAGGACAGCCAGGGTTGCGCCATATCCGGCCAATAGTATGATCTTGATCAAAAATGCAATGGGCGGCGCCAGGTGGTTCATCGCCAGAAAAATCTGGTTAAGAAGTCCGTACTCCGTGGGGTTGTAAAGCAGTTTCCATATAAACAGAATGACCAGGCCACTGGAGATCTGCGGCAAAAAATAAATGGTTCTCCAAAATGTTTTGTCACGGGGAACTTCTGAAAGCAATATTGCCAGGACAATTGGCGTGACAAACGTCAAACCCAAAGAAAGCACGACATACTTCACCGTTCTGGCACAAAAGATGTAAAAGTCTCGGTTGACCAGTACGTTCACGAAGTTGTCGACCCCCACCCAACTCGACGGCCCCATTATCCGATAATCCTCGAAGGCCATTACGGTACCACGCGCAAGCGGGTAATACTGCCAAAGAATGAGGAGCAACACCGCCGGTGCCAGCATGAGCCATGGCACCAACCGCGCGTGTACTCCCTGCACGGTACCTTCTTGCGTCTGCGTCGGGGCCATGTAACGCCGAATCACGACGATCATGCCAATAAGGAAAAATAAGCCACCGGTGCCCACGCCGCTGTAAACCCACGGCCGGTATTGGCGTAGCGTCTTTTCCGGCAGGCCGAACATGATGCCTGCATTCGCACCTTCTTCCACCCGCTTTAATGCCGCGATGTAATCGAATTCTGGGTCGCGGGTAAGCAGATCAAGCACTTTATGCCTGATCTGTGACTCGACCGGCGTCCAGTACCCCATGAAGGGTTCGGCGTGATAGTTGGACAGTACCTCTTCGTAGCGACTTCGCCAATGCGGTGGGATCTGGTCAATGTATTCTTCAAGTCCGGCCGTACGTAACTGCGTTGGCGTCATGAATCTCGCGTATCCCTGCTCAGCCTTGTAACGCTGACTCAGCGTCCGGCCCTCGGGCCCTCCGATTCGTGACATGACCTGCCACGCAATCTCGCGATGCGCCTTTTTATCAGGACCACCCAACTCTGGCCCCATCGAAAGAAAATGGTCGTGAAAACTCACAACCGGCTTTTGCGATTCATCAATAGGTGGAATGGCGAAAAAACCAAGGTTCTCCGGCGGCACCTCGCGACCCTGCAACTGGTGCAACTCACACATCACCATGGCGATTTCGCCTAGCCGAAACATCTCAGAAAACGCAACTTCTTCTCCCAGCGCAATACGGGTGGCGCCAACGGTCACCTGCTCAGGCTCAAAATGTACAAGTTCACCCGTTGCTGGATCGACAACACTTCCCTTGGCCACGTCGCTGTCCATCACATCGATGGGCTTACCCGTGGATGGATGTCGAATCCATTTCTGCCAGCAGAGCTTGTGGAAAAAATCCAGCAATCGCTGACCCGGTTCACGTGCAACAGTTGCCCGCCAGTCCGACGGGAAAAGCGCCAGGCTCTCACCCGTCTGTGGGTCGATAAACTTCGTTTCATATTCAGTAAACCAGTGTGTCTTCCCGGTTCGAGGATTGGTTTTACCCTGCATCAGTGGCTCACCACCCGCCGCCCACAGCCACTGCAGCCAACGCCACCCTGATACCGGAATCGCAAAACCACGCTGCCCACGTGCCAACCGCGCCCCGGGCACTTTACGACCGGCGTCCGTTAGTTTTTTGCAATAGAACCAAAACTCGTCCCAATCCTTGGGAGGCTTATCAGGCAAGCCCGCACGTCGAAACAGATCCCGGCGATAGGCAATCCCTTGAATGATGGGGGCCTCGTAGGGTATGCCATACACCTTCCCATCAACCGTCGCGCAAAAACGGCTGATTTCCGGCAACTGGTTCCAGTACGGCCACTTCGCTTCATGTGGATCGATTTGACCGTTGCCATCCAGATCATCGCCAATGAATTCGTTGAGTGGAACGCAAAAACCTTGGCTGACATTTTTGCGCAACGAGGAGAACTCGTTATAGAAGATGTCCGGCCCTGTTCGACCTGCAAAGGCAAGCAGCAGACTCGTATTACCGCGTCTCCCCTCCATTTGAAGTGGTGCCCACTGGGTGATCTGCACCCGGGGGTTGCGGGCCATGATGTCCTGGCTAATAACGTTGCCCGGCTTGTTGCCGCCTGCCGCGTGGTAGACCTCTACAGCCGCGCTGATCTGCAAGGCCGAGCTATCATCGCCCGATACCTCTTGCCGGCTCAATGCAATCACTGCGAGCGTCACCAACACCGCAATGCCGGCGATCACCCACACAAGCCGGTGCGGTCGGTATCTCTTGATTGGAATTCACTCCTAAGACGAAGAAGCCGCAAACGACGGCCGCAGTCTTAGACAGAACAATAATAGATGAGGAGGTTTTTGCTGCTAGCCCACCCTACGCATGACCACCATGATCTTTAAAAACCATTTCCATAGAAGAAATTAGGGTATTTGCCTCTTATTTTTGTCGTCGGATGGATTGCAGCTTCAGCCTTGTTCTTCAGCGGTGCCACATGGCCATCAACAAATAAAAAGTTGTCCACGCCTTTCGCCTTGTTGTTCCATCGGGAGTCGGCGTTGCCGGTTCGATCATGACGAACGGGCCGACGATTCTTGTCATTTGTAAATCCAATCTTGACAAGCCAACGGTCAACCCACCAATCAGCAATCGGGGGATTGTTGTAGTAATCAAACGCCAGAATCGTAAGTATTGGCTCTTTGATTTTTGAGATCTGACGCCATTGGGAGGCGCGATACTTATTCCCGTACGGCTGCCAAGGATCATTGGGGATACTCGTTGACAGCTGTTTCGGCATGGCATAAGAAGACCCGCCTCCATTCACTGTCAGATCATTGTCGGGAATGGAAACCGGGCAAGTGTATACCGGGATCTGATGGCGCCACCAGTCAGCGCGATCCGGTGGGACGTCAAAAAAATGGGGATTTTCGGGTGATGCATCGCGATGATTGGCATTATGCACATTACCTAGATAGTCAATCAGGTAACCATTCCAGGCGTGGTTGTAGTGAGCACCCTCATAATACGTGCCATACTTAGGATCCTCATACATCGTCCCATCTGGCATCCCGCCGTATACACCGCCCGCCGCCCAACTCCAACCAGGGCATAGCGTATCGTCGTTGTCGGCCGCATAGGTATAAAAGGCGACGCCGATCTGCTTCAGGTTGTTGGCGCATATAATCGTGTGGGCAGCTGACCGTGCTCGCTCGAGGCTGGGAAGCAGGATGGCAATCAAAAGTGAGATAATTGAGATCACCACCAAGAGTTCAATCAGGGTGAATCCCCGATTAAATGACGACCTACTAAATGAAATCTTGTTCGGCTTAAACATTTTTACGTCCTCCGAATCTTATTTCAAAAACAAGCCAATAAATGAGGTCTTATCATAGACCCCAACCACGGCCATAACAAATACGTGTCGAATATCACGCCCCCGTAACAATCACGCACTAGATCATTTACGTCTATCATCTCGGGTCATGGCTGCTGCTTCTCGGGGATGTTCACGGGGATGCATTCGACCCCATGACGCCCTTGCAGCAACGAATCTCCTGAACTTTGTCGACCCGGCCACATTACGTGGCCAACTGACCCTGGTGCTAGCGGCCTTTGAACGTAGAGGCCGCTGCACCAATGACGGCTTGGTCACACAGCAGACTGCACTGATACCGTGAAAACACCTGCCTCAAAACAATCAAAAAGCCAAACACGACGAACCCAGAGGACAATGGACCGACTGTCACCCCGAATTTGCTTGATGGTTTTGATGCCACACACCCCGGAACAGCTATAATCAGACTACCGCGACCGCATCTGGGCCGTGATTCAGGGTTTAATCGCCACCCATTCAACCGAGGAGCCTATTCATGCTTGCCTATCACTTGAGGAGCGGCGTAAGTTCCACCACCCTACAGGACAGGCAAAGCTGTCGATCCGGTTTTACATTGATCGAGTTACTTGTGGTGATCTCAATTATCTCACTTTTGATTGCCATGTTGCTGCCTTCCATCGAAAAGGCGCGTGAATCAGGGGAACAAGTTGCCTGCCAAAGCAACATGAGACACATGGGCATTGCGCAACAAGCATACATCCACGAGTGGGATGACTGGATGCCCGCCTATGAAGCCTGGTACGGTGACCACAACAATTCGCGGATCATCGTTACAGGTGATGACTGGTACTTTCATCGCAAGGGCGTCGACCTTGGCGCTATCATCAATACCTACTTGGCCGCTGGCAATGATGGGTTTGCCAATATATTCCTAACCAGCCAAGGGATGGTCTGTCACTCATTCCAAGGACAGGCGGATCCAGATTGGCCAAGTCAACCACTCATCCCTGAAAAGACCGGGAGGGCCGTTGGACATGGCCTCGCCTCGTACGGGCGAAACTTCTGGTTCATGGGTTGGCAATACGTCATCTGGGGCAGCCCCGGATCGTGGGTCTATCGCAAATTCTCCGAGGTACCTCGTCCAGGGGATATGATCTCCGATGCTGATACTGGCTATTCATATAAGGGCAAGCGTCATGTCGGCAACTATTGGCCACTGATTAACAGGGACATGGAAGTGGGTACCGCCAATCCCCTCCCGGAATTCAGGGATGAACTTCAGTACCCGATCGGCGACCGACACTTTAAAGGCGCCAACGCGTTATTGATTGACGGCCACGTTGAATGGGAGACCCAGATCAAATGGCACCGCGCCGGCGAAAATGGACACCGCTGGGACGACGGACGCGTTCCCAAACATAACAACTGGTAACCGGCCATTTCCTTGCGCGATCCTGCCACGACACACCCTGTCATCAACCGCATTGGGGCCTTCCCTGATTGCGTCCAGTTCACGAACACCTTGCATGGTTTTACCCAGGAACCGACGGGGCACGATCGTTTGAACCGTGTGCTGAAAATCTCATCGGCAAACGACCATATCGCCTCCAAGGAAACAGTGAAAAACACGTCTATACCTATAAGTCATTTAAACATACTTTCTTATGAATACAACACGCCTGGAAGTTTTTTTGTTTTTTTTTCTAAAATCTATAAAACCGCTTGCACAACGACCTATAACCACTATATCCTTTATGGTAAGTTCAGAAACGAGGCGAGTGGATCTAGGAGAAGGCCCCCTCAGATTACTTGGTCTCGCACAAAGGAGGTTGCAAGGCATTCTTGCTATTTACGTGTACGACATTTCACTGTGTCAATTCGTTCATAATTTACTTAGTACTAGGAAGAAGAAGGAGAACCGGTCATGAGGCAGCAACATTATGTAACTGGACTACTGAGTCTGGCGGCCGTCGCCCTATTGGCGGTACCTGCACTCGGTGATATCGCAACATTCCAAAATGGCGCTAATGGCTATTCTGGAGCCAAGGACACCTCGATCCGCTGGGCATTTGCAAGCCGCAAGAACAATTGCGGAAACGGCGGAGTGGTCGCCAATGGTGAATGTACTGGCGAGGGCACTGATTTTGGTGCTTATGAGAGTTATAGCACCAACGGTGGCAACTCAACGGTCTTGGAAGTTGGTTCATTCCTCAATAACCAAATCGGCTTTGCCGGTGGCTTCGGCCCGACCATCCGTTACAGCCGGATGATCGTAAGGTTCAAGGATGTATTCGGCGACGGTGCTGGCCAGGTGCCCGCAGGCTCGCCCATCAACAGTGCGACATTGACTCTTCACGCCACAGAAGATCTCGGTGCTCATGGCGCCAACTCAGGTGTTGTCGACCGACCTGCTACGGGCCAACCACCCAAGCTAAACAGTGGCCCGATCTCGATTCACCCGATGTTGGTCTCGACCACTTTCGGCTCGTCCGACGGCACCGGCTCAAAGGGCGAAACGACAGGCCAGCAAATAAAACGTGGTTCAATAGATTGGGGACAAGGTTGTGGTGGCCTTTTAGCCAACAGTACACCCCGTGGTGATCCCAAACTTGGTGGCAACACGCCAGATGCGACCCGCCTGGTTACCGCGGAAATAGATTGTGGTCCACTTGATGGCACGGATTATGATTCGGCTCACGCCGGTTCAGTCGTTGACCAGATGGCCAGTGGCTCAGGTGCCCACAGTTATGACGTTACGGGCATGCTCCAGGAATTGATCGATACGGGCGTGTTCATCACCTCAAGAAGTAAGTTGGATGCCAATGGCGATTCCACAAACGGTGGCCGGCCAGCGGTCAATTCTGATGGCATCAATTTGGCCAACCTAAACGAAGGTGATACGGTCTTAGAAAGTATCCCGAGTTATTCCAATTCCGCTGAAGCCGAGTTTAACAACTACGGTACAGCCTACTTCTCAAGTGAAGCAGATCAATCAATGCGGCCCATGCTGACGATTGACTTTGTTCCTGAACCTGCAACGCTCAGCCTACTCGCTATCGGCGGGATGCTGGCTCTCAAACGACGCCGAGCCTAACTGGCAGCGACGTCACAGGCAGTCAATCTAATAGGACAGCCACTAAACACCCCCCAATTCGGGGGGTGTTTTTTTTTGCTTAAGAGTTGCCAAAAGTTGAAAATACTAAATATAATGTAGCCGTCACATTTCCTCTCTTTATGGAGAGACGTTATCTGTCCAGATAGAGTCAAATCTAGTTCCACTCCTGACCTGCGGGGATTCACCCTCATCGAGTTGCTGGTGGTTATTGCGATCATCTCACTGCTTATCGCGATGTTTTTACCGAACCTCGAACGTGGCCGAAAAGCGGCACAAACAATTGTCTGTGCAAACAACCTCAAACAGATTGGTATTGCGATTTACAATTATGCAGCAGACAACGACGATGCCATTCCACCAGGTTGGGGATGGACGTCACACACAGGGGTCGCCGGTGGAATGCCGGATGGATCGGTCTACGAAGATCCCAGCGGGATCGCAGATATCCCATACAACCATTACAACTGGGCGTGGCCGGGAATGATCGTTGATTACATGGGTAATTTTCTTAGTCAGGACAGTGCACTTGGAACACACGCTGGCGCGGCACCCACCCAAGTTTCCTGGTGGCACAGAAATGTTATGCCCTATGCCTGCCCCTCACACGATGACGTGATGTATTCCGAAACCGGCACCAGCTATGCCATGCCCATCAGCCTCTCCACACATTTCTACAACAATTCATGGTATACAGCGCGTTACAAAAGTCCCCAATGGCGCCAACTTTCCAAGGTTCGCGAGCCAACGTCAACACCCATGATCCTTGACTGGTACCGAGATCCACCGGTTGTGGACTGGTGGGCCAAGGAATGGATCAAGAGTTGGTACTCGAACCACAAGACCCGGCGGGCAAACCGGCATGATCGAACCGGCAATGTCGATGCGCGGTGGGGATCTGATGCCAAGGGGGTGGACAATTTCCTCTTTGTTGATGGTCATGTCACAACGCTACAACCCCGCGAGGAAAACGATGTAAAATATGGAGGGGAAAACAATGGACTAACAGGGTGGTTTACCCGATAGCAGAAAACCACTTGACCGATCAGTTCTGCATCAACCCGGCTCACCGGTCCATAATGAACCACGGCATCTGAAGGCGACTTCTATTGTTTCAGCTTGGAGGGATCTTAAATCCTTGTCAAATCAAAACATCTACCCAGATCGCTTTTCTTGTGCCGATTGGCATCACAATTGCATATTTTGGAGATCCAGTTGACTCGTACGCTGTAGCCACAGGGTTCAGGTAAACCGGAGTTTTGAAATCCAGTGGCGAGTTAAAGTGAAAGGAGAATCACAATGTACCGCAGCACTTTACTAGCAATCACAATGTCTACCTTGATAGCCACCACATCCTTGTCAGTGTGGGCCAATGACCTACAGACCGCCACCTTCAAGAAACTGACAAGCGGTGACGCAGGCGACACCTCCGGCGGGGCAGGACCCTCTGCCGTATCCGACGCCGCACCCAGTTTCAATGCCCTGATTTCCGACACCGTGATTTGCAGCGGTACCGGCGGCGATCACTCCGGTTCGGAAGATTGTAGCAGGCAAAATCGGGGGGCCACCGGTTCAGATACGATCGGTGCTTTTAGTGGGCGAAAAAACTCATTGCTGCTCAAACTTAACCCAAACGGCCAAAATGGAGACGGGGTACCGGTCCCCGCACCGGGTACAGTTGAGAGCGCCGAATTGCGGCTACGGATTTTTAATCCGCTCGGACAAGGTGTTGGACACGGCTGGTCGGTTGCCGCACTGACCTCGATCGATCCAGATGCAAATTTCGGGGATGCCAACCAAGCCTATATGCCCAACGACGCATCAATTGGTATCACTGCGGACAACACCTTCGGACCCTGCAGTACTGAAAACAACTGCCACGCGATCGATAACAGGGACTATTTTTCAAATGATGCGAACAGTGTGAATTTTTCCATGGCGGTCGAAATGGCCCTAAGGGGGATATCTGGATCTGATATCGCAGATGACCTGGGCACATACATTGATCTGGATATTACCGGCCTGTACAACGCTGGCGCCGTGACTGGCGCAGGTGTTTTTGTTGGACGCCGTTTTACCCAGGCTGGTCAGGGAACTGGAATATTCCTCAGTGATTGGCCCGATATCGACCGGCGTCCTGAAATTGTCCTTGAGTTCATGTCCGCTGCCATACCCGGCGACGCCAACGGTGATGGCGTGATCGACGTCGGTGACCTGGGAATCGTCGGCGCAAATTTCAACAAGACCGACGCATCGGCGAGCGATGGCGACTTCAACGGCGATGGTGCGGTTGACATTGCAGATGTCGGAATCGTCGGTGCAAATTGGTCTGCGGCCCAGGCTTTGGAAATTACCGCCAACACGGCGATACCAGAACCCGCTACCATATCCCTGCTGGGTATCGGACTTGGGTATCTGGGATCTCGACGCCGAACCTGACTGAACCGAGATCCACTTGAGTGAAAGATCAACCAACACCCCCTCGCACGGCGGTGTTTTTTGAAAATGAAAGTGGTTCTCATTGGCTATCGCGCTTCAGGCAAGACCACCGTTGGTCGCCTGTTGGCGTCCTGTCTTCAGTGGCCGCTGCTCGACGTGGATCGTGGTATTGAATCCAAGTGCGGCAAGACCATCAAGGAAATCTTCGAGCAGGACGGGGAACCCTATTACCGTGAAATCGAATCACAAGTCGTGTCAGAAATGTGCGTGCAGGACCGACATGTGATTGCATTTGGCGGTGGAACGATCATGCGCGCGCAAAACCAAGTGCACGCCCAACGCGACGCCCTGGTTGTCTATCTGCAGGCTGATGCCAAAGAGCTATGGCGTCGCATGCAACTCGACCCGGACACCGACAAGAACAGGCCCAACCTGAGCCAAGGCGGCTTCAAGGAAGTGGTCGAAATGCTCGCCATACGCGAGCCGACATACATCAAGTGCGCCAACCTGACACTCGATGCCACCAAGTCCTCGGAAATATTGGCCCAAGCGATCATTGACATAATACCAAGCTCACCATAACACAGGATCCAAGTTCCACCTAGTTCAGCAATGGTTTATCAAGGATAATTACAACATGTGGTCAAAGTTTCCGGTTATCAGTTCAATACTCCTGATCATGACTGGCATATCAAGTGGACAGGTTGAATTAGCAACCGACGGCCAGGCAAAGGCCGTGATCGTCTCCCCGCACCCGGTCAATGCCCCGCCTGCCGGCGCGGTAGGTATCGCAACGCTGTCGCTGTCGTCGACGCGATCGGGGACGCTGCTGCACGAATCATTCGACGGGCAACGGGGAGCATCGATTGCCCCCCGTGGATGGCAGGCCCGTGAAGGGAGCTTTGTCATCGGATCCAGCGGCATCATCAGCGCGAAACGGGGACAGGAAAACCAGTTCCGCGCCACGGCCGACAAGCCACTACCCATCCCGCACCGCGTGACGGAAGACAATACCCTCACGCTCCGCTTCGTCCTGCACCTTCCTGGCGCCCGCAAGGAAGAGGCGTGGACGTACGTCCGCCTGCACACGGCTGAGGGCAAGCGTTGGACACATGGGTTCAAAATTGAAATTGGGCGTCAGGGAACAACGGCGTCGTTCGCCCTAGCAGCCGAACCGAACGATCCCGACCGTGTGCCGATCCCGAACGATTCTGGCTCGGTCATTGAACTACAGATGGTGTTGGGCGCAAAACGGGTTACGTGGTCGTGGCGACCGCACGGGACGGATGAGCCATGGCGGTCGATCGCCTCGTGGGGTGTCGTCGAACCGCCCACCATTACAGGCGTGCGCCTGACCTCGTCCAATCACATCGACAACAGTACCGGCGACCACGAGGCGAAACGATTGGTGTCGGCCGCGCAGGACCTGGCCATGCGGCTTGAGCAGATCACGGGCGGACCCTTCCTCGCCGTGACCGAGGACCAGGCACCCGGGGGGATGTCGCGGATCTTCGTGGGCGACACCCCGACGATCCGCGCATTGTGCCCCGATGTGGACTTCCAACACCTCGGCGCCGACGAAATCCTCGTTCGGACGGTGGGCAACGACCTGGTCCTGTCGGGCGGTCGACCCCGTGGCTACATCTATGCGATCTACACGTTTCTCCAGGACCAGTTGGGATGCCGGTTTTGGGAACCGGACGCAATCCATATCCCCCGCACCCCCAATCTGCAATTGCCGCTGCTTAATATCCGTTACCAACCGCCATTGGAATTTCGTGTCTTCTCCGGTCTGATTGGCTCAAAACACGAAACAAGGGTCTGGCATCGGCTTAGTTTCGATCTCCAATTCGACCCGGGCACTCACAGCATCCCCCATCTGCTGCCCAGAAAGTTATTTACCCAGCACCCTGACTGGTTCATGTACTGCCCAGACGACGATTACCCCAACGAGAAGTACAGCTACAAGAGCACGCTGCGGAATTATCAACGAACGATCGAAACCGAGACCGAACGCACGGATCTTGACCAAATCGCGGAATGGATCGAGATCGCCAAGAAGACGCGCCGCCTGCCGCAACAACCCTGCGTGCAGAGTAAAGGGGCGCGTGAAACCATCACGAGAAATGCACTGGCTGAATTGGAACAGAAGTACCCATCATGGACTCAATACCCAAAGGTGCTTTGGATCACGCAAGAC
>CAUZIY010000027.1:0-27856 GCA_963579995.1 Phycisphaerae bacterium
TATCACGTCCACATCAGCTACGCCAACGCATTCAACGCCCTCAATTGTTTCAAACCGGCTGGCATGATCCCAGGGGCCCTCGGCGCCACCAAAGTTCACGCCACCAGCACCGATAAATGCAAGCTTGACCGTATCATGATTCATGATGGATGTGTTTTTCGCAATAGGATTAGCCATAGAATGATTCAAAACAGTTTACTATACCTGCGAGCATCGTCGATAAATCTCACCGCATTCACATCCTGCATCGTAGTTGCTGGTTGGGGTTCTGCGTACTGGGAAGGCGTTAGGTTGTGTGGACCCCCATGCGGCGTCGAAGTGTTCGTCTACCGTCCCGGTGTCACAAGGTTTATCCATTCGGCAGGGTAACTAGTTCCATGGTTGTTCACACTCGGGTCTTGAGTCTGAGGTGTCAGAGGGTTTCCTGTTCGGGCAGGAAAAAAAATCGCAGTCCGGCATCGTGGTCAAGGTGTTGTCGTTACATCTGCCGTTAAATTAACCTGTATAATTTCGAATCAGGAAATCAAGTATGACGAAGATATCTCAAAAGCAGGCACCATACAGGATTGGCACGATTGGTTTCGGTAACATGGGCTCAAAATGGGCGGCGCAGTTTGCCGCCGATTCTCGATGGCAAATCGTCAGTATTTGTGAGAAAAATGCGGATCGTCGAAGTGAAGCGGCTATTCTTGCTCCCGATGCTCATATTACGGATGACGCCGAGGCGGTATTGGCTGAGCCATCCATTGATGTGGTGGGACTGTTCACGCTGGCTGATCATCGACCTGGCCAGATCCGTCGTGCTCTTGCGGCTGGTAAACATATCATTGCCGAAAAGCCCATAGCGCCCGATTTGGAAACCGAGAAACAACTTCTTTCGGAAATTGAAGCGCACAACCAATTAGTTGCTGTGAATCTATTCAACCGCAATGCATGGTATCACCACGAAATTCAAGCATTCATTGAGAAGGGCGAGATTGGAAAGGTTGGTGTTTTGCGGGTCTGTCATATGACATCAGGCCGTCTGCCGGGTTTGAGCCACGAACCCGAAGGCCCCTGTTTCCGTGATTGCGGCATGCACTACGTGGATGTCTTGCGCTGGTACGCTGGTTGCGAATACGACCATTGGCACTCGCAAGGTGTGCGCATGTGGGCGGAGCCGGAACCATGGTGGGTGACGGTTCACGGTCAATTTGAGAGTGGAATTGCATTTGAAATCACCGTGGGCTTCGTCTACGGGCAAACGGCAAAGGATTGGACATGCCGATGTTACTTTGAGGCGATTGGCACGCAGGGAATTGCGCGCTACCATCACGACTTCACGAACGTAAATCTGGAAATGCATGGCACCCATGAGACGGTCCGCAAGATCGACACCTACGGGGATAAGAAACTTGACGTGATGACGGACCTGTTTGCTCGCAGTCTAGGTGGGGGGCGTAACTTGGGGTTGCCAAGTGCACGAGATTCAGTGATTGCTTCACGTATTGCGCAACAGATGCATAATGACGCAGTGACAGCCAAGCCGCCATGCATTGGCAATGAGGATGATTTTCAGTTTGCAATTAAGAACAAAACCAAAAAATGACCGTCAAACGAGGTACTTGCGATTTACTTTGACAAGTACCGCATTCCAATCATCAAGGGTCTGGTGAACCACCACTTCACCGACTTGGCCTAGTAACTGGTAGGCGTCCATCTTGTCAAAGCCATGGAACTGGTTCAGCCGGTTAACCATGTCCCGAAAGGCGCTGCGTACATTTTCTCCCAGTGCTCGGCCGAAATGGCAGCCAACTGAGCCGATGGTGCGGGGGCATTCGATTTGTGGGCAGACCAAATATTCACTGGATCGGGCTTTAATAAGATCAATCTTGATATGAACATCGCCGGCGGTTTCCATCGCAATACCCGTGATCTCGCCATGCCCCATGCAGGCATGTACATCGCCGAGGCTAACCATCCCGCCCGGAACCTGTACGGGAAGCAGGATCGTTCTTCCTGCGCCAAGTTCGTGGCAGTCCACGTTACCGCAGTTGTGCACGTCATAGACATACGCCAGCCGCCGTTCGGCGGCAGGAGCTGACCAAATGGTGCCGATCATCGGTTTGACAGGCAGTTCAACCATCCCCTTGCCACGCAATGGAAACTCAATGACATTGTCACGAATGTCGCAGACCTTCGTGTCCGGACCAAGTTCGTCCACGATCGAATAGGGATTGCAAAGTCCTCCGAAATCGGAAAAGATTGCGGTGACAGCCTTACCATTAACCATGCCAACTTTGATATCAATTACTTCAACGCTCAACACGTCGCCAACCTCGGCGCCGCGTACTGCAATGGGGCCAGACACGGCATTTAGGCCAGTCACAACCTCCAATACATCGGCGACACTGCTAAACTTTTGATCGTTGCTGGTGATGGCGCCGGAAAAGCAGTCAACAGTTTCGACTACGACTTCTTCCCCCGGGTCGATTTCTAGAACTGGATCGATATCGGGGCTAACAAAATACTGGTGTTGGTCACGGTTGACACGCGTAATCATTTCTTGAACCCCAATTTTAGAGTGCGTTACAAATTTGCAGATATTCTAGGGTATTAAAAAATCTGGTGATTGAGATATGAGTCGCCTGTCCTGTATCAGCCACAATATATCTCGTTATGGCGGTCCAGCTACAGGATCCAGTGTGGCCCCGGCATTCGACATCTTCCAATCCTCATCTTACATTTGCAATCCATGCATTCTAAAACTGCAACAGGCAGCGAAGCGGCTAAATGGTTTCATCGGTGTCTTGGTCCACTGCCACCGCGTGAATCAATCCGTGTTGAATCGCAGGATGTTGACAACATGGGTCCCTGGAGCGTTGAAAGACTGCAATTTCGCTCCGGTGCGCAGGAGCCCGTTACAGCTGTTTTGGTTCGTCCAGTGGGTATTGACCGTCCACCGGTCGTTATTGCCCACCACGGTTACGGAGAGGGAAAGGATATCTTCATGTTCGGCCAGCATAGTGGTTATGAGTGGGTCCGACAGCCAGGTGCGGCAAATCTGGTATCCAGTGGCTTGGCGGTACTTGGTATTGACGCTCATGGACACGGTCCACGTTTGAAAGATGCGCCGGACAGATCGATGGATAAAGATGCATGGCAGGATGCATTTGTGCGTAATTGGGAGTGGTTTGCCCGGCAATGCATTATCAGGGGCGTGGCCGTTCAGGGCCTTTTGATCCACGATGTTCAGTGTGCAATCGACTACCTGGAGTCACGTGGCGATGTTGATGCATCACGATTGGGCATGTATGGATATTCCATGGGCGGTACGACCTGTTGGTCAACGACGGTAATAGAGCCCCGTATTAAAGCCGCCGTTGCCGGTGGGTGCATGATCAATTATGAGACAGCCTTGCGTGTTAGACGTGATGCATCATGGCATGCTTGGGTTCCTGCACTATGCCAGCGGACAAGCCGAGAGGCATTGGTTGCATCTATTGCGCCACGGCCACTGCTGGCAGTCCACGGTGAAGATGATTTTCCTTATGAGGGGGTGGCGCCGATTCTTGATGCCGCCATCGCCGAGTACAACCAGCGTGGTTGCCCGGAACTTTTTCGCTCAGTATTTTTGCCGGGCGACCATACTGCTGCTGCAGACAACCCCAGGCTTATCGACGAGACCGGCCGTTGGTTGGCCAAGCATCTTTAAGGAAATTTCGATTCCAAAAATCAGGGAAGACAAGGGTGTTTCCTGTTCATTGAGAATTCAGGGTTCACTGGTTGTCTATCATCTTTCCCCGGATCTGTTGATACTTCTCCATCGTCTCATGATCAATGCGGCATCGTTCGGCGTGAAAGAACATGACCAACCCACGACGTGGCCGATCGCTGGTGTTGGGGTGACTGCTATGAAAAAGGTTGCAGTGGTGCAGGCTTGCGTCACCCCGATTCAGCTCGATCGCAACCTCACTTTTGGAATCGACCGCCTTTGTAATACCGTATGAAATGCCTCGTACACCTGTCGGCCCGTGTTCGATAACGCCTTCCTTGTGTGATTGGGGCACGATACGCAGGCATCCGTTTTTAATCGTGCTGTCATCAAGTGCAATCCAAACGGTTAAGGCATTATCAGGTGTCAGAAAGTAATAGGCATTGTCCTGGTGCCAGGGTACGACGGCACCAACCCGCGGCGGTTTGGCCATATATGAGACATTATCGCAGACAGCATGATCCGAAAAGATGTTTTCAACCAGATCACGGATCCCTCGATGGCTGATGGCCAGGTTCCTGAAATAGGGTGAATATTTTTGTAGATGCTCGATTTGCTGAACGATGTCGGTATCCTGGGCAAGGAAGAAGTCGCCTTCTTTAAATCTGCTTTTTTCCTGCCGGGCAACCGCTTCGACTTCCTGCTCGATGGTGGTCAACTGCTCTTCGTCGAGCAGGGTATGGATTACCTGGAAGCCGTCTTCTTCGTATGAACCTCTTTTGCCTGTAAAATTGTTCATTGAAATATAATCTCATAAATTGGTTGTAAATGATAACGGAGGATCACTGATGGCTGAACGTCGTCATGTAATGGATATGTACCGGCTCGATGGCCGGGTTGCCCTGGTGACGGGTGGTGCACGTAATCTGGGTTTTGATATGGCGGAAGCTCTTGGCGAAGCAGGAGCAAGCCTTGCCATTACCAGCCGAGAATTGGATAAGGCCCAGATCGCAGCAGAACGCTTGTGTAAGGCAACCGGACTGACTGCAAAGGCCTATGCGTTGGATGTCACCGACGAGCAGGGCATTGTTGAAGTGATTGCCAAGGTGATTCGTGACTTCGGCACACTGGATATCCTGATCAATAATGCTGGCAATGTGCAGAACTCAGCCCCGTTCGAGCGGCGTGCGCTTGAAGATTGGAATTACACCTTTGCCGCTAATTCGACGGGTACATTTCTATGTGCCAAAGAGGCGGCCAAACACATGATGGCACGAGAAACGGGCACCATCATTAACATTGCATCCATATCTGGCATGATTGGTAAGGAGCGTAGTGTCTATAAAGGTACAGATATGGTCGGTGTGACGATTGACTATAGTGCGGCCAAGGGGGCGGTCATTAACATGACACGTGATATGGCCTGTTACCTGGGGCCGCACGGTATTCGAGTGAATTCGATTAGCACCTCTGGATTTGAACGAGGTCAGCCCGAATCCTTTCTGGAACGGTACAAGGCCCAGCATCCACTTGGGCGACTTGGTGAAGATGGAAAGGATATCAAGGGCGCCGTTGTGTATCTAGCGAGCGATGCCGCTGCGTGGGTGACCGGGCACAACCTGGTACTGGATGGCGGATTCAGTGCGTGGTGATTCTTGGGGACGATCGTAATCGATTTGACCGTCAGTCACACGGGGCCAACAGCCTTATTGAATGCAGGCATTAATTCTTTGGCAAATAGTTCCATGCTGTGTATCCAACTGGCTTTGTCGTCCCAGTCATCGCTCATCATTACCAACGTGCCGAATGGGCCTGTTTCTTCAACCAGTTGAAGCAATCGTTTTAGCACTTCATCGACATCGCCGGCGATGATCTGTTCGGTCATTAGAAAATCGAGATTGCACTCGGCATCAGGCATGTTTAAGTCGCGCTTATAGATCCTGCGCCCCAGCCCTTTATCAAACAGGCGACCAATGTATTCATACTTCTGCCCGACGGAGTTTGTCCGTGCCCGCTTCACAGCTTCCTTCGTCGTGTCGGCAAGAAAGATCGAACGGGCCACCTTGTAATCTGCTCGGTTTGGTTGGCGACCTGCTTCACAGGTGGATTTTTCATGGGTTCTTAGGACATCGGCGACGACATTACCGGTGATGAGGCAATGGGCAAAAGGAGAAAAACCGAGTTGTGCGGCCGTCTTCATTGTCGATGAATTTGGGCTCATCCCCGGCATGCAGATGGGTGGATGGGGCTTTTGGAGTGGTCGGTGGATGTAACCAATGAGTGTTTCCTCATCGACATGCTTTGCAAGATCGATTTTCCAGAATTGCCCATCGTAATGATACGGTGGATCGTTTGACCACAGGTACAAGATGATGTTGGTGGCTTCCTCCACCATGTCGGCACTCTTTAGGGGGTCAAGTCCGTACAATTCTTGGTCCGCAGTCACACTGCTTGAACCAAAGCACAGATTGAGCCTTCCTTTTGACAGGTGATCTAGGAAAGCCAGGCGACTGGCAATATGTGCGGGATGATGTTGTTGCAAACAGACCGGCGCCGGACCAAGGCGAATTGACCTGGTTTCACCTAGCGCCCTGGCAATGAAAATCTCCGGCATCACGATGTTCTCGTATTTCATCGTGTGGTGTTCACCAATCCAGAATTCGTCGAAACCAAGCCCCTCGGCACGCACGATCAGTTCAAGATCCTCGTCATAACATTGAGCCAATGGTTTCTCCGGGGCGTGGTATGGCATGATAAACACACCATGTTTGATTGGTGATCCATTGTGAACCATAAGCGTTAATCGTCTTTATTAGATTTCAATATCTTCATAACTGAACCGATTGGAGATTTGTTCCAGGGGCCATGGCTTGCCATCTACCTCAACATGGGGGTAGACAAAGTAATTCAAGGGTGGCCCTGATTGCCTGGGGGTGAGAATAATATCACGTCCAGTACTAAATTCGATGCGGTCCGGCGTAAGGTTCCCAAAGTAATATTGCCTCATTTGCGGGTGCTTGTCAGCTTCAGAGATGTCAACAGGTATCCAGCCACGGTTTTTCACATGGAAATACGCCCAGCAGTGATAACCGGATATTTGTCCCTGGCCCCGCGTTTGGGGCAGGGGGAAGCCCATTACGAATTTAGCCGGTATGTCTAATGAGCGTGACATTGAAATGAATAGACTGTGAAAATCCGTGCAGTTGCCAAACCGACTCTCGCATGCCCACAGGGCATCACCATGGCCGTAGCCTGCTTTTGACTTGTCATACCGCATGTGATCGCCCACGTGATTGTAAAGCACATGGCCGCGCCCCATGGCGTCTTGCGGTAAATCTACGAGGGGAATTAATGCCAGCAGCTTTCCGCCGATGGGTACACGCTGGTTAGCAGTCAAGAATTTAATCTGTTGCTGGCTGGTGAGTGTTTTGGCAAGTTGGTCATCCGTATCCGTTAAACTGCGGACTTCATGTCGTTCAACTTGGCAGGAAATCTGAAACGTGATTTCCCTCGATTCATTTGCCATGGTTTGGAAATAGATAATCTGGTTGCCGTATTTGGCTTCGTTGGTGAACCGGGCATTGGCCGGAATATCCCAGCCAAGAAGCTTAATCTTCTGGTGGCTGGTGGTTTGCGGCATTGGAGACCATACCTGTACGCGAGATCCGGGGTTCAAATGCTGTATGGAAGCTCCGTAGTGGAATCGGAAATGACGAATACTTGTGGTTGGCAAGCCCTCTTTCTGTGCTCCGCCTGCCGGCAAGGCGAAATCCAAGGGGAGTAATCCAATCAGAAGGATTGTTGCAATTCGATTCATAACAAAAATTTTGGCCTTCAATAATGGATTGATGGAAATTATGGGATTGGATCATAGCAGGGAAAATTTGCCGCAAAAAGGTGAGCTTGGTGTAGATAAAATCGCACTCGCAGTGCTCGGCGAAAAACTAAATCGTGGTCAATCGCATCGAAAATGCGACGTTTCTTGCCCCCAGCATCACCCCATTGGACGATATGCTCAAGCCGATCTGTTTTTAGCGGGTGGCAATCCTCCTTACTGAAACCTTCTATGGTATTGCCATTGAAATCGGTCAGCTCCACCTGAATTTGACCGAGCGATGCATCTGCATTCACCAAAAGGTCGCCTTCGTGCATATAGAGTGGCTTGGTTTCAATGACTGCTGGCTGATTCAATCGTGTTGGCCGCAATTTCTGAAATCGATGCAAAGGCAGCGTGGCGACGCCAATACGTGTACGGAGATCCTTTGAGGTTTTTGGATTGTATGCGGGACGATCACTTCTCTTTACGGGATTTGCGTTATAGTAGAATCGCATTTGATCGTCAGTTAAGACAATGTTGTGCATGACAACTAGCCAGTTCGCATCCCAGGTTCCTGGCAAGCCCATTGGCAGAAAGGTCTGTCGGTTGGCAACACGGGACCAATGCAGGCCGTCTCGACTGACAGTGAGTTGCATGTCAATTGGCCCATCTTCCATCAGAATATTCTTGCCTGGGATATCCCGAAATTCTTCGATGGGAAACATTCCGAGTAGTCCCACATATTGGTTTCCCATCCGTGTTACCGCCAACTGATGCATGTGATTGAACGGATCACCGTCGCGTTCATCAGCCCGCATCAGTTCGACCGGTTCACTCCAATGCTCGAAATCCTCAGAGACACTCAGTCGCACATATCGAACCCGCACCGTTTCCCCCCATGGGCTGGCAAATGGACCGTAATGGGGCTCGAATGTCCGCGTGCCACGTAAATACGCCATATAGCGGCGTTTAATCGGATCCCACACAATTGATTGCCCGCAGTCTGCTTTGCCTGAGATCGCCGGTCGGCCTTCGGGCGGATGCCAGTTGAGGCCGTCAGGACTCGTGGCGACAAAGCACCAGCGGCTGCCCTGCATCATCTGTTCATATTGAGGGTAGGAACGTGGATATGAGTTGAACATCAGCAGCAGACGTGATTCTGGATCTTCATTGTGCTGATTCTCAATCACGCATGGTCCAGCTGTATGCGGTTGGGGGCCGATGACGATATTGGTTGGTGTATGGCCATGGTAGGGGTGGTTGTCTGACATCACGCGGTCCCACGAAAATCCATCCTCGCTTTCGGCATAGCAAAGTGCTTTATCAGCCTGTTCGCCCTTGGCGCCAGCGTTGTACCACATGCGGTATCCGCCCCCAGCCCGGGGCAGGACATTGCCGTACATTTGGACAAAACTTTGCTCCCACGGGTTTTCCAGTTGGAGGATCGGATTGCCTTCATGCCTGGTGGGTTGATTCAGTTCGCGTGTGACGTTGTACTGCCAGCTAATGCGGTGGTCATCGAGAAATAATTCAAGACCATCTGCATTGTTTGTTTTGGTATCTGAAAATTCTGGCATGCAGTCTCCTGGCGACAGGGTGTCAACGTGATAAGTTTCCGAAACACCTATTATATAAAGTTTGGGATCTGGATTGTTTTATGCGTTGTTATTAACAAGGGGATCTTTGAGCAAGGACCGGATAGCTTCTAAAGTTAAACGCGGATCGCAGACAATGCATAAAATTGTTTCTCGGGCACGATAAAGTCAATTGGAGTATGCGTGGAACCTGCCTGGATCGTCATTCTGGATGTTTTGATTCTACTTACAGCCGCACTTGTGCTGGGCACAGCGGCTGAGCAGATTCGTCAAAGCGCTATTCTTGGGTATCTCCTGGCTGGAATGATTGTTGGCCCGAATTGTTTTGGGTGGGTGGGGTCTGCAGAAAAGGTTGAAGTATTTGCCGAACTAGGAGTGGCGCTGTTGCTGTTTACCATCGGCCTGGAGTTTTCTATTCACCGGCTTCGTCGGCTCGGTTCTGTAGCACTGATTGGTGGTTCACTGCAGGTTGTTGTCACGCTCCTGGCTGCTACGTCAGTAGCCGTGTTTTTTGGATTGGAATTACGATCAGCAATCGTCCTGGGCGCGGTTGTAGCACTGTCAAGTACGGCCTGTGTTCTACGGATTTTAGTTGATCGGGCGGCGCTTGACAGTGTCTATGGACGTCACGCGTTGGGCATCCTGTTGTTTCAGGATACGGCAGTTATTCCATTGGTGCTTGTGACGGCGGTACTAAGTGGTAGCGGGCATTCCGGGGCGGAAAATACAGGGAGAAATATCTTTCTAACAGCGACGCTCGGCGTCACTCTGGTCGCCATGTTTTTCTTTATGTTCAATTTTGTCATACCGAAACTTTTCAATCTTAGGCATTGGGTAAAAAACCGAGACTTGCCCATCCTGTTGGCAATTGTTGTCGCGCTTGGCGCTGTTATGGCAGCGCACCAAATTGGAATATCACCCGCGATAGCTGCATTTGTAGCTGGTGTGCTCTTGGGTGGATCGCCGTTCGCCATTCAGATACGGGCAGATGTCAGTTCCGTTCGCACGCTTCTGGTCACTATCTTCTTTGCGTCAATCGGCCTTCTAGGTGATCCGCGTTGGATTGTTGAGCATTGGGGTCATGTTTTCGGTGCGGTTTTGGCTATTATTATTGGCAAGGCGGTCATTATCTGGGGGATCTTAAGGCTGCTTCGACTTACGCAAGGGCTTGCCATGGCCACGGGGCTGTGCCTTGCGCAAGTCGGTGAATTTTCCTTCGTGTTAGCATCGATGGCTCATGATCGAATCATTTCTGAGCATGTGTTTAACCTGATCATTTCGGTCATGATCGTTACATTATTCCTGACGCCTTTTCTGGTGACCGCCGCACCTTACGCTGCACATTGGTTGGAAGCTGGGCGTATGCATCGCTGTGCAAGGCGACGCCGGGACATTACGGGAAAAGATTCTCCAGTGGATGAGACGGCGGCCACGGCGTCAGGTGATGAACTTGATGAGGTGAAGGATCAAGAAGGAAAGATTTTCATCATAGGCTTTGGCCCTGCCGGCCAGCGTGTTGCGCATGCATTGCTTGATCAACACCGAAAACAGATGGTGGTAATTGACCTTAATCATCGAAACATGGCACTCGCCAAGGGGCTGGGTGTTGAAGTTCAGTTGGGAGATGCAACACAACGAGAGGTGCTGGAGCACACCCAGATTCATGGGGCCGATGTAATCGTTGTAACGGTGCCTGACCCCAATGCAAGCCGCTTGATTATCCATCACTGCAGGTTTCTTGCTCCCATGGCTAGGATTATTGTGCGTGCACGTTATCACATTATGCGGTGGGAACTACAATTAGCAGGTGCGACAGAAGTTGTTGATGAAGAGGACCAGGTTGGATTACGGCTTGCTGCAGAGGCGCGAAAACATTTGCGATGAAAAACATGATGATCCTCGATCACATAAGCCACGGCAGTACGCCGGTTGCACAAATCAGGCCTATTGCCACATAGTGAAATCTATTGCCATGTATATGCTTGGCAATAAACGCACCGGCAATGAATCCGATGGTCAGTCCGGGTGTTCCGGCAACCGCATACCTTATTGATGTTTCTGTAATCAAGCCTTGCCACTGGCAAATTCCAATGGTGGAAAGGCTCAATAGGGTAAAGTAACCGAGTAGATCTGCTCGGAATTGCGCAGCTGGCCAGCCCTGGTTGAGCCCCAGGAGTACCAGGGGCGGTCCTGACATCCCTGTGCTTCCGCAAAGTAAACCGCTAAGTCCACCAGAGGCAAGGATCCAGGGCTTTTCATGACGGAATGGCCGGTGGAATTTCAATGCAATGGTGATGGTTGCCAAGATGGTAACGGAACCGATTGCTCGGTTGAGAAAATGTTCATTCGATTCATCAAGCTGACTGAGTACCCAAACGCCAATGAATACCGCCGGAAGTGCAGACATAAACCAGAGCATGATGCGCCGGGCGTTCATCTGGTGCCACAAGCGTAGACAGATAGCTAGTCCCAGGAGAAACCAGGACAGGTGCAAGGCCGGAACCACTTCCTTGGGGTCTTTCAAGAAGAAAATGAGAAGCGGTGCGGCCACTAGATTAAAACCGAAACCTACGACCGACTGAAGTGTGCCCGCCAGTGCCGTGACGGAGGCGATGAGCAGGTACATCTGAAGGCCATCTGGGGTGAAATTCAAAATAACCTCTCAATAGCCACGTTGCCGGGTTACAACGTTGAATAGTGATTCGCCTTTGAGATACTGGTGTAGATTTTCGCACAGGATGTCATTCATCTTCTGGAAATAAGCACGGTTGCGATTTCCCGATACATGAGGCGAGATGTATGCATTGTCGAGCGTCCACATTGGATGATCAGGAGGCAAGGGATCTGGATCACTGGCAAAGACATCGATAGCCGCGCCGGCAATGGAGCCATTTTCAAGTGCTTTGGCCAATGCCATGTCATCAAGAGTTGGTCCGCGCCCCACGTGAATGAAGTAAGCGCCGGATTTCATCGTGTCGAACTCCTGGTGGCTGAATAAATTTTTGGTCTTCGGTGTCAGTGGTGCACAGCAAACAACGTAATCGGATTGTTCAAGTGCCTGGTGTAGTTGCCCGGGGGTGAAGAATTCCTTTGGAAATTTCCCTTGGGGGTCACCGACACCTGGCCATTGAAATCCAGACGACGTTCGCCAGTCGGGATTCGGGTCGACCGCCAGGATTCGCATGTGGTAGACGCTTGCCAACCTTGCCACTTCACGGCCAATCTGGCCATATCCGACGATACAGAGCGTCTTACGATGCAGGTCGAGCACTGGGCTATGGCAGCGGTCTCGAATGGTTGATTGTTGATCCCGAAAAAACTGCAGCAGATTACGCGTGAGTATCCCCATTGCCGCCATGCAGTATTCAGAAATTGCAACTGCATGGGCACCCGCGCCGTTGGTGACTGTGATCTTGCGGTGGGGGTCGAACATTGGGTTTTCCACCTTATTGTCGACCCCGGTGAAACATAACTGCACCCACCGCAGGCGGTTTGCATAATCAAGGTGATTTGGAGGAGTTTGGGTATAGAGGACTTCCACGTCCTTTAGGATGTCAGCCGTTTCGATATTGGTCTTACAGGGTTTAAAGCGGACGTCCAGCCGGTCGGAAATGGCTTCTATTTGCTTGATGATCTCTGATTCACCTTCCAAATCAGGAACGGTGATAAGAACGCGCACAGGTTGCATGTTATTGAGGTCCGCTTTAAAGCCCGATGTCTCTTGATAATTGCGTGGCATGCCACCTTACCACGATACCGTATCTTGATGCTCCGGTGTCCAGTTTGGCGTTGGTCGTGGAAATGGCGCACGGCCGTGTGAAATGCCACTGTTTGGAACGAATGGGAACTTGTTTATCAATTCCTGGTTCAAGTCAATCCCCAAACCGGGAACACCAGTGGGCTGAACATGGCCATCCTTGAATTTAAACGCGTGGCCGATCAGGCCGCGTGCCAGCGCATTTTCCTGTGTGGGATACTTGAGCATGAAACAGTTTCGACTAGAAAACGCCACGTGGTAATTGGCTGCTAGTCCTACCGCGCCACTAAAGCTATGTGGCGCAACACGCATGTCGTGTGCGGCGGCGGCGGCGTGGATCTTGGCACATTCGCTGATTCCACCGCACCATGATGCGTCAGGTTGGACAATGTCAATAGCTCTCTTTTCAAAGAAGGGTTTATAGTCGTGCAAGGTCGTACCCATTTCGCCTGCGGCGATTGGCGTGCTGGTGAGTGCACGAATGCGGACATAATCATCTACATTAGTTGGTAATGCAGGCTGCTCCATCCACAAGAGGTTGTAGGGCTCGAGTGCTTGTACGACCTTAAGCGACATATCTGCCGACCATGGGGCGCGATTAAACTGAATCGCGGGATCAAGGATCATGTCCACGTCGTTACCCAACGCCTGGCGAATGTTGGCAGCCTTGGTTGCTTCCTGGTTGACCAGTGCCGCAACACTGAGGTGGCCTTCTTGTGTCATCTGCCCTGTGTGCGCCACCTTGACTGCGGTATAACCTTCATTTTTTAGTTTCTTGATGGCTTCCATGTCAGGGCCAGCCAGGGCTGTGTAGCAACGGATTTGGTTGTGGGCCAAGCCACCAAGGAGTTGGTAAACAGGTACCTCCAGAGATTTCCCGAGGATATCCCATAGCGCCATTTCGATGGCGCCAATGACCGTGACAGCCACACCCAGCGGACTCCAACGGAGGGCTTTGACATGCATCATCCTCCACAGGCGATTGATTTGAAAGGGATCCTCACCGACCACGACATTACCAAAATGTTCCACATAGGGCGGAATCACCTCGGGCATATACCAGGCGACATATGTTTCACCAAATCCAACTAGACCATTATCCGTCGTGACACGCACAAAGCCGTATGTGCATGGTCGCATACCCCACTGCCATTTGGTATAGGTTGTTAATAGAATGGGTTCAACGTTCACAATTTTCATTGAGAGAGAGCCTTCCTTCGTCGGTGTTCGTGTGATTTATTTTAGTGGATTAATGGCGTTGTGCGCAGCGAGCGTGGCAATTTCAATGTATATTGAAAACTCGGTAGGGTGGGTTTTATTTTAACACGATATGTTCAGCAGGTGATGTGGATTGTGTTGCAATGGTGGGATCTTCAATTTCACCTGAAATGCGTGCGGTTGAAATTAATGGCCAACGCATCGAGTATTATGAGGTTGGGCAGGGTCCGCCAATCGTCCTGAATCACGGCGCCAACTGCAGGGCTGACGATTGGTTTAATATTGCGGGGCCACTGGCCTTGCATTACCGGCTCATTATCCCAGATAGACTGGTTCATGAAGTTGATCCGTGGCGGTTGTGGTTATTGCTTGAGCATCTCAATATCGATCGTGTGGCCCTCTTGGGCCATAGTGGTGGAGCGTTTAAGAGCCGCGAGATGTATAGGCAAAATCCGTTGCGAGTGTGGGCTTTTGTATGCATTGATTCTGCTGCAGCAGGTGGAAAGGTCAGTGCTATTTCATTGCCGAACAGTCTTTGGCCTCCCCATGTGGCGACCATGTTTACCAGGAATAAGGCAAAGCTCTTGGCGATCTCGCCAAATCGCGTTGCGGATTATCCATCTGACGAAAACGTAGCCATCCTTGTAAAGACTTTTCGGCAAAAGGCCCAAACGCCGCAACAGCGCATGGTGGGGCGTAGTCAGCCTGTGGTTTGCAAGGTGGACGGCCCGTTTTTGCCCGAACCGGAACCGATTGACGATAAAGGTTGTTTTTTTCGGTGTCCAATGCTGGTATTCAATTCAGGTCGCGGAAAACTTGATGCATCGGATCCTCCGGAGTCAACCAACACATGGTGGGGTACGTCGATTCAGGCGGAGAATTATAAATTTGTACTAGTTCGGGATAGCGGACACTGGGTTTGGTTGGATCAGCCAAAGGAGTTCCTGGAACAGACAATACAGTTCCTCACACACCATCAGCCCTAGCCCCGTGGGTATGGTATGGGTGCAGTATTCTCAGCAAGTATTGCTGCCTTCGCGGAGTTCAGTTGGGGCTGCAAGTTGTCTTTTGTGGGAACGTCTAAATGGGTGTCATCCATTTATAACGAGCGGTACATCCTTCTTTTCCGTAACACATCCAATGACACAGGCTGCATCAGCGCCATCTGTCTTGGCCTGTTTCACCAGTTTGTCCGCATTTTTCTTCGGTACGCTGAGCAATAATCCACCGGATGTCTGCGCATCATAAATCAGTTCAAGCAGTACCGTTGATGGCTGGCCTTCAATTCGAGTAAGCGGTGCGGTGTGGCTTTGATTTGTCTTTGTCGCGCGTGTTTGGTGGCCAGATTCAGCAAGCGCAAGGACCCCTGGAAGGATCGGTAATTGATCAAGTTCAATCATCAAGGTGACGTTGCTGGCCTGAGCCATTTCCGTGGAATGTCCGGCAAGGCCAAAACCTGTCACGTCAGTGGACGCATGTGCGCCGGCATTCTTTGCCGCTTGGGCGCCTGCATGATTAAGCTGGACCATGCTGGCGATGGCGGCATCAAGTGTAGCGGTTGGGCACTTGTTGGATTTGAAAGCTGTCGTGACGTAGCCGGTTCCCAGCCCTTTGGTCAATATCAGTACATCACCGGGTTTTGCTTCTTGGTTGGTTAGAAGATCATTGGGGGATACGACACCTGTAACCGCCTGTCCATACTTGATCTCTGTATCGCGAACCGTATGCCCGCCGATGATCACGGCGCCCGCATGACGGGCACATTCAGATCCGCCTTTAAGGATGTCACTAAGGATGCTGAGGTCCAATTCGTCGTCAGGAAAGGAGGCGATATTGAGTGCGGTGATTGGCTTGCCACCCATGGCAAACACGTCGCTCATCGAGTTGGCTGCTGCGATTTGACCAAAGATAAAAGGATCATCAACCAGCGGTGGAAAGAAGTCGACAGATTGCACAATTAGCAGATCATCGCGCAAGCGAAAGACACCCGCGTCACTAAAGCCATCAACCCCAACGATCAATCTATCGTCGCTGAACATCGGCAAGTCCCGCACAACCTGTGCGGTTCCCTCTTGGGATAATTTGCCCGCTCACCCCGCGCAGTTGGCGTAATCGACGAGCCGTTTCTTTTTTCCAAACAAGGCCATTTTGAATTCCAGTAAGACTTAAACAGTTTTTCGGATGAATATTAATTTTCTATGCATGTGTTTATCATCCTTTGGTTTATTCCGATTTATTGCGGTTGCTGTGCTGACAGGATAGAACAAAGTATATGAATCTGCACAGGATGCTCATATCACGGACTGAGACGGGTAGTCCAATACGAATAGGTCTTGTCGGAGCGGGGAAATTTGGCACCATGTTCCTCAGCCAGGCCCGCACGATGGTTGGTATCCACATCTTGGGAATTGCGGACTTGGCCGTGGAGCGGGTGGCGGAAAGATGCCTTGAAATTGGCTGGGAAAAGGAGCGGTTGGAAGCGGAAAATTGTCAAGATGCAGTGGATAGCGGCACGACCTGGCTGACGGAAAATGCAGAAGAAATGATCCGCAATGGATGTATTGATGTGCTCATCGAGGCGACGGGCAGCCCTGCGGCAGGGATCCACCATTGCCTGATGGCCATTGAACAGGGCATACACGTCATCATGGCTAACGTGGAGGCGGATGTCGTGGCCGGTCCTCTCCTGGCCCGAAAAGCACAATCAGCGGGGATGGTTTATAGCCTGGCTTGGGGAGATCAGCCGGCTCTGGTCTGCGAACACATCGACTGGGCACGCACATGTGGGTTTGACGTGGTCTGTGCAGGCAAGGGGACGCGTCACCATCCAACATTTCACCAGTCAACACCACAGACGGTTTGGAACCTCTACGGACTTGATCCACAAGATGCCGAACGGGGGGGCATGAATCCAAAGATGTTTAATAGCTTTGTTGACGGATCTAAATCTGCCATTGAGATGACGGCTGTATGTAATGCTTCTGGATTGACTCCCCAAGAAGACGGCTTGGGCTTTCCGCCGGCGTCCTGCAGGGAGTTGGCGCAGGTGTGTAAACCCCACTTTGATGGCGGTGTTCTCAGTCGTGTTGGTACAACAGAGGTTGTGTCGTCATTGAATTGCGATATGAGTCCTGTGGAGGAGGATCTCCGGTTTGGCACATTCATTGTTATTACATCAGATAACAATTATGTACGACAGTGTTTTGGTGAATACGGCATGCTGGTGGATGAGACTGGTCGGTATTGTGCCCTGTTTAGGCCGTCACACATGATTGGGCTGGAGTTGGGAATCTCTGTGGCCAGCGTGGCTTTGCGTGGGGAGCCGACAGGCGCCCCACGCGGCTGGTCAGCCGATACGATTGCGGTCGCCAAGCGAGATCTCAAGGCAAAAGAAATACTCGATGGCGAAGGAGGTTATTGCGTCTGGGGCAAGCAGGTGCCGGCGGATCAGTCACATAAGAATGGATTGGTTCCATTGGGTTTGGCTCACGACGTCATGCTTTTGCATGATGTTCCCCAGGGAAAGCAACTGTGCTGGGATGACATTGAGTACGATGAAAGTTGTGAAATAATGAAAACACGGCGCGAAATGGAAGCTGAATTCGGTTCGGATATTGGCGGATTGGCTGTGGCATCAACATGCTAAATTAAAAACAATCCGGCCCGATGCTATTGAACATCATCTGGAATCAGATGATGTCGATCTGGTGGCAGTACTTCCCGGAGTTTCGACAAATATGACCGGCGGCCATTAAAGCGTGATTTAACTTCTCCTATCACCACATCCCTCGGGCGAAATCCAATATAGAAAGAATATCGTGGCTTGGTGTCGACATTCGTCGAAGCTCCATGAATGGCGGCTTGGTTGACTGCTGATACTTGCCCCGCATGTCCAACTACGGGAATAGGGTCCTCGAATTCTAGGTCCGGCCAATCATCTGGATGCTTCGCATGGCCGGCGGGGCGGCTGTGCGCATCTTGCATATTGACATAATTGTTGATGTCCGTTGATTTGGTCAGATACGTTGGGCGATCATCCATCCATTGGGCGATCTGCAGATGGCTTTTGGGACGGTACATCAACGGCGCGGTTTTCGGGCCCACATCTTTAATCCATATAAATAACCCCAGGTCCATTCGCCGGGGTCTAGACGCCATATCGGCCAGGCCATAGGTGATGTCAGTGTGTTCGCCAATTTCAAATTTCGCATTCGGCTGAGGGTGCGTTTTTCGAATCGCCGTATTGATGATTACCACGTTGTCGGTATAGAGGAGTTTCTTCATGACCTTCTCAAAGAAGGGGTGTGAAATGATTGAAACAAATGATGGTTGGAGCAGGTTGTTCTCGCCGACTCGGTAACGGGGATTCTTCTCGCCGGGTCGAGGTGGCCCCAAGGGGAGCAGGGCATCCATCAATTGGGCCGCTTGAGTTAACTGGTCATCGGTGAGTGGCGTATCGATTGTGACCGCGCCTTCCTGTTCGAATGTGTTGATTTGTGTATCAGTGATCATGGTGGCCAATCGTATCAACTTGCGAGCAGGTGCCAATATCTAGTGTTGGGTGAAGCCTATTGGCTTGAGGTGAAGTTTGCGAAAGGACTCTTTGCCTTCGGTGATGTGAATCCACTGGCCGGCACCAATATTCTCAATGCGTTGTTTGCGTCCTGTGGTTGGCCAAACGATTTCAAGTATGTCGGCTTTGGTTGATTGCCCCAGTCCTATCATCTGCCTTAATGGATTAGAGCCAAAGCTTCCACCACTGGTGACATGTCGATAGATGGATCTCGGCTTTCCATTCTCCGTGATCCGGACATGGATTTTCGCTCCAATGGCCGAGCGATTTGATTTGGTGCCGACAAGTTTCACGCCAATCCAGTGATTCGAAAAGCCTGGATTTTCAAAGAGGGCATCTCCGTATGCATCACCCGGGAAAGCCCCCCCCATTTGTTCAAATACATCGAGATCACCATCATTATCCAGATCGGCGAAGGCGATGCCGTGCCCCTTTTGTAGGTGCCCAAACCCACCCGCCATGGTGACGTTTTCAAATCCCCCCCCGCCTTGATTGAGGAACATCATATTGGGGACCAGAACGTGGTAGTTGATATCGCCAGTACCCAGATAAAAGTCGAGATAGCCATCGTTGTTAAGGTCACCGAAGTTCGAGCCCATTGGTTGCATGGGCAGGTTCAGGTTTTGGCTGATAGAAACATCTTCGAATCCGCCTTGTCCGTCACCACGGTAAAGTGCTGGAGGCTCGAATCGGACCTGGTGACCTAAATATACCGCAGCAACCTGCGGCAAACTACTGGAATAACTTGCGGTGAACAAATCTAGATTCCCATCGTTGTCAAAATCCCAGAACCAGGTTGGAAAGCTACTGATTGGTTTTGTAACGCCTGCATCGGGTGCAACATCGGTGAAGGTACCGTCCGCATTGTTGTGATAGAGGCGATTGGGCGAGTTGAGCGTTGATATGTAAAGATCAGGCCATCGGTCGTTGTCGTAATCACCCCAGGTTACACCTTTTACAAAAAGAGGGTGGTCAACACCCGCATCCGGTGCGACATCAGTAAAGGTGCCATCCCCATTGTTGCGGAATAGTTGACATGGTATGTGTTGTTTGAATTTATGCGCCTCGGAGCTAAATCTACCGACTTTCGTGGGCGGCTTGTCGCCAATGTAAAAATCGATGTTCCCACCTGATTCATTGCCAATAAATAGATCGAGGTCGCCATCGTTGTCATAGTCCGCCCAAGCAGCAGTCTGCGTCGGGTAGTGATGATTGGCCAGACCGGCGTCAAAGGTGACGTCGGTAAAGGTGCCATCCCCATTGTTGCGGATTAACGAGTTGGGATGCTGCCCTGCCTCAAACATCCAGCCACCTCGCAGGACCAGGATGTCCAGCCAGCCGTCGTTGTTGTAGTCCGCGGAAACGATATTAAGACCACCGTAGAGCCCCGCTAAACCAGCTTCCTTGGTTCGATGAGAAAAGGTGCCGTCACCATTATTTCGAAAAATTCCAATCTGCCCCGTGCTGTCCCAGGTTGAACTGACAATATCGAGGTAATGATCATTATTGAAGTCATCGACAATCACACTGCCGCATAAGTTAAACGTATTGAGTCCAAGTGATGGAGCGATGTTCTTAAAACGAGGGAAGGGGATCTTTGACTGGAATACCGAGGGGTTAATCAGATATTGGGGCGGAACGCCATTGGGATAGGCGCCGATGGTCATGTATGCAATATTAATTAGCCATCTGGCGGAAAGATAGATATTGGTATCCCTCCTGTCTTTGACCCCATGGGTTAATACTTGAGTAAAGTAATGAATGGCTTGTTCCGAACCGGTCGTGTAGGCGTGTAGGCCACTTGTTGCAATGGGGACAATGCAGCTTTCCGGTGTATTTCGCAGGCAGCAGTTTTGGGTTTCACCCAGGCGCAGATACGCCACGCCCAGTTGAAACCGCATGTAGTTTCCCAGGTGTTTAGTCTTGTGGGTTTTCGGGAGGATTTGATAGGCCTTGAGTTGGTTTTCTATGGATGCCTCGGTGTTGCCTAAGCGAAGTTCGGCAACGCCTAGAAATGAATGGAGCTTCCATCGTACATGGTTGGGTGTGTCTGCCGGTAGATTTCGTAGCTGATTCTTTAGCTGTTGTGCCCGATCAGTACGAAAATAAGGGTGTCGGTCATTCCGCTCCTCCGCGATCTGATGAAGCAGAGCAACCATTTTTTGGTGCCCTGTTTCACTTTTATATTTCCCAAGGACTTGAGACTCAGGTTTGACATTAAGGTCTGAATCGACAGGAAGGGCCGTCGCGGCAGTGGCGACGAAACACATGGCGACCAAGATGATCTGGATAGGTATTGGCATGATTCTAATTGTACTTGTCCGCGATTGATAGGTTCAAAGACGGCATCTGGCATTGATATCCGGTGATCGTATCTACACCTTCTACGTCTTTCTGGATGGAGGCTTCATGATTGAATCGGCGTGTGTCAGATAGCCGATTTTCTGTGTGGAACCCACCCCCATGATTCTATCTGTGCCACCAGCGCCATAGCCACAGGGAAAATGACAATCCAACTGTTCCAGCCATGGACCCAATCCGGCACGTTACGATTGGAAAATGAAAATGGATGCGATCACCTTCGTGCTGCAAGTCACCCGGCAGGCCTTGAAAATCGGATCTACCCAAGGCTCATATGACTAGCCCCGCCAAAATTCGCATCACACCTGAAATGATTAATAGTCGCGTCACTTGACTTACGGTCAACTGTCCATAGTGTTCCGCCCCGCTTTTACCACCTTGGTTGACTAAACCCAAGTGATTATTCGACCACCTTGCCGACTTCGATCTCCACATCCTTGCGTTTTTCAATGCGATCAACCCGCCCATCAGCAACCCAGACGATTCGATCAGAAACATCAAGCATTTTATGGTCGTGCGTGGCAGAAATGACCGTTGTTTGGCGCTCTTGGTTCATATCCTTAAGAAGCGTAATGATCGCTTGCCCAGTTTTTAAATCAAGGTTTCCAGTTGGTTCATCGGCAAGGATGATTGCTGGGTCATTGGCGAACGCGCGTGCGATCGCCACGCGTTGCTGTTGGCCGCCGGACAGTTCGGTTGGTTTATGCTTGCAGCGGTCACCAAGACCGACACGCGTGAGAATATCAACCCCGGAGTCCAAAGCCTCATCATTTGATTTCCCGGCGAATGCCATGGGTAGCATCACATTTTCCAATGCTGTCATGGTTCCAATGAGGTTGAATGTTTGAAAGATATACCCCATTTTCCGGCAGCGCAGCCAGGCAAGTTCAGACGGATCCAACTCCGCGATATCCACATCATCCACATAGACCTTGCCGCTGGTTGGTTTGTCTAGGCCGCCCATCATATTGAACAGGGTTGATTTTCCTGATCCACTGGGTCCCATGATGGAGATGTACTCGCCGCGGTTGATCTTGAGGTTTACGCCATCGAGTGCCCGCACCTCTATTTTCCCCATCCGGTACACTTTTTGGACATCATCGACGCGAACGGCTAGTCCCGAACCCTCAAACGAACTAACTTCATCAATAAATGCTTTGAGTCGTTCGTCATTGTTCGCCGTGTCTTTGGTGTTTTGTTCAGATGAGTTCATATCATCAGTCCTTCCTGCAGCTCCTGGTCTTATTGAGTTCCAGAAACTAAATTTCGGTTCGCATCGCATCTGCCGGTATCATCGCCACCGCAATGCGTGTCGGATAAATTGCAGCAATCAATGATACGACCAATCCCACCACCGAGCAGATCGCGCATTGTTTTAATAGTTCCGGCCCATGGATTGATCCGATGACCATGTTCATGTCATAGGAACTGATCCATCCAACAAGCGAAAATACAATTCCACCGGCAGTTCCCGCCAACGCTCCAGAAAGCCCCAGTACGGCGCTTTCAATAAACATCAGATAGATAATAAAGGAGTTCAGGGCGCCCAGGCATTTGAGCGTGCTAATTTCTCGGTATCGTTCGGTCACACTCATTAACAGTGCGTTGGTGATACCAATTGCCGCCACAAGCAATGAAATGCCAATCAACCATTGAGTGCGAAGCTTCTGTTTGCGTGCCTGCTCACCTGCCTTTTTCTTTTGGTCCTCGGTAACCTTCGGCAGAATTTCAGTGCTACGAATGGCATCATCAGAAATGAATGGTCCGTCAGGATCGGGCGTGTAGCGTAGCACAACCGCTTGCTGCATACTTTTGGTCATGTCCTGCCAACTGGGCGTTAATGACCATTTTTCCGGTACCCATGCCACAATCGCGGATGCATTTTCGTATAGCGTCATATCCATTGTGGCCTTGCTGCTCTTCACGGGGCCGACAATCTGCATTTGTTCTGCGTTTTCCTTTAGCCATGCAAGTAAACCCTCAAGTGTAGCCGCGGATGATTCCTCATCGGGCCTGATGATGACGATCTTCTTGTCGTCCAGTTTCCCGACTTCGGCCCGCAGTACGCCATACATGCTTTCAACCGCGGCCCGACGATCGGAGGTCTCCTGTACTGCTAGGCGGATTCCAGAAGACACCATCGCTGACATGAGGAATGTAATGCCAAGCACAATACCCAGCCAAGTTACAACCATTCGTCCAAGCCGGTTGCGGACACCGCGGTAGGCCATGCGGACGATTTCCAGCATGGGGGGGTTTTTAACACGTCCAAATTGGTCCCGAGATCCAGTGTTACTGGTTGAGGGTATGGAGCGTTGTGATGGTTGTGATTTATCCATTCATCATCGTCCCTTAAAGCGCGGCGGACGACACCGAGCGCGCAATAAGTGCAAATGCCACGCCGAGCATTGCAATTAAACCGGCCCCCGTCATGTAGCCGGCTAACAACACTGGTGCGATTTGGAGGAATCGTTGCGCACCATATTTCTTGTGGAAATGAAACTTGGCGAGCAGGGCGCCGAAGATTTCAAGAACCAGCATATGCGGGAATGCACCTGCTCCACGAATAATGCCATAGATGAACATGATAGGCAGTCCCACCCACCGAAACACAAGGAATACAAATACCGTCAGGCCACATACCAGGATAATCTGAGGAGGGTGAAATGCTTCTTGGAACATGGTTGTCTCACCCTCAGCGCCCATCGTAGCAGACCACATGATCATGTTGGATCGAACTTGCAGTTCCCACATTTTCTCAACGTAGGGAAATGCCGGCGATGGAATGGCATTGGTGTGCCATACGAAAGACCAGAAAAAGAAGCTGAAGACAAAGGCCAGGGGAACTGTTAATGCGCGTGCCTTGGCTTCACTCCAGAATCGTGTACCGGTTAATTCAAGTTGGCGGAATATCTGCGCTTGACCAGCATCGCGTTCAGCATCAGTTTGCGGATCGATCGCTGGCGAAACCCAGACGTCCAGTCCTTTATAGCCACTGAGGATAAACATCCCTTCCCGAATGAATGGAACCTGCACGGCCTGTCCGCATATGCCGACAAGTCGGGCATTGAGATATGCCATCATGGGCGCATAAAGGAAGATATATAAAAGTAAAAATGCAATAAGTAGGGGCGTCGGATTTCGGATGAGCCAATAACACAGCAGGAAAGTGGCGAACAGGCACGTGATGTAGACCATGAAAGCAATCTTCATCGGAAAATCACCGCGTCCAGGTGGTGTGGCAAGTCCACCTTGCAGCTTTTGGCTACGTCCAGTGCCCTGCCCCTTGGCTTCACGCATGGCTGAACGGATAGCCGTAACCGTCTGAATCATACTGACCAGCATCAGGCCCAGCGCAATACCCATGCCGGCGCTGAACCAAAAGTCCATTTGATTCGCGATCTGGGTATTGATTGTCTCCATCCCCTCTTTCCAGGTGTGCAGGACACCGTTGTGATAGAGGATTGGATTGACAATAATTGTAATGAGCACCCCGGCGGCGGCACCCATGACGGCCCAAAAAGGAACGACAAAACCAATTAGTACCAATGCAAGGTCAATTGCCACGCCCAATGCAACGGCCGGCAAAATTCCTTTGAACATCGGTGTGAGTTCAATCCAAGGTATTGGAATCAGGGTGATTGGCCGTGCAAGCAATGCGCCGGTGATCAAGGGAATGAGGCTGTGTATGGCTGCGAATCCGGCGCCGATAATGGTGCCGGTGGAAAATACCGTCCACCGCCACGACTGGCTCTTCTCGCCCGCTTCGACAAGAGCCATGCTCCCGGCGGCACCAACAGAAGCCATGGGAAATGGCAGCTTTTCAATATCACTGGCAAGGCGAAAAAAGATATATCCAGAAACGTAACTTCTGATTACCCAAATAAACATCATTCCGACCATCAGCGAAAGAGGAAACACCCAGTCTTTGTGGAAGAAGGTGCGTTCGACCAATGCTTGTGAATCTGCGGCCGGCCCATACCACACTGGAAATTCCTGTGAAAAACCAGCTTCGCGCACAGCTTCTGAGCCAATGATGAATTGGCGGTAAATATATTCTCCCAGTGGTCCGCCAGCACTCATCGAACCGGCGACGCCAAGCAGAATGATCATTTCCTGTTTGCGCAGTGTTGTTAATGAGCGACGCGCTATCTCGGCGAATAAGATGAGGGTGACCCAAGATGCGGCAACATTCATGTTGCCACCTTGTAGAAGGCTCAGATAGATCGACCCCGGGACCATGATGATGCCGCAAAACAGGGCACCGACCACGGCTTTCATGGTAAAGCCTTCCTCGAACTTATTCGGCACTTCGATAATGCCGCGATACAGTTCGAGTTCGGCGTCTTCCGAGATCGCCTTTGTCCGGCGTTTAAAAATCGATCCTAGCGCCATTCTAATTTCCATTCCAGACTACACTGACAGATCACGCGTTGGGGAAAAAGGTCACCGCCCCGCGGACCATGCAAGGTTCATTTCCCGCCCGTTTGAACTCCTCAATCGGGCAAGGGCGACCAAATCAGCATTGTGAAATCTGCATGGTGTACTCATTCTGCAGAAACCACGGGGACGAGCAATCTTGCCCCCTTCTCCGCCAGGTGTTGCTTGCTCTGTTGTGGAAGGCCACGCCAGCTTAGCAGATGTCGACGTAACAGACGTACAAAGCGGTTGTTGGTTCGTTTCCAAGATGTTTCGCTGCCACTTAGTTGCCTGATATCGATGGTAACCTGATAAATCGTTGGGTCCGAGGACGGCTGCATCGACACCTTCACACTCTGGCTGACGCCTAGATCATAGGGTCTTAGCCAGACGGTTGTGGCAATCGTCAGTTCGGGCCTAGAGTGGGCCCAATCCACCTGTATGTTCGGTGCGGAAGCAGAAAACTCACCGGAGGAGTCCTCCCCGTGGGCATCGAACCAAGATCGGATAAACGGTACGGCGGCGATAATATCACGTCCAATATATGTGAAGGGGAGATCGAACCGCAGTTGGCCCGGCGTTTGAGCTTGGGGTAATGTCCAGGAGATGTTTTCTGAAGGTGCTGCCACACGTGCTGCCTGGTATGCCGGCACGAAGCTGGAGACAATCACGGCCGCCATCAGTGTGAGGCTCACATAAATGGCGCTGCGGCTTGAATAGTTCATATCCAACCCCAGGAAACCGCCGCCAAGTTGCGAGATCCACTGCAAACCGAGGGCAAGGAGATAGCCACCTACCACACCGATGACGGCGTACACCAAGCTCTCGGCAAGGAACAGGTAGAAGACATGTCGCGGTGATAATCCTACGGCCGAGTAGATTGAGATCTCTTTCTTGCGCTCATAAACACTTCCCAGCATGGTATTGAATATGATAAATGACCCGACCAGTAGCGGGATCACAATGTCGGCGTAGCCTTGTAGCCCGATTGACCGCAACCGCGCACCGTAAAATGCAAGGCCGTCGATCGCATAGCGGACAAATGTGGGTGATCGGTAGAGCATTTGATCGATCAGTTCACGCATGGAGCCATATGGCTGGTCATTGAACAGAACCACCGCGGAAGTCTGTTCCTCCTGGCCCATGTGGCCCGACCAGCGTGGTAACTCTGAGTTGGCATTAAAGGGCAACAAGATGACCTCGGCTCCGGCAGTCCGTTCGACGGACACCTGTTGGCCGCCTTGCCCCGAGAATCGCTTGAATTGGGCGGCACGGCTACGCTGTTCTTTGGCCTCGCCTTGTTCTAACCCCGGCAGAAGGCTTTCCTTGTCGATGTCACGTAGGGCTTCAAGCTTTCGGCTGTCAAAAATGCCATTGACAACACGTCGTTGGCCGCGAAGTACGACACTTACGTTGCCTTGCTTAAGATGTGCTGGATCAATTCCCAGGTCACCTGCCGTGACGTCGGAGATATAGCAAATTCCCACATCACTGTCGCGAAACCATTTCCCCCCGGGTAGAAAAATGGATTCAATATCACTGATCAAGCGTTCTGCGCTTTGTAGATAGATGACACCTTTGTGTTGGGCGTGGCGGACAGGACCCTGTGATGGCTTGTAACTTGCAGTTAAATTATCAGCATAATATTTACGCCGACTGATCACCTTGGCCCGGTCTTTGAATTGAAGCTGCGTAGCCCGAACATCACCACCTTCGCGTAAAACCAGCCCATTAAAACCAGATGATCCAACGGCGATCCGTCGATCCTTGAGCTGAGGGCGGGGGGCGGTGAAGCAGACGAGACAGAAGCATATCAGCACCAAGGTCGCTACCGTACAGGCGGTGCGAACCTTGCGCTTGCGCATGTTGTTAATCCCCAGTGTAAAAGCTGCACCTGCAGTTCCAAGATGTGTTGTGTCTGAGTCCCCAGCATCCTCTCCAGAACCGCCGGCTCGACGCAGCGTTCTCGCCCGTTCAGCAAATTTGCCAAAGACGAACGATAAGATCATCAGGCAAAGGATGAAGATAATAAAACCAACCAGGACAACCAGCGAGGAGGAAAGCAGTTCATAGGCGGGGTGCGTGATACGAATAATGGCGAATACGAGGAGAAAGATTCCAAGCATCCCTGCTAATCGTGCACGAATATCGGGGAATCCAAACACGATTCGCTCGGCAAAAAAAGAAAACGGAACAATGAGAAACATGTACAGCATGATGCCACCCACGGCATCAAACACTGCAAGACGAACTGCCGGGTAGGCACGTAATGAAACGGACATTGAGTTGTTTAGGTTTCGAAAAGCGGTGCTGTAATCCTTTTGCCTGTAGGCTTCTAGCCCGCGTTCCAAGTAGTTTTCGGCACGCTGATTTAGTTCTACCGTGACATCGTCGTCCACGCCGGTACGTATTTGGTTCTTGA
>CAUZIY010000028.1:0-27763 GCA_963579995.1 Phycisphaerae bacterium
AAAATTCACCGAGACACCCGTTACCACGATCCTGAATCCTGGCCGTAGAAAATGTGATCGCAATGAAACTGAGTGATTTTGTGTTGCCTGCGGCCATCATACCGCAACTGAAGAGCGCCAATCGCGATGAGGTTATCACTGAACTCATTGATGCCTTGATTGCCGGTGGTGCCGCCGCTAAGTCCCTTCGCAAGGACCTGATTTCTTCAATCATTGAACGCGAGAAATCTGGGTCAACTGGTTTTGGTAAAGGTGTTGCCGTGCCGCATGTCAAGCACGAAAAACTCAACCAGATGGCGGCCGCTATTGGTATCAGTCAACAAGGTGTCGACTTCAATGCTCTAGACAGTGCTCCGGTTTATACGGTTGTTCTTTTACTCAGCCCTCAGGATAATCCTGATGACCATCTTCAGGCTATGGAAAACATTTTTTCCAATCTGCAGAAGGATATGTTCAGGCGATTTTTGAGACAGGCGGAGGATGTGGAATCGGTCGTTGATCTATTACAAGAAGCCGATGCTCAGAAATTGCAGGGGTAATTTTGTTGAGTAAGGGTTGCGGACTGCAACCTGGAAGACATACCGGTGAAACTACCTAGTTCAACGGCAAAGGCCACCGTCACGATCTTGAATCCCTTGGGGCTGCACGCGCGGCCAGCAATGGCATTTGTTGATGCCGCCAATGCCTTTGACGCTGATATTCGTGTCATTAAGGGAACACAATCTGTCGATGGCAAGAGCATTATGCAGATGATGATGCTTGCTGCATCCCAGGGAACGCGACTGGAAGTTGCAGCTGATGGGGTTGATGCGGCTGATGCAGTGGCTGCCTTGTGTGATTTGGTCAAGCGCGGATTTGATGAACCCTAGCAGTTGGCCGGAAAAGTCAAGTTATTTGCCATCAAAATAGCTATCGAATCGTTGAATTATATTTATGGATTTGGCGTCGTTTGCGCTGCGCGATGCTTCATCTTTTGATAACACCAAGCCAATGGTGTCGAGAGTGCGTAGGTAACGAAACTTGCTGCGAGTGCTCCCTGCAGGTTGATAGCTAAAAGTAAGCCAACAATAACGCAGATTGCAATATATTCGAGTGGCGCGCGTTTGTGTAAGTATCGATTAGTAACATGTACGTATCGTAGTCGGCTGACCATTACCAATGCGACCATTAGCATCACGATCACCATCCCAATGCTGGCCAATGTCATTGTCCATTGCTGTGTGTTGTCGCGAGCAAGGAAGTGTTGGTGGAGCAGGACGAGGCTGGCTACAGTGCCCGCCGCGCCCGGGCTTGGTAATCCCTCAAAGCTTAGGTGGTCTGCTTGGTCTCCACTTGGGACCTCAAGTGTGAATCGTGCTAGGCGAATTGCTGCACAGGCAACATATATACATGCGATGATTAAAGCAGTTCGGTCAAAATAAGTATCCCCCTTGGCAGATAGGAAAGGGGTTTCGGCCGCTACCAGTTGGACTGCTAAAAATGCCGGGGCGACACCAAAGGTGACCATATCGGCCATGGAATCAAGTTGTTCGCCCAGTTCACTTGTCTGCCCAGTTCTTCGTGCAATGCGGCCATCGAGTGCATCGAATAGCATGCCGGTGAACACGAACACTGCCCCGACGGTCAGCGGTGTCCAGTCCCAGAGCAATTTCGTGTCGGCCATACGACTGGCAAAGAATATGGCCAAGAACCCGCAAAGACAGTTACCAAGCGTAAAGAACGAAGGTAGAACCGCCACCGTGCGATGGTTTGGCTGTATTTTAGGCTCCGTGGTATTTGTTTGAGGCTGCATTGATTTTCTTTGGTCCATGTGTAGTGCCATGCGACATTGTTCTTTGCTTGGCAGTGCCCGACTGCCTACTCTACTAGAAGCAGCCCGTGTTGGAGATCGTTGATGTTCGGCGAAATCTTCATACTAAGCAATGAGGTTGTCCGGTGTCCTCTGTACAACAGCCCTATATGATGCCAGGTGACCGGTCGCGACCAGCTTTCCAGTGGGGTCGCCGGTGTGTGGCCATCATCATTCTGTTCGTGACCACGGCGCCGTTGGTCATGACCAGCGGCCTGCGGGCGGACCAGTTGGGTTTGGGCACTCATCGCCAGTTGGGGTTGCCGGCCTGTGGTGTCTATCGTTCATTTGGATTTCCCTGTTTTACCTGTGGTTATACGACTTCACTGACCTATGCGGCTCACGGTGATCTCGCTTCGGCTTTTCGTGTGCAACCTGCGGCAGCTGTCTTGGCGATCATTATGGCAGCTGGAGCGATCGTTGCAGGTTATGCTTTGGTTTTTGGGATTGATCTGGTACCACTGGCACGGTGGCTATGGCGGCCTACGCTCGTTTGGGTGGCCGCAGGCGGGTGTCTTGGGGGCTGGATATACAAAATCCTGATGGTGAACGGTGGGTATTAAATTGATGATTAACAAAACGGACTACAATCACCTGACGGGTAAACTTTACCGTATCTGGCTCGCCCCCTGTTTTTTGATGACTGTTTTGGCGGTTGTCTGTGGTGGTTGTGGCGTGGCTGGATGGGCCGCATATGTGGTGGCCGCCAAGACGATTAGTGTGGAAGCAGAATACCAAGGCCTAAATGGCAAAGCAGTTGGCGTACTTGTAACCGTCGACACGCGTACGCATTACCATCATCCCCATGCATCCAAGATGGTTGCAAAGGCTATTGGAGCCCAACTCGCCACGAATGTGCCGGGTATCCGCGTGGCTGATCCGGTCCAGGTCGAACATTTCCGACAGTCCAACCCCTACTGGAACACAATGTCATACAGCCAGTTGATGCAGCAACTCAATGTTGAGCGACTTTTGCTAATTGATGTCTTTTCGTATTCAACACATGATCCGGAGCATAAACATGTGTGGCGTGGTGTGATTGAAGCGAGTATTGGGGTGTATGAAGCTGAATCGGATGATCCAGATGTTGCAGCATATATGAATACCACACAGGCTCAGTACCCCAACATGGCTGTTGCATTACTTGGTAGCGATGAGCCAACAATTCGGTTTGGCCTGCATTCGGTGTTTGCCCAGCATGTCGCACGCCTCTTCTATGATTACGAGGAGGTTGCAAGGCCATGACGGTTTACCGTCGAGCCGTAGAAGTGTTGGGATCATGTCTGTTGTTGGTCCATTTTGCGGCCCCTCTCGGTGGCTGCAAAATGGCCGGAGTTGTTGCGCATGGCCTGTTTCCCCAGATGGTTAAGGCCCAATATCACTTGCCACAGCGTGCGACTCTCGTATGGGTTGAGGATTCCTCCAGCCAGTTCGCCGACTTGTATATGAAGGATCGGATTGCGGTCGAAGTTGACCGGTTGCTTACTCATCATGCCATCTTGACGACGGTACCGCCAGGGGAAATTGCTGAGTTGATGCAGGAACTTGGCGACGATTTCGATCGTGCTGGTATTGACCAGATCGGCCGCCGTTTGAAAGCTGAGCAGGTCGTGTACATGTCTATCACCAACATTGATCTTTACCCGCAGCCTGGTCTATTGTATCCGACTGCGCAAGTGGAGGTGAAGGTGGTTGACGTGATAAACAAGAAACGCATGTTTCCTACTACAGTGGCAGGGATGCAGGGGCAAGCACAGTCATTGGCTCCACCCGGCTACAAGCTCAAGGTGCGGTTGCCAGCCCGCGGCATTCCCGACCATAGAGTTGGACTTCGTCGCGCGGTTGAGCATCAGCTTGCCCAGCGGATTGCTCGTGATGCAAGCCGCCTTTTTTTTGATTACCTGCCCCGCCAACCGGGTGAGCTACCTGATTAAGGTTACCGGCCCTCAATTCGATTTATTCAAATGCGTGTTTTACACCTCATTGATGCCGGTGGTCCACAGGCATCGCCGACAACTTTGGCGCTGCTTGAGGCGTCTTTAGGCCGACTGGGAGATGTTGACCAGCGAGTGCTTTTACTCGGTGGCCAACGTTTTATTCAGCAAGCTCGTGCGGCTGGCATTTCGAATTTTGCCCATGTTGGCGTTCCAATGGGGCACGCCGTAGCTGGGTGGATGGCAGTTTCTGCAGCAGTTAAACGCCTGGGTGTTTTCGATCTGATTCATTGCTGGTCGCTTGGTACGTTGAACTGGTCGTCGATCGCATTGCGTTCAGTACCACGGTTCATCACGCTGACGGTGAATCCTGAACCCAGTGTGATTCGGTGGCTGCGTGTGCTCACGCAGCATGCACAGTCGCGCACCATTTCGCTGCCTATTAGTATGGCCATTCATCGAACGTTACTTAGTAGTGGTTTGTCAGCGGCAGATGCCCATGTGCTGTTGCCTGCTTTGGATTTTGGTAAGGCTGTGTATAGCAGTCGTATGGCAACACGAGCATCGTGGGGCATTGATGTAGATGATGACACGGTGGTGGTGGCCTTGCTTAGTGATCCACCCCATCGGAGTGATACGCACGAGGCGATCATGACTCTACTCCTGGTAGCTGATTCCCAGGAGGCACCACGGGCAATGCGATTGTTGGTCCATCCGGAGCAGTGCAATCGTTGTCGTGGGCAGAGTATTATGACAGACCTGGGGCACGGTGAACGGAATTTGACGGATGAGCGATTGGCTCAGCCGTGGGAGATATTACCGGCGTGTGACTTGGCATTGGCCATCGGTTCTGGGGCGGGCGGTCTGAGTTTGCGGTGGGCAATGGCATGCAATACGCCTATCGTGGCCGAAGCGACCTATGAGATCAGTGAGGTGGTGGAGGATCGCCATTCGGCGCTCTTGGCACCCCCTAGAGCGAGATATGCACTGGCTAACCGGCTGTGCCAGTTGATGTCCGACCATCAGGTATCTTGGCAACTGCGTGATACGGCACGGCATGAAGCGTTTAGTTTTTTCTCCCGCCAACGGTACTGCCAGTCACTGCAACGTGTGTATGAGCAGATGGTCGCAGGTAGTGAAATCGAGGTACCCCCCATGGAACCTACAGGAGGTTTACGCTTTACTGGTCGAGCCTAAGTGCGTATCAAAAAGCCCAACCTGTCGCGCCGAGCAGCGCCAAAGCGGCTCCCTCGCCGATAATTACCATCACATAGGTGATGTAGAGAATCCCTGTGGCCGATTGGTTGGCTCGTCGCTTAATGCAATCATAAGTCATATAGGCAAACACCGCGGGTACGCCAAATCCGACTAAGTAGCGGGCCATCATCATCATCAGGTTCCATGAATTTGGCCCAGTACGAGATGAGGTGTAATAACTGTAACCACCCCACATGGTACTGAAGATCAGGCGCAGGATCAGGAGGGTAATGACCATCAGGAGCAGGCGCATAAAAGGTTTTTGCGTCATCTCATTACCCGCCGTGAGATAGGCATGACCGAGCAGCATGGTCATAAGTGTGCCACCGACAAGACCAGCACTCAGTGCAGTGGTAATAGCGATCGATGGCAGGTTGATTGCAGTGGTCAGATGATGTGTAACAATTGTTCCTGCTGTGCCCGAGGCAAGTAGAAATCCGCATCCGGCCGCTCGCCGTTGAATCTGGTGTTTGGCTTTTTGTGTCGCGGTAAGTTGTATCACCAGGACAGTGGCGGTCAGGGCAAGAAGCCCCCAGTCGGTTGGCTGGATTTTTGGTTCGGTGAGTACAGCGATTGTTACCGCAACCGCCAATAGGGTTACTGCAATGATGCCACCCAGTCGCAGCCAACGCAGTGTCACCTGATGGGGATCACTGACGGCCTGTGACAGGCTGATTCCTCCCACAATAACTAGAAAAATCACCGTAATTATCATCAGCTTCCTGTCATTGGATTTGGCTTGGTTGCCACACCCTTTGTGGATTGGCGCCTAGGCCAGCCATCTAGGTCTATTTTCATAAACGGTTATCTGGAAATGTTATATGATCTATTCGTTCATTGTTGTGTTCTATTGATGTTCATGGGTAATCTAAAGAACCTCATTCTTGACATGATACTTCGATGTACCCTATGCTTGACTATCGTTTCTTGGCCAGTGTGCACAGTGCGGCTGCCAAGACACTTTTTTGGGGGATTAGCAACAACCGGCACGAGCTGGGTGGGTGGCCATCCGAGGCCGTGACCGATCAGTATGGCGTGTTCAGTCAATGCATGCGCCGGAACGTTCGCCATGCGGACGGGATAGATTGACAATGTATCAATTGCTTGGTGATTTTCGACAAAAATTTGGACATAAAGTGTCGGCTTACGTGAGCTGGCGATTAGATACCGCTGGCATGACGTCCCGGTACGGGATTGTGGACGCCACGGTCGACCTTGCGCTGACAGACCTGTCAAGCCAAGCGTCAAAGCGATTACCTTTTTTGTCAACTGTCAACACTCTCTGATCGGACACCCTAGGCCTTTCGTATCCAGCTGGTGCCTTGCTGGCACTGAAGTGTTGTTTTTCTGCGCTTCGGTTCGCATTATGAAGGGTAAGCGTGATGCCGAGCATGGGTTTAGATATAGCGGACATGACCTGGCTGATCTTCGGAGGTTTAGGCGGACTCCTTGTCGGCGTGATTACTGTCATTCTGTTAAGCAGGGTGATGGGGATTCGGATGATTGGTGACGCCCGACGTCAGACTGAACAGCTGCTGTCATCCGGCCGACAGGAGGCGGAAACCGTTGGTAAGCAGATCGAGTTAGATGCTCGAAATGAGATTGCCAAGCGGCGTGAGAAGTTTGATCGCCAGAGCAACAGCGATCGAAATGAACTGAAGGATATCGAACGACGCCTTGCCAAACGGGAAGATAACCTTGATCGCAAGCTTGACATGCTGACCACTAAAACAAAGTTTCTCGATGAGTTTGAGGAAAAAACAAAGGATCGGGAAAAAGCGGTTTCTGTAAAGGGTGTAAAGCTGGACCAGCTCATCACCGATCGCAAGGAGATTTTGGAAAAAACCACCGAGGAACAGAAACAATCGCTGTTGCGGATCAGTAATCTTTCGGTTGAAGATGCCCGTAAGGAAGCACTTCGTTTGGTGGAACATGAGGTCCAGCACGACGCGGCTCAACTCATCCAACGTTGCACTGAGCGGGCAGAAGAAGAGTGCAAGGAGGTCTCGTTAAAGATAACGCTTCAGGCCATCCAGCGGTATGCAGCAGAACATACATCCAGCTCAACTGTTTCGGCAGTGTCAATTCCTTCCGATGACATGAAGGGGCGGATCATCGGACGCGAAGGTCGTAATATCAGGGCCTTTGAAAAGGCTACCGGCGTTGACATGATTGTTGACGACACACCAGGCGTGGTGGTGGTCTCCTGTTTTGATCCCATTCGACGAGCTGTGGCGTCAGAGGCGTTGCAGAAGCTACTTGAAGATGGCCGTATTCATCCTTCGCGCATCGAGGAAATTGTCGAGCAGATACATGAAGAGATGTCCCAGCGTTTGGTCAAGATTGGCAAGGAATCATGTATCGAAGCTAATATTCAAGGCTTGCACGGCAAAATTAGCGACATAATGGGCCGGCTGCATTATCGAACAAGCTACGGCCAGAATATCCTGCGTCACTCGATCGAGGTGGCATATCTTTGCCAGGTGATTGCCGACGAATTGGGGCTCGACGGACAGACTGCGCGTCGATGCGGCTACCTGCATGATATTGGCAAGGCCATGGATCATGACGTTGAGGGTGGCCATCCGGCAATCGGTATGGAGTTCTGCAAGAAGCTTGGCGAGAGCGAGGCGGTGCTCAATGCTATTGGTGGTCACCACAATGATATTCCGGCGATTACCCCCTATACGCCAATCGTAATGGCAGCAGATGCGATTAGTGGTGCTCGCCCCGGTGCTCGCCGGGAGACGCTTGAGAAATATGTTAAACGTCTTGAGCAACTTGAGGAGATCGCTACCAGCATGAAGGGCGTTAAGCAAGCGTATGCGATCCAGGCTGGGCGCGAGGTTCGGGTGGTGGTTGATCCTGAGGCAGTTGATGACGTCAACAGCCGTTATGTGGCACGGGACATTGCCAAACGAGTGAGCGAAGAAATGACTTTTCCGGGTGAAATTCGCGTTACAGTTCTGCGTGAAATGCGTACCATTGAGTACGCTCGCTAAGCCTTTTTATTATCGATTAATCAATTCCCCGACAGCTGCTACAGCGACACAGACTCGGCGTGCACCGACACGACGCAACTTCCGAGTGCACATGGTGAGTGTCGCGCTAGTTTTTTGGCGTCATCTACAAGCCAGACAGTCCACCCCTGAAGGTCAATATGTTTTTCTTGAAAGGAATCCTGTACGTTTTCAAATCGTTTTCTGGTTGAGATGCTGATTTGGGGGTGGGTGTAACGTCGGCGACGAAGCAGATTGGCCGCTGGCCATTTGTTCTTGGCCGCGAATGCCGTGGCCATAAGTTGGGATTGATTGAAACCATAGGTGTGCGCGCCGTAACACATGCATAGGGACCGGGCAGACAATCGTGTGGTCGGATGAGTTACGGGTATCGATCTGTTCGGCGAACTTCCTGTCAAACCATGGTGACCAGGTCCAATCACTGGAAAATTTCATCGCCACAATCCCATCAGCAACCGGTTCATTATAAGCTGACAAACGGATAATACGTTGCCATGCAATTGATTTTTCAGTACAGCAAGAGCATTGATTGTTGCCCACGCACCTGGCGCAACGGTGGTCCCGCACCGCTGGCAATACTGGTTGGGTTGATCGATCTGCCACCCCTGACGGCGTGCGTGTTCGCTACGTTTATTACATGATCTGGGAAGCACGGTGGATAGCGTTGTGTTTAACTGCCGCCAACATTGAATCATCTTGTCCTTCATGGGGACTATAATGTCGGTCATGGGGTCATTACCAGTAAATGGATCCATCATCCCAATGCGTTGTCTAGTGGGCGCCACGGTTATCTTCAATAATCCGATCTGCCGTGAACATTTTCGGCTGCGCCTTGGCTTGCCGGGACGATTTTCTCTTACGAAACCTGGTCAGTTTGTTCAACTTGGTTGCCGTATCCCGGGTGGCGGACAGAACCAAGAGGCACTTCTGGGCCAATGTGTTGAGTGGGATACGGCTATTCACCCCAAGTTGACCCAACCGGAACTCTGTGGGGAACTTGCGCTGCTGCGGCGCCCGTTCAGTCTTGCCGGGCGTGGCGACAATGCTGCCGGCACTTGGATTGATGTGATCCACCGTGTGGTGGGCACGGGGACGCAGTGGCTTGCACGTTTAGCTGCCGGAGATCGCGTCGATCTGATTGGCCCATTGGGAAACCAGTTTGAGTTGCCTGACGACAAATCGCTTGGCTTGCTCGTGGGTGGGGGTGTGGGTTTGCCCCCAATGTTTTATTTGGCTCAGTGGATGCATCAAGCGGGTTGGGACGTTGTGGGGATTGTTGGAGCCACGACACGCGACTTGCTTGCAGTAACCTGTAATTCAGGACAGGAGCCCGACCCTGGTGGCCTGCCTACTCATTGCATTGAAGAATTTTCACAATTCAACTTTCCTGCGGTGGTCACGACAGACGATGGTTCGCAGGGACTTGTGGGTAGAGTGACAGATGGGTTGGAGCCTCTACTTCGTGGACTAAGTGTACCTAGACGTCGCCAGGCAGTGGTTTTTGTATGTGGACCCCAGGCGATGATGCAAGCGACGGCCCATTTGACACAAACCTATGGCGTGGACTGCCAGGTCTGTTTGGAACAGGCCATGGCGTGTGGTATGGGGACTTGCCAGTCATGCGTTGTCAGGATCCATGACCAGCCAGAGGGTGTAGGTGAAACGGGTGATTGGCGGTACAAACTTGCCTGTACTGATGGGCCGGTCTTTAATGCTCAAGATGTTGTATGGGCTTGATGATGGGCGAAAAGGGTGATCGAATTACACCCGATCCTTGGGATCCAGTGGTCGTTTAACCTTGAAGGCGCGATTGCCTTTGAATTGCCCCAGATGGCCGATGTACTTGCGTTTGTTTTCAATCATCATCGTGAGTGGAGCGCTGGCCGGTTTGTTGGTAAGGACGATGTCGCCAACCTGAAGATTGATAAGCTCGCTTAGCTTGATGGTTGTGTCAGCAAGAATGGTTCGGACAGTGAGTTGTGCCGAATCTAGGTGACGGGCCACACGGCGACGAAGCCGGTCGTTGCCGCGAGTCCGTTTGTACGCAGCCCATGTTTGATTAGATAGTTTTTCGATCACTGGCTCGATCACGTTATATGGAATGCAGAGGCTCATCGTACCGACACGACTGCCCATCTTGAGTTCAAAGCCCACGACAACCACGACCTCATTGGGGGGAACGATTTGCACAAGTTGTGGATTGGACTCGGATTCCTCAAGTGTAAAATTAATCGGGATAATGCTTCCCCAGGCTTCTCTTAGAGAATGCATGGCACGATCGATGATTTTTCCGACCAATCGCATCTCAATGGCTGTTAACGGTCGTTGTGGAATAAATAAATCTGCGTTTGATCCGCCCAGCAGCCGATCAATTACCGGATAGATGATCAGGGGGCTGATCTCAAGGCACATATTTCCATCCAACGGGTCGCATGCCAGCAGATTGAAGCAAGTTGGGTTTGGTAGGCTATGCGTGAACTCGCTAAATGTCATTTGTTCGATATTAGAAACCTTCACCTCCATGATGGTGCGCAAGAAGCCTGACAACTGTGCACCAAGGCTACGGCTATAGCTTTCATGTAGTGTTTCCAGCGATCGCATCTGGTCTTTGCTGACTCTTTCCGGTCGCTTGAAGTCGTATGGCCGTATTTCAAGGTTATTTAAGTCGTTGCGGTGACTGGAAAAGACCTGCGGTGGCGGTTGCGAAGCCGAATCGCCAGAATCCCCGACATCACCGCTCTCGACTGCCGCCAAGAGGGCATCAACTTCATTTTGATCAAGCAGTTCTGCCATAACCGTACGAATAACGCTCCTATAATCTGTGAGTGTTATCGGGAATTTGTTGCCGTTCACTTCACATAGACCGATAACGGTTGCAGGGTATGATGAAAGGTCTTCGCATGAGTCAAAGACTGTACGCAGCTTGGATTTGTATTCTGATCGGCCTGGGGCTGGTCTCCCCCGGTTGGGCCCAACCGCATCAGGTGGTCCAAGCCCGTGCGGTCTGGTCCCAGGATGCGGCTCATGTTGGCGACAGTTTGGTCTTGGCGGTTGTAGCTGATATTGAACTGGGTTGGCATATCTACAGTGATCAGGATCAGCAATACGAGGACACGGGTGGGGTTTCACTGATCCCGACCACTATTCACGTCGACCACGCACCCCCAGGGTTGGCATTTGGCCCCGTGGTCTATCCTGAACCGCACCATTTTGAGATGGGCAAGTTTCTCAAAGCCATGGTTTTTGAGGATCAAGCCATCTTCTTTCTGCCAGTCATGATTGGTGATACTACGAAACCAGGCACCCAGAGACTGGTATTGGATCTGCATTACCAGGCATGTGATGACAAAAGATGTCTGATGCCAGCACATATCTCGGTGGATACCGGGCTGCAGATCGTAGGTTCTGACGTTGCGGTCACAAAAATCAACCCGAATATCTTCGCTGCATATCAACATGGCGATGCTGTGGAGCAGGAGCCGGGGCACGTTGGTCAATTGCCTGTAACGACAGAAGGTGCTGATGTGAATACTGTTGCGTCTTTTGAAGTCTCGCAAAGCAACAGGGGCACGCCGGGGGCGTTGGCCTACAACTTCTTTGGTATGCGGATCCACTTAGATACACGAACGGTTTCAGGGATGATTCTCCTCATGGTGCTGGCCGGGTTAGGTGGATTTCTCCTTAACTTTACACCGTGTGTCCTGCCGGTGATTCCCATCAAAATTATTGGGTTAAGTAAGGTTGCGGGAAGTCGCCGCCGATGCCTACTGCTTGGTGCTTCAATGACCTTTGGAGTTGTGGTTTTCTGGCTTGTGATTGGTGCGCTGGTATCACTGGTCAGCGGTTTTACAACCAACAACCAATTATTTGGGTATCCAGCATTCACCCTGACGGTCGGTATTGTAATTGCCATACTGGCCGTAGGAATGTGCGGACTCTTTGCGCTGCGTTTACCAAAGTTCGTTTATGGTTTTAGCCCCGGGCAGGACACCATGGTGGGTTCTTTCGGGTTTGGTGTAATGACAGCCGTTTTATCAACGCCGTGCACGGGGTTATTCCTTGGATTTGCCGCAGCCTGGGCGGCGACACAAAGCGCCCCGGTTGCTTTGTTGACATTTTCTGTCATTGGGCTGGGGATGGCTCTGCCCTATCTGGTTCTGTCGGCAAACCCGGCTTGGGTTGACAAGATGCCACGAACAGGGCCGGCCAGTGAATTGATTAAACAGTTGATGGGTTTGCTGATGCTTGCTGCTGCAGCGTATTTCATCGGCTCCGGAATTAATGGTGTTGTTAACGACGGGACCAAGGCTCCAAGTGGCGCATACTGGTGGGTGGTCGCGATCATTGTTGTTGCAGCTGGTTTGTGGTTGGCCCATCAAGTGTTTTTTATTACGCGTAGACCAAGTCGCCGTCTTGCTTGTGCGGGTTTAGGTGTATTGCTGGCAGTCACGTCATTGTATTCTGCCTACCATTTGGCTGCTAAGCAGCCGCAATGGGTCTACTTCACGGAAGAGAGGTTCCAAGCTGCACTAGATGAAGGAAACGCGGTTGTCCTCGACTTTACCGCCGATTGGTGTCTCAACTGCAAGGTTCTTGAGGCAGCGGTTCTCTACCACGAAAAAGTTCTTGACCGTTTATCAAGAAAAGATGTGGTGGCAATGAAGGTCGACATCACAAGTCGAAAAAATGTAGATGGCTATAAGATGCTGGATGCTGTAGGGCGTGTCACTATTCCCTTGCTTGTCGTGTTTTCAGCTGATGGGGTTGAGGTTTTTAAAAGTGATGCCTACGGCGTGGAGCAAGTTCTTGACGCAATAGAGCGGGCTACGTTAACAGGGAACGTGGCAAGTGGAGTGGATCCCTAGTTTTGATTTTTCATCCAAATTTCCATATGAATTATAGATAATGAATATCCATGCAAAATTACAAGAGCTGGGCTATACGTTGCCGACAGCACCCAAACCGGTAGCCGCTTATGTGCCGTCAGTTCAGGCAGGTGATCTGGTGTTTATCAGTGGGCAACTCGCTTTTAAAGATGGCGAATTGCTGTCGGTTGGTACGGTGCCGTCCCAGGTGACGGGTGAGCAGGCATATGAAGCGGCACGGCAATCAGTTCTTAATGCTTTGGCGGTTTTGGATAGTCATATTGATCACGATTGGCAGCGGCTTGTGCGGATCGTCAGGATTGGGGTATTTGTGGCCAGCGATCCGGGATTTTCTGACCAGCCGAAGGTTGCCAATGGCGCCAGCGAATTGCTGGGACAATTATTCGGCGAAATTGGCCTTCATGCAAGGTCAGCTGTTGGCGTGATTGCATTGCCACTGGGTTCGGCAGTCGAGCTTGAGCTGATTGCCCAGGTACGCTAACGGCCTTATAATCCTGACATTGGCGAACTGGTGGGCTTTACAGGCGCTTTCCGGGAGCTTAGAAAAGCGTCCTCATTGTACGACATCTAGGAGCATAGATTATGGCACGCGTGCAATCCGGCGATGCGACAGGGTGGGCCGTGGCCACGGTCCTGTTCGGCGCCTGTTTCATTTTGTGTCTGGTTCTTGCGATTCTCTTTGGCGTTAAGGTGGGCGGCGCCCAAGATGCGCTGGAGAGGGTTGAAAGCAACCAAGACCAATATATCACACGCAAGGAAATTGGCAGCGATGACGTGAAGGCCCTGTTACAAGAGGCGGCGGGCCAAGAACAGCGGGGTAAGTCAGTCGTGCGGATTCTTCTTGACAAGAATGAAAAATTACGGGTGATAGCCCGGTCATCCAGTTCAACCTTGGAGGCGATCATTGCTGACCGTAAGGTGCAATACACGGCAGCTGGCAACCTTGGAATCGATGAAAGCACGCCCTTGCTTACTGCAGTGACACGCTTGACGAAAGAATATAAAGCCTCTCAGGAGCGGGCGCATAGTGCTGAAATTTCTGTTCAGAATGCCAACCAAAGGATTGTTGAACTTGAGAAAGGAAAGGCGCAGCTGGCAGCTACATTCCAGGCGAAGGTCCGTGATGTGGATGCAAGGCTGGCCGCAATGGCCAATCAATTGGACAGCTACAAGGCGGCAAGTGATGGCCGCCTGCAAGTAATCGAAGGTCATTTAAAGGACGTTCGCGCCCAAACAGGGGACCGGATGGCCCGGCTCGGCGGCACGGTCAAGGAAAGAGACGAGCAGATTAGGACACTTAAGCGTCGGCTCGCTGACGTCATTGGCCCGGATCGTGGTGGCGGCACCAAAGCGCTTGAACCAGATGGCCAAATCGTTGAATTGACGAATGACCCACGGTTAGTCTACATCAGTCTGACACAGCGAGATCGGATCTTGTCTGGTATGACCTTTGAAGTGGTTGATGAGAATACAGTCATTAAAACTGACGAGTTTGGTGATGAGCGTGGGAAGGCCACGGTCGAAGTGGTACGGGTTGGAGAGGCGGCTTCGATTGCTCGTATCGTCCGTCGGGAGAGGAACGTTGCTGTTCGCGAAGGTGATCAGATTATTAACGTGGCTTATTCGCGGCATGCCGTGCCGGAATTTTTCGTACATGGCACGTTTGATTTGGATAACACGGGCCAATCGACAGAAGGTGATAACAAACGCGTTCAGGCGATGATTACGGGGTGGGGTGGGCGTGTTAGTGGTGACCTTTCTTACCAGACAGATTATCTAGTGTTGGGTGATGCCCCTGATTTGCCATCACCGCCTGGAGAGGACTCGCCATTAGCAGACCTCATCCGCTACGAAAGGCTGAAGAAAATTTCTGATGAATTTCAGGAACTGGTGGTCAAGGCTCAATCGCTGTCCATTCCCGTCTTGAATCAGAATCGTTTCGTCAATCTGGTCGGTTACTACCAGCGATAGTGTTTCAGCGATGTCTTGCAAACTATCACCGCTGATTGCATGGAGTCAGTATCTGGCTGCGCGTGTGGCTTCTACAGTGATGACGATCAGTGAGGTTGAAACGAATCTGTATGCAGCTGCTCACTTGGGGCGTTGGATCTACCGTAGTGATAAGAGGCATCGAACACGTACTTTGCGGCATCTGCGTATTGCTTTCCCCGACCAATCTCATGATCAGATTCGCCAGTTGGCAGAAAAGAGTTTCGAGAGTCTGGTGCAGTTGGTGGTCGAGATCTTGTATACGCCACGTTTGCTTCACGGCGATAGCTGGGCCCAGCGAACGCATCGCACCGGTTTGGCGCCGTCAATCCGTTTGATTAACGAAGGCAAGCCGATCATCTTTGTCACAGGCCACGTGGGTAATTGGGAGGTTCTGGGGTACTTGATGGGTATTCTGGGCTTGCAGGTATCAGCCATAGCCCGACCGCTTGATAATTGGTTGCTCGGTGATTGGCTCTACGGAATACGACAGCGACGCGGCTTGCAGATCATCACTAAATGGGGTGCAACGGCGCATATGCTGGAAGTTATCGATCGTGGTGGTGGACTTGCTTTTATTGCCGATCAAAATGCGGGCGATCGAGGCATTTTTGTCCCATTTTTTGGTCGATTGGCGAGTAGTTATAAGTCGATCGGTCTTCTGGCGATTAATAGACGTGTGCCGATAGTCTGTGGATATGCTCGGCGTGTCGGGGGGCAATTTCAGTACAAGGTTGGTGTTGTTGACACGATTCAACCTGAGGACTGGGAGTCTTACGATGATCCGCTGTTCTATGTGACGGCGCGGTATATGCATGCGATCGAAACCATGGTACGCCAGAGTCCACATCAATACCTCTGGATGCACCGTAGGTGGAAGAGTCGTCCACGTTTTGAGCTGCAAGGTCGGCCCATGCCAGCACGTTTACGCAAGAATCTTGAAGAGTTGCCCTGGCTAGATGGCGGGACACTTGAAAGCCTGATCGACCAGAAATGTGACTCTGTTTCTTGACGTTCCTGCCTTTGCAGCGGAAAATAGAAAATCGTTTGACTTGCCCCAATAATCACCCCTTACGTCCTCTTGTTAATTTCCACAGGTAATGTACTCGGAGATCGCCCATTGATGGCTGAACAATCTTTTGAAGAACGGCTCAAGGACAGGACAGTCTTAATTGTAGACGATGATCAGGAAGTATTATCTGCCATTGATCAAGCGTTACAGGCGGAAGGCGCTCTCACGCAGACATGTGGCGATGGCAACAGTGCCGTGCGGATTTGCCAGGAGGATCCGCCCGATTTGGTGGTGCTTGACATGATGCTACCGAAGCGGAGCGGGTTTCTGGTTTTAGAGAAGATCAAGAAACTATCGAAAGCTCCGGTCGTGTTTATGGTGACAGCAAATGAGGGCAAGCGACACCAGGAATATGCTGAAAATCTTGGGGTGGATGCCTATATGCTTAAACCAATTCGCCTGGAACGCCTCATTACACTTGCCCGGGAGAAGTTGGGCACGGGTTAGATCACGCAAAGTCAGTTAGCGGATTGTGCCGCAATTCGATGGTCTGGGCATGAATTGGCTGGCTGGATTCCAACTTTCACGGCTTGGGATCGGGCCAGGCCACTAAGCCTAACCATTGAGATGATATAGGCCCCTCAACAGCAATGTTAATTAGCGGTGTGCAGGTGATCCAGAGCTACGGACGGCCGTATTCCCCACAACACTATTTCGGGAAATGAAGTCCAATCAGCATGCCTGTTCTTGGCCGGTGACTTGGGCGACAATCGGGATGGGGATATACTTGGTCGGTTGTGGCGTAGTATTGGCCGGTTCACGAGGTCAGGAAACATCCACAATGCAGACTCCACCCTGGATTCTTCAATCGTCCTCGTTCGATGGTGTTAGGAGGCTTCACAATATGAGATTGGCCCGTCGCAACCTCATGGCCATGGTGATTCTGCTGGTCTGTCTGGTGGGTATCAGTCAAGGCGATTACGTGGCGGTTACTCTTAAGGATGGCAAGCAGTACGAAGGTGAGTTGGTCGGCAAATCAAAAGATGTAATTACAGTCAAGGTCCGCGGTCGAAATCTTCCCATCCCCCGAACCAGGATTAGCAAGGTAGAGCCACGAAACTCGCCGACGGAGGAATATGCTCAACGTCGAGCCAAGCTAAAAGAGGATGATCTAAATGGTCGTTATAAATTGGCCTATTGGCTGTATGAACGGGGTTTGTACAAGCTTGCGCAGTCTGAATTGAAGGGCCTTCGTCAACAATTTCCAGATGACCAGCGTGTCGCCACCTTGGCTGGTGTGATTGGAAAGCGTGAGAAACTTGAGAATAAGAATTCCGAGGATTCCGGCGGAGCTGACAAATCGAATGAACCATCAGCAACGACCGGGGCGTCTGAATCGAATGGTGCGGCAGCTCGAAATTCATCCCGGCGTCTAACTCGCAAGCAGTTGAATCTGATTCGTCTCTTTGAAATTGACTTAAATTTGAAGCCTGTTGTGCGAATTTCCCCAAAGACCACTAGGAAAGTCTTGGATGAGTACGCCGGGGATGATCCCCGCCTATTGGGTGCGCGTAATCAAAAACGATTTCTGTCTCTTAGAGACCACGAGCAACTGGCGATAATATTTGAACTGAGACAAACGAATCCAGAGATTCGTTCACTGTATAGTGAGGTTGTTGTTAAAACGGACCCGCCTGCACTGCGGACATTTCGTACCAAGATCCACAAAAATTATGTGATCAATTATTGCGGCACAGCGGGGTGCCACGGTGGGTCTAAGGCTGGCAAACTGTTTCTCTTTCGGACCAAGCCCATCAGTGATGAGACCGTTTATACGAATTTCTTTATCTTGGATTCTCATCGTTCAGATGGCAAGTTTGACCTGATCGATCGAGGGCAACCAGCGAATTCATTACTGATTCAATATGGCTTGCCGCGATCAGCAGCATCCGAAGCCCACCCCGAGGTGGATGGGTGGCAGCCTAATCTTCGTCGCCGAAACGATCCGCGAATAAAAATAATGGAGGATTGGATCAGGTCCCTTTACTCGAAGCGGCCGCCCAACTACCTGATTAAGTTCGACGATTTGGATGCTTCCCAGCCGCAAGATACGGCGAGTTCGGCAAATACCCCACCAGGAGCCCAACAGTAGGCCAGGTTGGCCCAGTCAAGCCATGAGTGTAAGATTCATTCTTGCATTTTACGTTATCGTAGTGGAAAGTTGCGGTGGGTGGCTGGGTGTTTACGGCCGAGCCGGAACCATAAACAAGGACCTTTATGGTGGTCAGATATTTTATATGCATGTTGTGTTGCGGTTTGGCTCTGCTGGCTGGCTGTGGCGACCAGGAGGCTGCCAGGCAGCGTCAGGGCCTTGAGAAAATTGAATTGGCGATAGAAAAAGCTAGGGAAGTGGAGCGTGGCTTTGTACCCAAGAATGCCGCCCCGATGGATCTTCAGACCTATCGCCAGAAGCAGATCAAAGATGTGATTCTGGCGCTCAACGAAGCAGCAAAAGCCACAACCGGAGATCAGAAAATAGCAGTTAGCCGGTTGCTTGCGGACTACTACAAATCAACCGCCTACCATCACGCACGAAATGCGCTGACACAGTGGGGGCGGGCAGCAAATGATGTTGCTTATCTCCTCGATGATATCGCGCAGATCAATCGGATCAGTGCACAGGTGGCGGTGTTGGATGTTGATGGCAGCCCTGCATTGGATCGATTACAGTTAAGTAAGCAGGCAGTTGAGGGTCAGGAGGAGATGTCGGCACAGAATAAGGAATCGTGGAGGCGATCGGTTGAGAAATTAGAGAAACAGATTGCAGGATTGCGTGCTGACAAGGATGCGCTGATTGGTCGTGCGGGGCAATTGCGACGCAATGCATTTACTGCACCTCAAGGCAGTCGATATGAACTATACGTACAAGCTGCTGATACCAACCGAAATGCAGCATCTAAAGAGATGGATATCCAGACACTGGCAGTCAAACGCGACAAGTTGCAAAGCGAACTGTATATCGAAGAGCGCCGCAATTCATCTGCGGATGAATCTTCTGTATGGCTTGGTCAGCAGATCAAATTAATGCAGGATCGCCAGAGGACAGATAAAGGTTTCCGAGATGCAGCCGCCCAGAGGATGCAAGAACTGAGTCATAAAATGTTTGGCCGGTTTCAATCGGTTCAGGAGCAGTATGTCGAGAATGTCACGTCAGTTCTTGGCTCAGCAGCCGCTATGGCTCAGGATGCGATTGGTGTCCTATCAACAGCCCGCTTACGCAATCGCCGCGAACAATCCAGCATTGAATTGGATAAATTAAGTGCAAACCTTGCCTGGTTACACGTGGTCACACAGCAGATTGCGATCGCCGGCAGCTATGGGCGGACCATATTGTTTACGGCCGATCAGGCAGAACGGCATGTTCATGCCCAATCAGAGGTCATCCGTGATACGGCTGCTGGAGTCGTCAAAGAGCAACACGGACTCATACAGGAAGCCATCGTTGTTCTTGAAGAGTCAAAGCAGTTAGCCAGTGATCTACAAGAGGGCGACTCATCCATTGTAGATATCGCCAAGGCTCATCAGAATTATCTGAACAGCTACCAAAAACAAATTGATCAGGCACGGCTTTAGCATGAAGTATTGAAGTTTTTCATTGCCCATCGCCGCCTTCTTGAGATTGTATTTGGGATCTGTTGGATGGTGAGCGCAGGTCTGGCGCAGTCACCCAACTTTTTACGTCAGGCGTGGAGTTGCCCGAGTTTTCTTATCGCGTTTCTTGAAGGTCTTGCTGTTTACGCAACAGTTGCTTCTGCTGCTTTCTAAACTCAATTTCAGCTTCGCGATTTTTGATGATTCCGGTGCGTGTGGCCTCAGAGAACCGCTTGATTCGCAGGTTGTTGTGACGCATGCCCGCATTGAGAACTGATGACGAAGGGTCATTGACCTGCGTGATCGTGTAGGCAATCCGCACAATTGGATCATCACTGCGTTGTGCAGTGTCATGGACGATGCCAAGAGATTGCTTGATAGCCTCGTCATTTGCCAGGAAAAACAGGATCCACGCCTGTTCGTGGGGGGCAAGGTTCGGAAAAATCCTGTTAAGAGTGGCATATATCTGTTCGCTATAGTCCTGCATTGCCTCGTTGTCCACGAGCCGTGGAGCAAGATTACAAATCCTCGCTAAAGCGCGGAGCCGTTCGATAGGGTTAGGGTTGTTATGGTTGTTGATCCATTCACCAATCTGTTCTGTTGTGGGTGGGAAGGCATTTCGCTCAACGAAACGATCATTGTCAATGGCACCGACGGGCCCTATTTCCGGGGGTCCCGAACCGGTGAGAATTGGTGCCAGTAGCGATGCAAACGACAATCCAATGCGGTCGGTTGGCGCCCGATCCAGCAGTATCCCCATTGCGGACCAGTCAAGACGTACCTGCGCCGTCATGGTTTGTCCGGCATCCAGCCGCAGTTGCCGGTTCATATTTACAATAATTGGCGGAAGATCTCGTATATCACCAATAAGCTGCCGCGAAGGCACAATCATCACATTTGCAGGAATGGCGCCGGGTTGGCCGATGGCCAGTGGTCCGCCGGTAAGATTGCCAATGTGCACAGTGGCCCAGAGCGGTTGTAGATAACTTGCAGTCTTTGGACTGATAACCACATCAAATTTAAGCAGGGGCGCTTCTTTATTGTTGGGTGCCCGGATACTATGTGGCCATTGGTCATAGATTTTGGCGATTTGGGTGGCATCGTTACTAAGTTTCAGTGTTTGATTTGCCTGTACTTGGTCAATGGCCGCGAGCAGTCCCACGATGTGACCCGGAGACATCTGCATAACAGACCTGAGGAGGTTATGTCGTTCGGCTTGCTCTTCATCCTTGGTGAGAGTTTTGGAATAGCCATACGCAGCGAATGGGTCGTGCTCAATAAGGGGTTTGAGAATATGGGCAGCCTTTCGCAACTGATTTTCATGAAGAGCTTCCCAACCCCGGACAAGTTGGATCCACGATTCATTCTGTTCTTGGTCCTCAGGTAGATTCCCAAGAGGGTCCACTCCCTTATCGTGGCGGTTGAATAAGACGGCAATCCAAACCAGCTCTTGTTGTGCTTGTTGGTGACCCTGATCGATCTTTGCTTGTAACTGCTGGGTGATGCGGCCAAATGCTCCATCTGCTGTAGCAGCCCACCCGCCACGGTCGAGGATTGTTAATCGTAGTAATTCAAGATCCAGATCTAACCCAACCTCAACTGGTGGGGTTTGTAGTGATGTTGGTGTTGTCTCATCCTGCTTAACGGGTGGTGTCTCGGTGTTGTGAGCCTCTGCGAAATTAAGCAGCGTAATGGCACTATTTGAGTCGCCGGAGGCGGCAAGACTTAGGCACCAGTCGAATAGTGCAGATGAATCTGAAACTAAAGGATTGAAGCGATTGGCGACACTCAATTGCTGGGCAGCTGCCTTGTACAGCCCCTGTCTCAATAGGAACCGCGCAAATGGGATGCGGATCGATTCGTCGAATGGTGCGGCGCGAATCAATTGCATCATGGCCATTGCAACTTCAAGGTTGGATGACTGGCGTCGGGTTATGAATTCATATTGCATCTCGGCGGCGTTGCGGTTGGTGGTATCCAGTTGCAGCGCTTGGGCCAGGTATTTACGAAAAAGCTTGTCATCTCCAATTTCAGCTGCACCGCCGGCCACGAGTGAGGCGAGGCGAGAACGGAATGCCGGGGTGAAATTCTCCATCGCGTTGTTGGTTAAGACGCGTCGAGCCATTGCAACACGGTCCTGCATCGTCTGTAAGCGACTGATGCGGGCAAACACGAGTCTTAGCTGGGCTGCGTCATCGGTGGGGCGTAGATCACAGTACCTGGCAAGCGCCTCGATATGATTTTTATTGTCGTTAGTCAATGCAGCCAGTTCATATCGCAGCCGCCACATCTCGGCATTCGTATCATCCAGTTGCAGTGCCAGATCCAGCAGGATGGCCGATCGATCCAGTTGATCTGGGCGTGGCGCATTGGTCGAACCGCTAATGAGTACCGCCCGCCGGACCAACTGGTCGCCAACCATGGTCTTACCATTGATGGTGTAAGTTTCCGCTTCGGCGGCGTATGCGGAAATGTGATTACTGCCTGCCAGTAACACCATGACGGTCAATATCTGTATTGCTTTACATACCCATCGCAACATTTATAAAGTGACTCCTAGTCTGCCGATACGCCTTGGCACCAGTTTGGTATTTTGCCCCAGATTCCATGGGGCAACCATCGACGATTTAAGCACTTAACCTCCATCGGCGCAACAAGGTGTGGTACATCAGCGCCCTGAAACAGAAAAATCATTGCCGCAATGATGTGGTCACAGTACTGGATTTGCACATGGGAGGTCTTACCGTCCTCTGGTTTTCCTGTTTTATCCATTTGAATGACGGTAATAACACTTTGTCCTGAATTGTTCTGTGAATGGCAATCCCTTTAAATGTTTTTACCTGAAATGCTTATAAGTATTTATTAGGCTATTTGGGTGTTGATCACATTTCAGTTGGATCCAATCCTTTGGCAAGTCCGGTAACAAACTGTTCAATTTGGGTCACAAGTTGGTCAGTTGGTTCGTCGCGATATTCACCAACCCGGCGCATGATGGCAGATGCGACGATGGCGCCATCGGCGATCTCGGTGACTTCCCGGACCTGCTGGGCGTTGGAAATTCCAAATCCCACCACAATGGGCAGATCTGTGATGGACCTTAGGTTTTGAATGTGGCTGGGTAGATCTGCCGCCAGCGTCTTCTGTTCGCCGGTTAGTCCTGAACGGGCCAGTAGGTAGACAAAGCCAGTACAAGATTGGGCAATCCGTTCGGCACGATCTGCCGGTGTCGTTGGTGCAATCAGCATGGTACAAGTGAGGCCTTCGGCACCGAGCAAGTCACGGATTCGTGGGGACTCTTCTAAAGGCAAATCAGGAATAATCAGGCCATCGATTCCTGCGCTTTTTGCCTCCTTAAAGAAAGTTTTTGCCCCAAGGCGGTAAACAATTGAAAAACTGACCATGGCTACCAAGCCAATGGTTGTGTTTTGACGGCACCGCGACACCATTTCCAGAACATCGCGTGTTCGGACACCATTTTGAAGTGCATATGCCATTGATGCTTGCATAACTGGTCCATCGGCAATGGGATCTGAGAATGGGATTCCCAGTTCGCATACTGTTGCGCCAGCGCGTTCAAATGCACCAAGAAGCGATTCGGTTGTTGCAAGGTCTGGATCACCAGCAGTGACAAATGGCATCAAGGTCTTTTGCCCCCGGGCTCGCAAGTCGGAAAATATCTGGTCGATTCGATGCATCATTCAAAGAATAGTAATGGTACGCACCTTAGGCAATTCAGTTGAGGTCTGGCACCCTATCAAAGTGTTGCTGGCGAAAAAATGCTGCTGGCGTTTGAGGTCAATATCCTTCGTAAAGCAAGTCAGTGAGTTTATTTTTGCCCGGGACGCGGATCACCCTATTGGGTATTTCGCCAATTTTCCGTGTTGATCCAGCGAGTGTTTAGATGCTTGAAGTACTGGTGTGAATCTTGTTACCAAGAAGAGATTTTAACTTATATACAGATTGGATTTATCAGTTTTTGAGTCATGGGTATAGATCATCTGCAACGCATGGCTTTTAGGTCTTGATTCGCTGCATAAGATAGGCCGCAAGGGGGAGGTAGATTACAACCGGTAGCCATGCAGCGGTCACGGGATTGAGTTGGTTGGCGCCTAGTTGCAGGACAACATAACAGGACAACCATGCGCCTAGGCATAATGCAACTGCTTGGATTGTCCTGGAGGCCAGGTTGACCGGCTCACGTCCCAGGAAAAACGGCAGTCCCATCATGAGAACCAAAAGGTTGACGACCACGATGCTCAATCTCTTATGTATGATGCTGCTGGCCTGGGTAGCTGGAATTCCGGCGTTTTTGGCAAGCCTTTGTAACTCCGCGATACTCAGAAATTGAGGATAGCTTTTCTTTTGGCGCGCAATCAGTGTTTGTGGCGTCAAACTTGAAGCCCAAAAATCTACTTGTGGTGGTTCCCCAACGGCAATATTGTGATTGAGATCTGATGGGTGGGTAGGTGTCTGTCGGTATCCGCCCAGAAGATCCCACCCGGTTCGATCTTGATCCCATAATGCTTGGTCGGCCGTGATGATCGACCGGGGAAGTCCGGATTCCTCGCGTTCTAGGATGTGTACGTTGGTTAGCATTTCTTGCTGCGGATCGAATCGACTTGCGCTGACAAGTCGTCCATCCCTATCGGGAGCAAATTGGATTGGAAAACTGTGAATGCTGGGAAGCCCGATTTGCTGATGGTTACGCGCCAGTTTGGTGGCTAACGGAGGGATTACCAGTTCCTGGATGGGTAGCGAGATTAGATTCAGGCCGCAACCGATCACCAGTACCGGTGCTGCGACTCGGTAGAGGCTCACCCCACTGCCCATGACGGCGATCAATTCGCCACGCCGTGTTAGTTCGCAGAATGTGAATCCCATCGCTCCTAAAACCAATAAGCCACTAAGGTGAACATAAGCCAGTGCACTTAAAGGAGCATGCCAATCCAGGATCAGCCATGCAGTTCGTCGCAATCGCAACCAGCCGTTGGGAACAGGTTGCGGAGACGAAAGGATTTCATCGGCATTAGACGGTTGTCGCGTGACCTCAAGGAACTCATCTAGATTTAAGACAAGATCGAAGAGGACAATTAGAGCGAACAGCACAACGAGCAATATGAAGAAATTGATCAGGAGCTGGCGCGCAATATAACGATCAAGCACAGTCATGTTTTAGTTTCGAGATAGCTTCCAGTAGATTCTGATCACTGCAGCGCAGAGCATCAGGTTGCCAAGATGAATGATCGATAGCCCAAGAACAACACTAGAATTCGCGTCAGAGGCCACGTTCTCTCCGCTGCGTGTTACAAAAACGGATATTGCCGTTATCACAAATATCCAAAAGTAAATGATTAGCGGTGTCGATCCGCGCAGGTAAATGCCAAGTAGCGATCCCAGCAGGAGCACGAAAATATTAGTGCCTGACAACGCCGCGCGTTCATGAATATGCGCCTTGATCTTTCGTCTCAGTTTGTCAATGCTGTCATACAGGATCCTGTCCGCCTGCTGAACGGTTTCCGCATCACGAAAATACATGGCGGCTTGGGCACGTATCTCTCTGGGTGATTGGGCCAATAGAGGTTGTAGAATCGGCTGCGGCCAACGAATATTGCGAAAGACTTGTGCTCTCTTTTGGGTCTTTCTGTTCTGGCTGGATCGATCAGTGACTGTGACGGATGCCATCTCCAGTTTGATCATTGGTTCGGGCTGTTCGGGGCTCACTTTTACAGAAAGATCTGCTGAGGGAGATTCGTAGACAAGTGTAAGAAGCCCATGAGAACGTCGCTCGACTCGTACCAGCTGATCTTTGTTGCCGCTTAGATACAATCCTGTTTTGAGCAACTCAACGTTCGGAGTGCTGAGTATGTATTGTTCGTGTTCATCTGCTTGTAATGTGACGGTGCCGTTACCAATGGATCGGTCTAAGTAAGTGGTCATGAACCCCAGGAGTCTGTGTTGGGCCATGTGCCGGGCGAGCTGGCGGCTCTTTCGTTGCACTGGCTCATAGTGCTGCGGTTCGGTTGCCAGCCGAACCAAATTGGGCCAGCTCAAGAATCGTGGGTCATCCTTAAATGGGCTAGGAACGGCGAAGGGGCGAATCTGGGGCTTTTTTATTGTGGCATAGTTCCCCGTCAGTTGATTTAATGTCATCACGTTCTGTAAATGCAGTTGCGCCCAGGTGTGCCCTTCATGGCGGTAAAGATAGATATCTGCTTCGGAGGTGGTCGTAATGTCACGCAGTATGTGTTGGCGATCAAATCTGCCAATGGCGACACCGCGCACCATGATCAGGCGATAGGGCGCAACGCCAGTATCAACCGGACCAGCGCTTGGCACTAATTCATCAGCCGCATCGGCATACATGACGTTGCCGTCACCGATTGCCAGTGGTCTTCCGGTTTCTACATGCTCCACAATCAATGAAGGCAGATCCCGATGCAGCATAAGTTCCAAGCGGTGGTAAAACCACGGCACGACCCAATTGCCAAGGTAGTACAGTGACCCACAGAGCAGCAGCCCGACCACTGCAACCGGAATTAAGATTGATCGATAGCTCAGGCCGCTAGCAGAACATGCCATGATCTCATTGTCAGTGGCCATTCGGGTAAAGACGATAGTAGCTGCATATGCGCAGGAAAATGGCAAGACAACGGTTAATGTAGTTGGAATCCCGTAAAGGACGTATTTGATTAATAGCCATGGTCCCAGTTGCCCTTTGGTCAGCGGTTCAATCGCAGCAGCAAAACTTATGACCAGGACAAGCACTGTGCTTGACAACACCAGAAGTCGGATGAGGTCCTTGAGAATGTAGGTGTATAGTGTTCGGGGCATTGGACCGTAGGAAGTGATCCGAAAGTCAATGGGCGGTTGTTGGTGTTACGCCAGTAGGTGGACGTCTTGACACATTCTAGATGATCATCCTTGCACGAACACTCAGGGCTTTCAATGGGACATGCAGGAGATGTAATAGATGACCGGTGTCCCCTGTCTTACCCAAGCTATTCAGCTCATGTCAATTGGGGCAATCAGGAGGCTATTTGCATGCATCGTAAGCATTCATGCCACCCCAATAAATGGCCTGAAGGCTGTTTTTGAGGACGATCAGCGGTTATAATGGTGGCACTGGAACGGGGATGGGCCCTGGCCAGTGATGGGATGGAGAATCCCTGTAATCGTGATAGAAGAAGAGCAAAGCTTTCCTTTATCGTCCAACGCATCTGCCATGCAGCACGATCAAGAATCTACATCCCGGGTTTGTTTGGGCGACGTGACGATTGATACCCTGCGTAGTGAGTGGGTATCCACGGTACCGGTCACGGCTGTGAGCGGTGAGTATGATGCAATCGATCCGGTCGCCTTGCGTACGGCTAACGGACTGCTGCTGGTGGCCGCGAGTTGCCGCACAAGTCGTAGTGTGGTGTTGTCGCAAAGTAACGACGACGGCGCAAGCTGGCGGGTACTTGGGGGTATTGCACATGCGGCGCAGGGCAACCGTATCACGGTGGGCGCCGCCGGTTCACTTGATTGCGGGCGTCTGGTGCTGGCTATTCATGAGTGGCAGGACATGCTGCCCTGGACCTATACGGGATGTTCCCCACTTTATCACTACCGGTTGGACAAGGCTCCTTACCCGGTGCCCCGTCAGCAACTGCGGCGCGAGATTTCGGGCCAGGTCGAATGGGTGGCTGAAGAGCCACGCGGGGTCCACCACTACGCATGGCGGGGTTTTAGCTGTAGAAGCACGCTCAAGGTGCTTGTGAGTGATGACGACGGCCAGACGTGGACTGACACGTTGTGCGATACGGCCGGAGCCCCGATAGCGCCTTTTGCCATGGGACGTGTTTTCTTGGCCAATGGTGCATTGTGGTTTGGGGTGTATGGTCCTGCCGACCAAGCGGAGATGGGCGCGGCACTTGGCAGCGTGGGTCTGATGCGCAGCGACGATTCGGGTAAGAGCTGGCAGTTTTCCCATTGGCTGGCCCGCGCGGACATGAAGCATAACATCGGCTACGGACCGGGGGAGATTGCAGTTCTCCCAGATGGTCGCTGGCTGGGCATGCTACAGGGCAATTACCGCGGTTTGGGAGACTACGCCAGGCCGCGTATCTGCCGTACGGTCAGCACCGATGACGGCCGCACCTGGCCGACGCCGGCAGCAATCCTGC
>CAUZIY010000029.1:0-27666 GCA_963579995.1 Phycisphaerae bacterium
TTGCCTGACGAACAAGTATTGCGAGGGTTACCCTGGCAAGCGGTACTACAGTGGATGCGGAAACTACGATGAGATTGAAGCCCTTGCGATTGAACGTGCCCGAAAGCTATTTGGCTGCAATTACGCGAACGTTCAACCCCACTCTGGCGCTAATGCAAATCTTGCGGTTTTCTTTGCCCTCCTAGAACCTGGTGACGTATTTGCGAGTATCGAGTTGTCAGATGGTGGGCACTTGACCCATGGCTCCCCGGTGAATCTGTCGGGCAAGTGGTTCAAACCCATCCCCTACCCGCTGATCTACGATGAGTCGCAACCTAACTATGGACACATTGACTTTGACGCACTGCGTCGGGTCTGTCTAGAACACCGACCAAAGCTCATTATGTGTGGATATTCGGTTCACTCGCGAATTATTAACTTTGCCCAGTTTCGATCCGTGGCTGACGAATGCGGTGCTTTGCTATTAGCTGATATCGCTCATATTGCCGGCCTGGTTGCTACCGGCGTGCATCCCTCGCCCTTCCCGCATTGCCACGTGGTTACCACCACGACGCACAAGACCCTCCGCGGCCCGCGCGGTGGAATGATCCTGACCAATGATGAGAAGTTGGGCACCCAGATTGACAAAGCCGTTTTTCCCGGTAATCAAGGTGGCCCCCTCATGCATGCGATCGCCGGCAAGGCCGTTGCCTTTGGTGAGGCTCTACAACCTGCATTCAACGAATATTGCCGCCAAATTGTAGCCAACGCCATCGTGCTTGCCGAGGATTTGATGGCCCGTGGCTATCACATAGTTTCAAATGGCACTGATAACCATGTCATGCTGCTCGACCTGCGGCATACAGATCAGGAGCTTACCGGGCATACGGTTTCAACTTGGCTCGAATCTGCCGGCATCATCGCTAACAAAAACACCGTCCCTCGTGATAGCCGTTCCCCTTTCGTCACCAGTGGTCTGCGACTTGGGACCCCGGCGTTGACCACGCGGGGCTTCAAGGAACCGCAAATCCGTCATGTAGCCGGATTATTGGATCGGGTGATTAATAGCGGAGGTCATGTCGATGCCATCGCGGAGGTCAATGATCAGGTGAAATCTCTATGTGCCCGGTTTCCACTGGCACATTGATTCTTGGCATCATGTATTACTAGCCAAGCAACTGACCTCCGTCGTGAGGGTCTAGCAATCCCCTACCCTTCATATTGACTATTGGGCCAAGATTGCCGTATTTGAAATGCGGCAATACGTCATGGTTATTGTCAAACTGGGCAACATGTGACGATGTTGCGGCCAGTAATATTATCATTTGTGCAGTAAGAAAAAAGGTCCTTTTATTAAGAGAGCAGTGGTATAATTTTTATTAACGGTGTTGGGGGTTTCTGGCCGCGAGGGGTAGTGCACATTTCCCATACAACATAGATGAAAAGCTGGCGATCAAATTGCAAAAATGAACTGTAGCCCACTTATTATCCATAGCATATTGATAGCGACATCCATTCTGGTGGCACCACCACAGGTCGTTATTGCCAACCCGATCGAGCGCCCAAACATCGTTTTCGTAGTGGCGGATGACCTTGGCTGGGGTGACGTTGGTTTCAACGGCAACACGACCATCCAAACACCAAGCCTCGACGCCATGGCCAATCAGGGCCTACGGTTTAATCGCTTTTACGCCCAACCCGTGTGTAGTCCAGCGCGTGCCAGCATGTTGACCGGCCGCAACGGTATCCGTACTGGTATTGAGGTACCTAATGATTCCAAACTGGCCAACCGGGACATCACCATTTCAGAACTCGCAAAAACCCAGGGTTATGCCACTGGACACTTTGGCAAATGGCACGTCGGGGCGGTGACCAAAACCGCCATCGATATGCGTATTGGCAAACCCGGCAACCATGCGAAGTATTCCGCCCCCTGGAACCATGGATACGACGTTGCTTTTGCCAGTGAAAACTGGATGCCTACCTATGATCCCTACAACAACTTACATCGATCCCAATTCCCACCCGAAGATGCAGCATTCTGGACTTCCAACACAGATCGAGTTCCGAATTCTGTAGTTGAAAACCGCTACACCGCAGATATCATTATGGATGAGGCGATCGAATTTATCACACATGCCTCAACCAACAACGAACATTTCTTCACGACCATCTGGTTTACCATTCCGCATGTTCCCGTGGTTTCCTCTCCAGACAACAACCTTTATCCCGATATTTCTAATCGAACAAGGCGCGACTATTACACGGTCATAACCCAGATGGATGCAGCGGTCGGTAGGTTGAGGCAGCAGATCGATGATCTTGGCATTTCCGAGGACACGGTCATCATCTTTTCTTCAGACAATGGTGGTCTACTTCCCTATGCCAACAATGGGCCATTTAAAGGTGGCAAGTCCGAGTTATATGAAGGTGGTGTCCGTGTACCAACCGTGGTGGAGTGGGAAGGTCATATTGCCCCGGGATCAACAGATTCAATTGCCACGAGCAGTGATGTCCTGCCTACCCTCTTGAATATTTGGGGTGTGGACATGCCGGATGATCGCCCACTCGATGGTGAAACCATGGTTCCCATTTTTGAAAATGGTGACAACCATCACAATGCTGTTAAATTCAGATACACCCGCCGAAAATCAATCGTAGACAACCAGTACAAGCTCATCACAATCAACAGCGGCGAGACATGGCAACTATTTGATTTGCTCAATGATATAGGTGAAGAGCACAACCTCATCAATGATCCCATTCATGCCACACGAATCATCTCAATGCATTCAGAACTGGATGATTGGATTGTCGATATTGAAAAAAGTAAGGATGGTGACGACTATTCCACCGGCATCACGGAAGTCGACGGTGGGTCGATATATAAAACAACATTCCGATCTGGCGGGAATGCATTTGATGAGTTTAGCGCTCCCAATATGCAAGAAGGCGAAATTGAATCCTCTAAACCCTATGTGTTTGTCGAGCGCCAACTCGCAACGCTAAAGGATGACCTGAATATCGACGCTCCTGGCACACCCATGACTTGGAACGCAAGCAACATTGATCAACTTGGTGGCCAGACACTTAGCGCTGGTACTGTTGTCGATAGTTTTCTAATCCACTTTGACACCAACGATGCACTGAAAACAGGAGAAATAACTGTCCGATTTGACCAGGAAATCCTGGGCGTGATTGCATCGAATAAGCAGCTGGCCGCCAGTGACTACCTGAGTTTTGGCGATCCGGATTTCGGCACAGATCATGATGGCCGCCAAACCTTGTGGGGGGAAAACTCTGATTCAATTACGATTGGCGTTGATAGAAAATCAATTACCGCTAATCTGACCGTTAGTTCAAATGGTCTCGATGAACTTCGGATTATAACCCGTGCGGCGCTGCAGAATCAGTCAGCAACACCGGTTTCCACGTGGAATAGTTCCGCGTCCGGTTCGTGGGATAACACAGAAAACTGGTCAGATCATCCCGGTGAACAGTCAGCTGTGATTATCGACTCCGATTCTAATGTAATGGTCCTCGACCCCACCATGAACCACGGCATTTCAACACTAACCATTGGCGGTGGTGCCGGTCATGCGGAACTCAACCTCAGCAATGATACTGTAGTAACCGTGGATGATGGCGTTGTGGTCCGAGAGAACGGATTCATAACCGTCAGTTCCGGCACACTAAAAATTGATCGATGGCTCAATGTGCATGATGGTGGCATCGTCACCCTTTCGGCAGGGACCGTTATTACCGGAAAACACGAGTCGCCAACGTCCAGTCATACACTGCATATCGGTGATCAGGGTGGTGTAACAGGCAACGGAATTCTGAATACCAATATGGTCAACCATGCTGGCAACGTGATACCCGGAAATCCAACTGGGCAACTTACCATAAATGGAAACTTCACCCAGGATACCGACGGAAAGGTTCAAATTGAATTGAATGGTTCTGGCCTGTCCACCAATGTAGATCGGCTTATCGTGAGTGGAAATGTCACGCTCGGTGGGACACTGCAACTGAAAAGGCTCAATGGTTACAAACCAGCAAGGGGTGACAGGTTCAGGATTATCACTGCAGGCACACTTATGGGCACATTTGATTCCGTAGATGGAATGTTTGTGTCAGAGGACTTAATGCTTGTCCCAATTTACGATTTTGATGGTCATACGGGCGTAACAATAACCGCAACCCCACCCGGTGATGCAAACTTGGATGGCTTTATAGATATCACTGATCTTGGCATCCTCGGGGCCAACTTCAACCTCGAAGATCGCAACTGGCTTAAAGCAGACTTCAACCTAGACGGGATAACAGACTCAGCAGACCTTGGACTCCTAGGCGCTAACTGGGAGCCTGGCTTCACCCTGTCATTTCAAGGGGAATTTCCAGTTAAATCGATGAACCTACTGATACCTGAACCAACAACGCTTTGCTTGTTTTCAGGATCCCTAATGTATCTGGGACGGCGACGGTCACCATCTTTTCGCTCTCATGAACTATGAGAATGGCTCCATGGATACTCATGAATTGAGGCATCTGGCGTCAATCTCCATCTCATGACCAAATTCCGAAAATGGTTGGTATTGCCTAGAATCCATCCCAAGCCATAATAGATTTAATGGACCTCTGCCTCCGGGCCCTGACTCCTTCACCACCAGGATTCGGGAATGCCCCCGCGGAAGTTCATCCGAAAGTTACTGGGGGTTCAGGCTGGAAATATGGACTTCAATGGCACACAAAAGACCTACTGGAGCTGGAAAAATGAGTACCGATGTAACACGAAAATCCACTGATCTGTTTAACCGCATTGAATTGACTAATGAGCAGATGAGTATGTATCGCGAGCAGGGATATCTCAATGTTGGCAGAACGCTGACAGATATGGGACTTCAACAGATGATCGATGAAGTGATGAAGGCATGGCACCAGGAAAAGCAGCAATTTGATCCCAAGAGGACCTGGTTGCAAAATTCCCTGCTTTCAGACATCCACCATTTGTCTGCCACAGTGCGTCGTTACTATTTTAGTGGACCACCTGTTGATATCGCACAACAGGTCATTGGCCCAAATATCAAGGCTGCCACAGCTCAACTAACCTTTAAAATGCGGGGAAACACACAACCCTTTGACTGGCATCAGGACAATGCCTACGGCGAACTGGATCCCTATAACGCCATATCCACCTTAACAGCCCTGGATGACGCAAGTGAGGAAAATGGCTGCCTTTGGCTGGTACCTGGTAGCCACAAGCAAGGGCAGGCAAAACCAACCGATCGGGACCGAAAGGCTAAAAGGGAGTTTGTTGTGACTCTGAATATTGATGACAGTTTAGGGGTACCCATGCCCATGAAGGCTGGTGAGTGCCTGTTCTTTCACTGCCACATGTTGCATAAGTCGGAAGGCAACCTGTCTCAGAATCGCGATCGCCGCATCATGTTTGCACGGTATGCCGATGCAGATGCAGTGGAGGTCTACAATGAAGGTGCACCACGATTGGGGCGTTTAGTCCGTGGGAAAACTCGTTTTCCTGAAGTTGAAGCATACGAGGCTGATCTGCCATTGCATTGCGGTTCGTAGATGCAGATCGGCATAAAAGTTGGAGATACCCTATGAGTCAGGCATTGGCTGTGCACTCTGGAAAGCCGGTGATCACCAAGGAATTCCCAAAGTGGCCCATTTGGGATGACCAAGAGATCAACCGCGTTGAACAGGCTATCCGTAGCGGTGTCTGGGGTGTCGAAGGGCCCCTACTGACTGAATATGCCGACCGGTTCGCTGATTTACAACACGCTAAGTATGCACTGCCAGTGTGCAATGGTTCCATAGCAATTGACCTCGCCTTAGAAGCCTTGGATATTCGGGCGGGCGATGAAGTTCTGGTCCCTGACTATACATTCATGGCTACGGCCGTTGCACCGATTCGTAGAGGAATGAAGCCGGTTCTTGTCGATGTGGATCGGAATACTTTCAACATTGACCCCGAATGCATCATTGAAGCCATTACCGACAGAACACGTGCTATTATCCCCGTTCATTTTGGTGGGCTGCCCTGTGACATGAAGGCCATCATGACAATTGCAGAACAGTATGGTCTCCTGGTGATCGAGGATTGTGCCCATGCCCATGGTGCCCACCTTGATGGACAATATGTCGGCAACTGGGGTTCTGTGGGAACCTTTAGCCATCAATCAAGTAAAACATTATGCGCGGGTGAAGGCGGTACGGTCGTCACCAATTCAACCAGGATTTTCACGCTAATGAAATCCATTTATAACGCAGGCCGACATGGTTGCGAGGTCGACTACAACCACTACAGGTGCGGAACCAATTATCGGATGACGGAGTTGCAGGCAGGGCTTCTCCTTGCTCAACTGGATCGGTTTGAAGCACTGGCGGAAAAGCGTGATCGTGGTGGCGCCCTGCTTAACAATTTATTAAGTGAAATCGATGGTGTCCGTCCACAAGTGCGCACCGCCAACCTTGGCCGACATGGTTATTATCTTTTCACTTTCATCCTGGAAGATGATATTGGTCGGGACAGTTTTAAAAATGCATTACGAGCTGAAGGTGTGCCAGTGGAAGATGAATACCCCGCCCTGCATTCTCTTGAATGCCTCAAGAAAAAGGAAGTCACCAAAGGACATTTCCCAGTCTCACAGATGCTGGAAGATCGTTCAGTTTGGATTTTTCACAACGCATTACTCGCCGATGAAGACCAGATCACACTAATCGCTGACGCTGTTAGAAAGGTGATCGATCACAAAAACATCCTATAGGAAGTGACCATTGAAGATTGCTCTCGGTGCAGTCATGCACGAATCCAATACGTTCACCCCGGGGCGTACAACACTCGATAACTTTCGTAACACACAATATTTGTTCGGGGATGATTTCCTCATGGCCCATCGCGGTACGCGTTCGGAAGTCGGTGGCATGCTGGATGAGCTGGGCAAACAGGGTATAAACGTATTGCCCACATTAGGCGCGTTGGCGCTACCTTCACCCACAGTGGCAAGGGCAACGTATGACCAGATCAAACGCGATCTGATGTCGCAACTGAAAGACCAACTTGACGGCTTAGACGGCGTACTGCTGGCACTGCACGGATCCATGACTGTGGAGGATCTGGATGATCCGGAAGGTGACTTGCTGGAGGACATTCGGCGGAAAATTACGGCACAAGGCGTTGAACGCCTTGCCTGCTCGCTGGATCATCATGGCAACATCACAGAAAAAATGATGTCGTCCATGGATCTGGCTGTCGGGTATCGGACGCATCCCCATGTTGATCAATACAAAGTTGGACAAATGACGGCCCGCCACCTTGTGGACTTGATAAAGACCCCTTATACGATCCGAAGATCGTTCCTCAAATTGCCCATGATGACCCCCGCCGAGAATAGAAGTGAACCGATTCATGCACTACGTGCCGAACTTGAGGCAATCGACCGTCACACCAACGTGGTGACCAGTTCATTCTTTGTAGGCTACCCATGGGCAGATACATCGGTGCAAGGTGCCAGTGTCATGGTTTACACAAAGGATGACCAGCCGGCGGCGGATAAGCTCGCCAGGCAGCTTTCTGACAAGATGTGGATTCTGCGAGACCAGTTTCGTTTCCCAATGCATACACCAGATGAAGCGGTACACATTGGCAATGAGCATGGAGGTGGACCATACATTTTGAATGAACTGGCTGACTGTACCCTTGGTGGCGCATCAGGTGATGTCGTCTCAACCGCACGATATCTCTACGAAAATAGCATTGCGAATTCCATTGTTGTCGGCGTGGTGGACCCTGAAGCCGCGGCCACCGCAACGCAAGCAGGAGTTGGTCGAACCGTTCGAGTGGCGATAGGAGGGAATATTTGCCAGAAGAACAACCCACCGCTGGATTTCGAAGGGGTAGTCAGGACTTTGAACCGGGATGTAAGTGGGCACACGGAAATACACGCCGGGTACGAAACTGCAGTTGGACAAATAGCCGTTGTTTCAGGTCGGGGCGTGCAGATCGTACTGATCGAGCGGGCTGGCAAGTTTGGTGGTCCAACATTTCTAGAAGAACTGGGTATTGACCCACAGAAGAAGAAGTTTATTGTGGTCAAGGAAGGGCTTAACCCGCTTGAGACTTACAAGGACGTGGCGGAAAAGATTCTCATGGTGGATAGTCCCGGATTTGATCCACAAATAGCTGTACCCGAAGATTACACTCGAATCCCTCGGCCTATGTATCCCTTGGACCCAGACGTTGTATGGAGCCCACGTTAGAAACCATTTGAACCAGGCAGCACATGATTGTTAATCCAGTGAACACGGACTGGGCCGCACTGACACTAGGCCAACAAATCGAGCACTTAGAAGTCGAGGGTTATGTTGTCATTCCGGATCTTCTGGATTCGGATCACATGGCACGTCTCCGGACCGAATTAACCAAGATTGAAACAAGGGGCACAGACTACACAGACAAGAAGCAATGCTTCAATGATATCCAGTGGGCGGGTGGGGCCATCACTGAGTTGATCGCACACGCACCAATGATCACCTTTCTTCATCGGATCTTTGGCTGTGATCCTATTTTGATGACCTATGACTATGCGTGTTCCGAACCAGGGTGCCCGGCCATTAATTTACACTGCGATGGTCAACCCTGGGGCTCTAAAATATTCGGGGCCGAACAAAGCTGCCCAAGATTGGTCCGTGTGCTCTATTATCTTCAGGATTTAACAGCTGATACTGCTCCATTCCGTGTGGTGCCTCGGTCACACTTGAGTTTCCATAATGATGCCAACCCCTACCTGCGCTACACGGAACATCCTGAACAGGTGATGGTCACCTGCAAGGCAGGATCAGCCGTATTGATTAATCAAAATGTTTTCCATGGCAACTACCCCAATCAGGGTAACCGAAACCGTGAAATGCTAGGCTTGGCCTACCGTCCAACATGGTCTGGACCATGCGACAAAGTCGAACCCTGGGATCCGCATAAGCTGGCCAAAGTTTCAGATGCCGTCCGCAAAGTAATGCAAGACAGGAATCAACGCGTCGAACTATACGATGGCGGTAACACACCCGCAGATATGCGTAGTGATTCAGAAGGAATCAGCCCAAGTCGATGGCAGTGGAAATGACACCGTATGGACGGTTCAAGAAAAATATTGACCGCATGTTTTCCACGGAGGAGCGTGCAACCCCTCTTCGTGAGCCGCCAGTGGCAGCACTTGACTGGCGAGCACCTCCACATCGAAAAATTCCGGTGCCAAAAGGCAAATAATCCAGAGAAACCCAGCCACGTAGATGACACTACCCTTGATGGTCACCTCATGTGTAACCAGGTCCAGCGCATTCAATGCAGGTGCCTGGAGGCACCTACCAACCCCGAACTGAATGATCAACCAACGTGGCAACGAATACGGCTAGTAAATCTTCAGAACATTCAAGAATATGCTGTGGATTTTGTAGACCGGGACCAATGTTCCAACCAGAAATTATGGCCGCATATTCGGCTGTGCGGGGCGGCCGGTGCGGGCCGACTCGTAGATCGCATCCATTAATTCACTTTGAATGACGCCATCGGATGGACTGGTCCGTGGATCATCTCGGCCAAGAATCGCATCAATAAAATTATCATCTGGATACTGCATCTTACCAGTAACCTGCGGATACTTTACCCGCCCATGTCGGTCATGCACATTAATCCAACCACCAAACCAAGGATCAATCTCGATTTTTCCATGTTCGAACATAAAAGACATATGCGCTCCGGTCTGCGGACAGTTGCCACTAACACCAATCGCCGCAAGTGTCCCGTTTTCAAAGCGTATGTTGATTGATGAGTTCACATCCACCGAACTGCCGCAGTGATCGAGAAATGCAAAAACCCGAGCTATTGGGGACTGCACAACCCAAACTAGACTATTGAGAATGTGTGCACCCGAATCGTAGGCCTGACCACCTCCCGATAGCTTCGGGTCCTGCCGCCACGTACCCCGCATTGGCACGAGCCAGTCCTGGCTCATGTGTCCCACAACAAGTTCCAATCGACCATATACCTCGTTTTTCATTTGCGAACGCAGGTACTCAAACTCAGGTGTACAAGGCGTGTTGTAGCCAACGACCAAGATCTTGCCTGTCTTGGAGACCTTATCTGACAGTTCATATGCATCCTGGGCCCGCGTGACCATTGGTTTTTCAAGATAAACGTGGCAACCAGCGTCCAGTGCCTGAACAGCATGATCGTAATGCAACGTATGCGGCGTAGCGATAAAACTCGCGTCAGGATGAACCAAATCGTACATGCGACCCGGGTCAGAAAACACCTCGGGAGGTGGGTTCTGGCCCACCAGACTGCGATCGATCAATTCCTGGGCTCTCGCCAAGTCAATATCGCAGACAGCCACAACACAAACATCGTCTCGATTTTTCAGCCGTATCGCATGGGCATTTTGGTAAAGACCGCATCCCAGCAAGGCGACTTTGACTGGTGACATCGATGGAATCCTTTAATATGGTGATAGGCTGTGGTTACTGTTACCTAAGCTTGAAAAATCAATCATACAGATTCGAGGATACCCATGGCACATCGTGCAGATTCACATATCCATCTTATTGAGAACGGGTTCGACGGTTTTTTCACCGGCCGACCGGGTGTCGATGTGGATGAGGTGAAGTGCTACGACTCACTGGCCCAGGAACATGACGTGGTGGCCACCCTGATCATTGGCTTTGAAGGCGCCCCCGACTACGTGGGAAACAATGATTATCTTACCCGAATCAAGTCTCAATACAGTTGGATCCAACCGATGGCCTATGTGAACCCACTGACACCACCCACATTAAGCGACCTGGAGCGGTGGCAACAGCAAGGGTTTGTTGGGTTAGTCATGTACACGCGTCCTGAACAAGATGCAGCATTGCCTGACGTACCTGAAGCGATCTGGGCTTGGCTGGCTGAGCGGCATTGGTTGATCAGCGTGGTTGTCAAGGGCGGAGATTGGAGTGCGTGGAATCCAATTCTTGACCGGCATCGATCACTCCGTCTGGTCATTGGTCATATGGGTTCTCCTCCAAGGGCCAGTAGCCCACCCAGTCCCGATCAAGCATCCACAGCTTTGTCAAAAGTCACTGCTTTGAGCAAGTATCCGGGTGTGCAAGTGAAACTCAGTGGTTTTTACGGCATAACCGAACCACGACACGATTACCCACACATGGCCGCTTGGCCCTATGTGCAAGTCCTGGCAGATGCTTTTGGTGTTGAAAGATTACTATGGGGTTCAGACTATACGCCCTGTCTTGATTGGGTGACCTTCCCCCAAACTTACAATCTTTTCTACAAGATGCCGTTCTTCAGCAAGCAGGACTGCGAACAGATCATCGGTCTCAATTTGCTTCGAATCCTAGATGAGGTGAAAGGGTCCTAGGGTGGAGTTCCGGCCGTGGCGGACATATACGTGATCAGACCTTATTGGATATTAACCGATACCGACCACCATAGGCCTCATTGATAAACTGGCCTTATAGGCCAACGTGCCCGATAAATATGGCATGACTGGCACAAGTCCCTCCCCAAAAGATAGTCACCTACCAGACGGTTACTTGCCGTTACCTCAACTTATTGTTCGCGGTAGCTTTGGAGGTGTATTAATGGGACTTGCCAACCTAGTACCTGGCATCAGTGGCGGAACCATGTTACTGGCGGCAGGTGTCTACCCACGATTCATTCGAGCAGTAGCCGAAATCACAACACTTCGATTTCGGATTCAGTCCCTGGTCTTGTTGATGACCGTGGCGATCACCGCAGGGGTCGCAGTTCTTTCATTTGCCGGCCCCGTCAAAACGCTGGTCATTGAACATCGCTGGATTATGTACAGTTTATTCATCGGTTTGACTCTTGGCGGCATACCCGTGGTGTGGAAGTTAATTGGCACACACAGTTTTAGTGTGTGGGTGAGTGCGGCAGTGGGATTGATTGCGATGATAACACTGGTTTTGGCACAGAGCCGAGGCAATGATAGTGGTGCAAGTGAAGGCGGCTTGGTCATGATGTTCGTCGCAGGGGTAGCCGGTGCCAGCGCCATGATCTTGCCTGGTGTAAGCGGAGGCTACCTGCTCCTCGTTCTAGGTGCCTATGTACCCCTGTTAACGGGTCTGGATGCAATGAAGCAGGCCATCAAAGCACATGATCTCGCGGCAGCCATACAACCAACCCTTCACGTGGTGCTGCCCGTTGGCATAGGGGTATTGATCGGCATTGCAGTGGTCAGCAACATATTGCGTCTCCTCCTGACCCGGTACGAGAAGGCTACGCTTGGAGCCTTGCTTGGGTTATTGATAGGCGCAGTTGTGGGACTGTACCCCTTTCAAGACGGAGTTCCTCCACAAGTGGGTGCCGTATTCAAGGGTGATGTTGTAGAAAAGATTGGCGAACAACTGGTCATGCAAACGACGGGGAAGGTGATAGCACGTGAGGATTTTCCAACCCGGTATTTTGACCCGAATAACCGACAGATAGCGATATCCGTTGGGGTTATTATTGGGGGATTGATCTTGACGTATGCAGTTGCAGTATTGGGACGGGATCGTACGCTGCGAACCGAATAAGAAAATAATCTCGTGCGGCCGGAGCTTAAAGAAGTGGTATCCAAAACAAGCGAACCCAAGGATGGATCCGTAACCAGAAGACCAATGAGATTGAGTATATGAATGTACTGGTTACTGGTGGTGCAGGTTACATCGGATCGCATGCGGCCCAGGCTCTTCATCGTGCCGGCCACAATGTGGTGGTGATGGATAATCTATATCGCGGCCATCAACAAGCAGTACCCTTGGAGGTCACATTTTCAAAACTCGATCTGAATCAAACAAATGATGTTTGCGAATTACTTTCACTTCATAAGATTGAATGCGTGATGCACTTTGCGGCATTGGCCTACGTGGGTGAATCAGTAGAGCAACCACTAACTTACTACCGTGTCAATGTGGGCGGCACATTGAGCCTCCTGCAAGCCATGGAGACAGTCGGCGTACGCCGAATTGTTTTCAGTTCGTCATGCACCACGTACGGTGAGCCCAAGACGATACCACTGACCGAAAATCTGCCCCAGCAACCGATCAGTCCATATGGTTGGACAAAGTTCATCAGCGAACAGCTGATCCGTGATTATGCACATGCACATGATGGCTTTGCATACGCGTTCCTACGATATTTCAATGTTGCAGGCTGCGCCGAAGATGGGTCTCTTGGTGAGGACCATAGGCCCGAAACACATTTGATCCCAAATCTATTGCTTGCTGCTATCGGTAAGGAACCAGACAACGAAATGATCATATTTGGTGATGACTACAATACGCCAGACGGCACTTGTATCCGAGATTACATTCATGTTGAAGACTTGGCGCAAGCGCATATCGCTGGAATGACCGCCTTAAGGGATGGTGACCAGCGTTTCTACAACTTGGGGATTGGCAAGGGCTATAGCGTAAAACAGGTCCTGGATGCAGCCAAAAGAATCTGCGGAGTGGATATCCCGTACAGGATCGGCTCGCGTCGTGCCGGTGATGCACCTCAACTCTATGCTGATGCATCCAAGATTAAAGGAGAACTCGACTGGAACCCACGTTTCACCGACATCGATGCCATTGTCCAAACGGCTTGGAAATGGTTTCAGGCGAATCCTAATGGATACGGTGATTAGCGTAATGTGCCGGCCGCATTTATAACAGCAAGAATCATCAGTAAACATCCCGCAGCCACGACGAACAAAAGCAACCACGCGATTATTTTCGACTTGACACCACGAGGTGGATGCCAAATGTCCGTTTCATGTTCCTTGGCTTCATTGTCCATTAGGTTGTCCCTGATCTCGCTGTCCGTACTGGCAGACCATATCCAAAAAGTGGATCCAACTTCAACAATAGAAAGCCCACCGGCAGGCTCATCAAAGATGAATAGATCAATTCAAAAAACCGGCGGACCAACTGGCCGCTAATGTCCCAATGGGCAATAGCATCTGTCGGTAGCCATGAGATGCCTCGCAGCGTTAATACTGCAACGGCCACCAAGTGACAGATAAGTCCAGACATAATGACCAAAACCCCTATTGCAGTTGGAGATTGGCGAAACACAAGGCTTCGCAGTTCCAGGACAACGATTGCACCCGCCAAGAAGCCGAGACTGCTCGGCCCAATCAGCGGCACTGAAATGACCCCACGATCATTAACAAATGGTAATGGATTGATCAAATCAATACACAAACCAATCACCAAGGCTGCCCAGATAACGGTCAACCGTGGCGCTGATACAGCGATATAAACCATCAGGATCAATGTGAAACTGGGTGTAACACCACCATCGCGCGGAATAATCAACAGCTGTTTAAGACCCAGCTCTAAGGTGAGTAGCACAAATAGGGTCAAGGAAAATATGACGTAACGCATAGGCAAGTCCGAAAGCGAACGCGAAGCAAACAAAACTACTCTAATATCGAATTGATCACCACAAGAACCTCGGCTAGCCGGTTCATGTCGACAACTGGTTTGATCACCACCCGCGTCTGCAACAGGGGGTGGTCTGGCTGTGGCTCCATACTGACTACATAACCGATCATAAATTTCTGCGCTTGCCGGGGCCAACGAACGTCAACCAGAATGGCCGTATGGCCAATCTGGATGCTGTTGTGTTCAGATGCATCCACGATGGTCACAAATGCATTGACATCCTCATCAAACAGAACCTGGGTCACGGTAACCGGCTTACCTGTTGTCGATTCACCAGGTACAAGATGAACATCCAGGTGTGTTTTCGGCTGGGTGATCAACGTCACGGTGGCTGCATTGTGTCCAACATGACTCACTCGACCAATCAGAGATTCTCTCAATACAACAGCCTGCCCAGCAGCAACGCCGTGAAAGGAGCCCTTGTCAATCGTCAGGGTTGAGTGTGGCAAGTTGGCGTTTGTATAGACTACGGATGCAAAAAGTAACCCGGTATACTGGCCAAGTGCGGGCTTTTTGCGGACAGCACTAAGTTGGGAGATCCTGTCGTTAGCCCGTTCCAACTGTTGTTGCAGAATCAGATTGTGCGAATAGAGTTCATCGCGTTCCTTGATCAGATCTGAATCAATCGAAAATCCCTTGTCATGTGGTGGACGAATGGAAATCGACAGCCTGTGTAGTTGTTTAGTCAGGGGTGAGATTACCGCCATAAAAGGATCGTGTGGCATACTCCAGATCCAATCAGCGGCAGATGATGGCATCATGCTACAGAGAAACAGTAACGCCACGATGGCAACCAATACGCGTTTGGGATTGGTCCGCCAGTAATTCATAGGCAAATCATGATGAAACCTGCGAAATGACGAGTAAGAATGCTGGGTCCAACTCTTGTTATTGGATATGGAATGGCAGATCCACAAAGATCAGTCAGTGGTGTTAATCATCCAAGTCGCTGTCCATGGTTTGCTTCCATTCTTCCAGGTGCTCCAGATAGATACTGGTACCGCGGGCAACGCAGGTGATTGGATCGTCAGCAATTCGTACGTCTAAACCGGTAGCTTGGGAAATGACTGATTCTATGCCTCGCAACATGGCCCCACCACCGGCTAACACAATACCATTATCCACAAGGTCCGCTGCCAGTTCAGGCTGTGCCCGCTCAAGTGTTCGGATCACCGTTTCGATGATGCCTGAAAGCGGCTCCTGCAACGCCTGTCGAATCTCTTCGCTTGTAATTACGGTCTTGCGAGGAAGCCCAGAGATCATGTCCCGACCTCGGACATCCATCGTCCGCTCCTCTTCGTCACTCGAGGCCGAACCAATTTCGATTTTAACTCGTTCAGCCATCTGCTCACCGATCATCAGGTTGTATGCTTTTTTCATATGGGTGATGATGGCTTCATCCATATCATCACCTGCAACCCGAATGGATTCGCACTGAGCAATATCGGCAAGGCTCATGATGGCCACTTCTGTTGTACCGCCACCAATATCAACAATCATGGAAGCTGTTGCCTCGACAATCGGCAAATTGGCCCCAATACCTGCGGCCATGGGTTCTTCAACGAGATAGACACGTCGCGATCCCGCACGTTCGGCCGATTCAAGTACCGCTCGCTTTTCGACCGCGGTAATACCGCTGGGAACCGCAATCACTACGCGGGGCTTAACCATGGGCCGGCGACCATTGACCTTGCGAATGAAGTAGCCGAGCATGGCCTCTGTGATTTCAAAGTCGCTGATCACCCCGTCTTTAAGTGGACGAATGGCAGTAATTGATCCTGGTGTCTTACCGAGCATTTCCTTCGCCACCCATCCCACTGCATTACCATTCTGCAAGACGTGATTCGTCCCCTTCTTAACTGCAACCACACTTGGTTCATTGAGAACAATCCCTTCACCACGTACGCATACCAGCGTATTGCATGTGCCCAAGTCGATACCCATATCGACGCTGAACCAACTAAGAAGGTTGTCAAGAAACAACGGTAGCTACCCCTGTCTCGTCTGGCTGGCCTTGAGGTATCACGAGGATACCATTGATGCGGTCGCCAAGTGGCCCCAGACGGTTGCATATAGCATATAAGTTTATCGATTGCGCCGCAGCCAACGTGGCGGTTCTGATTCTTGATGGTGGCCTAGCTATCCAGCACCATACTGAAAATGCCGGAGCTCTAAACCAGGGTTCGAACAAACTGATGGATAGCGGTGCTCACCGACTTAAGCTCAAATGGGTGCGGGCTATCGAACAGCTGTGAGCTGCGAATCCATATAAAGGCAATCCCAAAAAAGATTGCGGCCAAAGCGATGAACATCAGAACCGTATAGATGTTATGCGTTGCCTTGCTACGACCCGGACCAATCGGATTAACGCCCATCTGAGTCATGGTTCCACTTCCTTGGCCTAACTACAGCACTCCAATACCGTTCGCACCCGGTTATCGCTCCGGTCCCGACAAGATCTGGTCGCCGGCAAGAATCTGTTCGCCGGTATCCAGCGTAATTCGCCCTGATGACGCACGAGCATCTACAAGATTAACTTGCAAGGTGCCTAGAAACTGGGCATCCCGGTGTACCATGAACTTCATGTTCTCTTCAACACCATCGTTCTGGCCCACATTAATCTGTACGAAGGTATCCTGCTGGTCATCGCTCTGGCGGACCTGGGTGACCGTTCCGCTAATTGCGAAATCAGGTTCGAATGCGGGCACTTCCGATGGTGCGTCTGCGGTAATGTTATGTTTTTGCAAGACACTGGCGAGTTGCTCATTTTCCTGAACCAGTGCAGCAAGTTGCTCCTGCTTATGACGAAGATCCCGTTCAAGAATCTCCACCCGCGTTGCACTTTCACTGTAAAGGTCCGCCGTCTGGATCAGATTGGTCTTGGCGATATCAAAGGAATCTCGGATATTACCCAGTTCTGAACCTTGACGATCTGAGATATCGGTGAGGGTCTTGCTTGCCGCCGTCAGATGAGTTACCGATGCATTCAATCGACTTTTTTCCGCTTCCATTGAGGTAAGTGTCGACTCGTATTCCGCATTCTGCCTTAACGCCTGCTCCAGTTCAGAACGGAGTTTGGCGGTCTCATTCTTCAGTAGGACAAACTGTTCGCTTGTCTGGCTAAGATGAGCTTGCACTTCAGCCTGTGCTGTTTGAGCACGCGCCTTCGCCAACTTGAGTTCGCCATCGACCTGCTGGTAACTCTGTCGCCAGTTCTCAACGTTTGCGACAAAGGTGACCGTCACGGAAACCAAGATGACCGAACAGATGGCGACCATCACAACAAAGACTTTAGTTAACACACTCAAGGTGATGTCCTCTCAACAGCTTACGATGGTGGAGGAGGTTGATCCGCTCACATTGGCAAGCGTCCCTCATAGTTGAGGATAACAGTATTATGTACTGTTGTATAAGGCGTTTGTCAACCTGGGCACACCGACACCGCACATCAGAATGTGACTTGAAGATAGTAGCTGAATTTGAGTCCGCCAGGCGGTGGGACAACTAGGAAACAGTCGCATAGGGATTGCCGGACCAGCCTAATGTTCCTCCGTCGCAGCCAGTTTGGTGGAATCCAGTTGACCACCTTGCAGGATAGCAGCCGCCGCACTGAGGCGGACCTGCTCAGACGGATCTGTGAGCAGATCAACTCGGGCCTGCACAGCCACAGGATGGGCAATATAACCCAATGCTACTGCAGCCTGTGACCGAACGGGGTCCAGGCTAAACCTGCTGCCAGCCAGCAGGATTTTTAGTCCGGCTGAGTCCCCCAGTTGTGCAAGAGAACCCGCAGCAGCCAAACGTAACTCAATCGGGTTGTGATTAAGTATCGAATGCAGTGCAGGTTCAAATTTACGGTCTCGGACCCGCCCCAACGCCTGTACAGCCAGAATACGCACCTCATCGTTGGTCGAATATGCCATTGCTCGGATCGCTTCGAGTCCAGACTCATCACCAAGTATAACCATAGCTTCAGCAATCTGAAGTCGAATTAGACTTGCCTGAGCATCACTGATCTGATAATCCCCGAGCCATTTGCTCCCATTTTTGAGGATAGGAATTGCACTTGGCTCCTCAAGCAATCCGAGGAGCATGGCCACATTCCCCCTTAACGTCGCATCAGGCTGTTGCATCAGCTGTGCCATTGGACTGATATCTACCGGATCACCGCATCGCCTAAGAGCAAATAAAGCTGATGCATAGACTGACATAGAAGGATCATTTAACAGGCGGCGTACCGGGCGGACCAGATCCTTGAGCCTTTGCTTGCCAATGATGGCAGCGGCGGCGAACCGCACAGCCTCGGATTTATCTTCAAGTGCCAATTGCACCATGTGACCAACCCGGTCCGGCAGATACTGGGAGGTTTCAACCGCATTAGCCCGGATAAACGGATCTTGACTGGCCAAGCTGGCGATAACCTGTTCGATCGCACGTTCGCGTATATCCCGGTGATTCAAATGCTTCCGCGGCACCGGTCGTGCAGTGGTGGGAACTTCAGAAGCTTGGGGGACAGTTGTGCAACTGCCCATCATGATGGCCAAACAAAGCAAAATCACCAAGTCACTGGGTTTTGATGACAGTGTATTTATCATCGCATCACCTCGTTACAACTCATTTATCGCCAGTCAATATCCGACACTATGGGCTGTCTTTCGGATAAATAAGGCGATAAGGGTCAAAATCCCAGTCAGGGCAGCAAGAGACGCCACAGGTATATGCCCGATCCAACCAAATAACGTTTGGCGAGGGTCGATTTGCAGGTTATGGACCAGAAATCCGTCGCTGGGGCAGATTTCGGAAATCTCAGCGTGTTGTTCATGGTGGTCAGGACTTGCCCAACGGGGACAACTTCGTGGCAGAATCATATCCACTTGCCCAGTGGAAGTGATAAACCCACTAATACCCATGTTAACACTTCGCGCTGTTGGCACCCGATTTTCGATACTGCGGAAGACGGAAATCTGCAGATGCTGTGATCGCTGATAACCACTGAACCAAGCATCATTGGCGAGATTGATCAGGATATCTGCTTTCTTACGACCCAGTGTATCGTAAGAAAGACGACGGCAGACCCGTGGTACAGCATCTTCAAAGCAGATGGGTGTCGCCAGGCGCAATGGCGTAACCTGTGGCACTTCATGCGTATTACCATCTATCGGGAGCATGATCTGGAACGTCGTCAGACGATTGCCCGCCGAAAGGGTGTAATCCGTTTCATAAGGCGTAAGATATTTGATGAACAGGTGTTTCAGCTTGGGCCACTGATCCACCCAGGGGATATACTCACCAAACGGCACACGATGTATTTTGTCGTAGCGATCGAGCACCTGACGACCTTCTGGATCGTACAGATAGGCAGAATTATGCCGTCGAACTGGACGACCTGGTAATACCGTGGGAGCACCAGCAAGAATAAATACACCAAGTTCACGCCCTATTGTTGAGATTTGCGTATGTAAGGAAGCGGACCATTGCTCGTGCGTTGATGTTGAACTGCCCAGGATCTCAACTGCCTGAGCATTCAAGGGCGCTGGCACCACCGTCTCCGGCCACACAATCAAATCCGGCTTCGGTTCCTGTCCGGCTACTTGCCGGGTCAGTTCGATCAGCCGATTCCAATCACGTTGCAATTGTTCGATTGATGGGCTGTCTTTATTTGACTGGGGAACTCCAGTTTGCACGACCCCAACACACAGTATCGGTTGATCCTGAATTGACTGACAAATGCGGAACCAGCCGTAGCCAATGGTGCCAGAAAATACCGCGACCCATACCCCGAATAGAGTCAATAGCACCCGCATCGATGGCTTCGCTGTCGGCGAAATCTGCGGATTGGATGCCTTAAAAAACAGTCCCACGTCGACAAGCAGACCATTGGTCATGGCCACTAGGAAGCTTACGCCATGGTCGCCGAACAGGTCAGCAATTTGAATGATCACCACAGAATCGCGGCCCGGCATGAATGCAGCTTGACTATGACCAAGGCCAAACCAACCGAATCCTCCCGCCGGAATCACCCCCCTAATGAATTCAAATACTGTCCACGCCATGGGTAATGCCAAAGTGACCGGGATCCCCAGACGGCGATACAAAAGCCGCTGCACGAAAAAAGTGGCAGGCCAGAATGCCGCCAGATAAAGGCTCAGAGCCACATATCCTCCGCCGGTCACAGGAATAAGCCAACGTGCCATCACAAGCCACCAGACAACTGCAACGAGATAACTCGCCCAAATTAGATCTCGCACTTTCAGACATGACACGGAAACAAATGCCGCGGACACCAAAGCGATGTATGCCAGGCCACTCCATCCAGGTTCTGGGTAACAGAGTGCCAGGAAAATGCCAGAAATGGCAAATCCCCCAAAACATATAAGAAAACCTCGCCTATGATCTGAACGAACATCGACGATGTCGTCATGCTGCGGTGTTGACATGGGACACAGGTTAGACCATGGCCCCCAACGACGACAACGTCGTAAGAAGCAGGTTACATGTAATCTGCCTCAGGTACGCCGCAAGCCAACGAGGTCGTGCCTCAATGATCCTTAATCCAGACAGCTTAAACCGCCCGAGGGTGAGCCTGTTCGTAAGAATTACGTAATCGCATTGATGACAGATGGGTGTAGATCTGGGTTGTAGATAGCGACTGATGACCAAGCAACTCTTGAACACTTCTCAGATCCGCACCATTATCCAGTAAATGAGTCGCAAAGCTGTGACGCAGGGTATGTGGACTGATGGAAGTATCAAGTCCGGCCATAACCAGATATTTAGTCAACTTGCGTCGTACCGAACGGCTAGAAAGTCGTTTCCCGTTCTTGTTGATAAAAAAGGCCACTCCGGTTTCGCTGCCAATCATATCACGAAGAGCTTTGAATCGGGGATCAGGCTCCAGCACGGTCATGTAATGGCGAATGGCCGCCATTGCATGGGAACCCAACGGTACGACACGCTCTCGTTTACCCTTTCCCCTGATCCGTAGTGTTTGGCCCTCAAGATCGAGATCACTTCGGTTTAAATCCACTAGTTCGCTAACCCGCACACCTGTGGAGTAGAGCGTCTCAAGAAGTGCCCGGTCACGTGATCCAAGCGTATCGCGATTGTCAGGCATGGATAACAACTTGTCGATCTGCTCAACACTTATAGCTTTTGGCAAGCGTTTGGTTTGCTTGGGTGTTCGGATCAGCAGCATTGGATTGTCTGGTGCCAAGCCGCGTTTGACAAGCCATTTATAAAAGCTGCGAAGGGTTGCAATCTTACGGGCCGTTGTCGCAGGGCTATAGCCAAAGCTTTCAAGGTGAGCCAGGAATCGGCGAATAACCATGGCATCAGCCCCAGTGATCCGCTGCTCAACCGACTGTACCTGACCACCGTTCGGACCGGCCACCTCCTCGGAAGTGATTGCAAGATTATTGGCTGACTCAACATCGCCGTGACTCTTAGCACTTTCAAAGAACTCGACATATTGGCGTAGATCCGCCTCATAGCAACGAGTGGTGTAAGGGCTAAAGTGCCGTTCGAAACGTAGATAATTCACAAATTGCTCGATGAGCGGGATCTGGTTAGCCATGTATAACATTCCTTTTGCTTGCCAATTGCCTTTTTCGGCGGCTCAGTGTTTTGAAATCTGATCTAACTTTTGCCCAATACCTTGACCCATTTGATGACTCAGTACCGCCGCATCGAACCAGTCAAGGTCACAATGCGGGTCGCGAGCCATATCGGCCAAGCCTTTCATTAACTTCAATTCTTCGCCAGGTGCGTACCGAAACACGTACCGCTGACCATGTTTGACAAGCATCACCTGACAACTTGATTCACGCGATTCAGGACTGGGTTCGCCAGCCATATCGAACGGGTGATCAGCTTGTTCCATTGCATGCTCCGGACCAACCAATTCGACCGGAGCGGTACAGTACATACCGGTCAGGGCGACGGGCCAGCGTGCACGACCTGACGCGACGCTCGACGTTGCGACTCGGCCTGCATTAATTGCCAACTCATCTGTTGACAGACGAACTGGCTAAACAGGTCCATATTGATTCGGTACAGGTGAACTGTTGTTTCATGGGACCTCGGCAACCCGGCTAGGTGTCGAGGCCACCCGTATTCAATCTTGTCAACTCCGTGTCTTTGGGCATAACGCCGCAAAGCGTTACGCACCTGGGGATCGGCGGCATCAAAAAAGTGGCTGACAATATTGACTGGCCCTGTTTCGCCAGACAAGGACGAAACTTCCGATACGGAAGCTTGGCCTGACGCGGTCTTCCGCAACTGCCGAATATCGAGACTGGCGACCGGGCGTTCACTACCAGGATTTGAATACAGCTCAATGGCCAAGGCAATTTTGGGAGGATCATAAGGGTCGTAACCCATAATCGACCCCACTACCAAACCGTCCACACCCAGTGTTTGGCTGATTCGCATCGCGGCCGTGTAGCTATTCACGCGATGCAATCCCAAAGCGTCCATGGCTTCAAGCGTGCGATTAACCGGCAACACATCGACATTGGGAACGTTTTCTAACTGGCGTGCGAAATGGTCCGCCAGAACAAGCCCATTGGCACTTGAGTTGCCACTCTCATTGACAAGGGGCGTAATGGCCAGCACGTGCCGTCGCTCATAGGGGCGAGCTGGCGGCTCGGTTCCCTGCTGTAACCATTGGCAGCCGCTAATCAACAGCACTGCAACGATCAGCATGACCTGTTTACTTGTCATGGCATCCTGCCAACAGTTTATTTCGATGAGCCTCCGCTCATCTAACGAACGAATCTGGCGTCTGGCATCGCAACCAGTCTCCTGGCTACGATCAAACGCCCAACACCCCGCCAAGGGGCCCTACGGTGCCTGCGACGCTTTAGCTGTCAGCGTCGATTGCGTTTTAGTCTGGACCATTTTCGTAACCGCCTCCGTGCGGATGGCCCAGATATTTTCCATTCCGTTTCGCCCCCGATCAGATCCAAAATAGATCGTTCCATCACTGGCCCAAATAGGCTGAACATTGGCATACCGACTGTGCGTCAGATTAGTGCGACCGGTACCGTCGGCACCGATAATCCAAATATTGGACTGCAACGGCTCGCCCTTTTGTAAATCGGATTCGGGGTTGACGATCGTGCAGAAAACAATTGATCTGCCGTCTGGACTCCAACTTGGTGTAATCGCGGCGGCATTGGTACTAGCTGCAATCTGGGTTGGACGGCGTCCTTCTCCATTTTCCAACTCAAGTGTCCAGATCCCAAAATAATGTGACCCCATCTCCCGCGGCCGTTGGTAAACGATGCGGTCTTCCACTGGAGACCATTTGGGAAACAGACCATGACCTATAAACTTCTGCACACTGGAAGAATCGAGACTGATGACCACCAACTCCCATTGGCCGGAACGCAATCCAGATGAACAAAAGACCAGTTGCTTGCCATCGGGAGAGAAACTCGGATGGATCTCATCGTTCAAAGAATTGGTTAGCTGCCGGGAGACACCACCTGCCGTGGGTACCAGGTAAATGTCCCAATTCCCAGCCTGATCCGAGGCATAAGCAACCCACTTGCCATCGGGACTGAATGCTGGTGTCTGCTCGCGGCCTGAATCGTCTGTCAACTGACGAACCGTCGAGCCGTGTGTCGACTTTACATACAGGTCGGATATGTTGCGGTGACGTGTTGACGCGAATACCACCCACTTACCACTGCGATCTAGGTCATGATCGAAATCTGCACCTTCGGTGGCGAAGCTGATTTTCTGGACGGTGCTAAAACCATCCATTGGAGTTGAAACCCCATGCGGATTAGATGAAACCTGTCCAAAGAAAAACCGGGCGTCACGTTGACGTGAGCCAGTTGCCGTCCCAAACATCTGCGAGTCGGTTCGTGATGGACCCGTGGCCTTTGACTGCTCAAGATCGACTGCCTGTGCCTGCTGACTGGGTGTAGTAAAGTTGGCCCGCTGGGAACGGATCTGCTCTTGTTTGACCAAACGCTCGCGCTTGGCCTCTTGCTGAGCGATGAATTGTTTATATTCAATCAGCGTCTGACGGTCTTGTGAACTAATAAGCGACTGCCCGTTGTATCCCAGGGAACATCCACCCTGGCTGATAATGACAATGGCAAACATAAGGATTGGTAGTTTCCAAACCAGACACCATGCCCCTTGTTGAACTGGCGAACACGTGGGTGGTAATTGGGGTTTAATGGTCATATGGTTGGTTTATCGGATGGTCACCTTAACTTCTGCTGCAACTTTTACGTCCATGGCATTTATCGGACAAGCCATGAAGTGACCTTGAGGTACTACAAAAAATCCCAAGGATCCCTTTGGCCGCAAAGCCCCCCTGGAAATGATACAACATGTTTAAATTAAATATTTTATACACAAAACCATGAAAATATGCTCACCATTTTGGGTGTCACGCCAGATAACCGCATGTGATTTGGCCCACATCGGATCAGCTTAGATCGTAATGAGATCCTGCTGGTTCACAGGAACTTGCATGAAAACCCCAAGGCGATACTTTGCCGCTGACTGCATGCATACTGGTGGGTCGTGATCTCATCAGATCGATATCCTTTTAGTTCGCTTTTTTGACTGAATTGGCAAGATGATGCCACAGCTATTAATCCTTGCAGCGAATACAACCTGGTACAACCAGCCAACCATTCGCTGGCCGATCATGGTGGCCTACCTGTCAATGCTTGCACTCATTACCCTTTACGGGACCCACAGGTACTGGCTGGTATGGCGCTTTTGCCGTCATGGCGTCCACCCACAGCCCCCTCCCAAACATTTTGACACCCTACCGACCATTACGGTGCAACTGCCCATGTTCAACGAGGCCAACGTGGCGGCAAGGGTCATCGACGCGACCTGCCAGCTTCACTACCCCAAAGATCGCCTCCAGGTACAAGTGCTTGATGATTCCACAGATTCTTGTGCTGAGATTGCTCAGCAGCGTTGTGGATATTGGGCCAACCGGGGTATCAACATCGAATTTCAGCATCGGGAAAACCGCAAGGGTTTTAAGGCCGGTGCCCTTGGTGAAGCATTGAGAAGCGCAACTGGACGTTTCATTGCTGTGTTTGACGCGGATTTTGTGCCTCCACCCCAGTTCCTCAAACAGACCATCCACTACCTTGCCGACCCATCGATCGGTATGGTCCAAACACGTTGGGATCATCTGAACCGAACGGATTCTATCCTTACACGAATGCAGGCTATCTTTCTTGATGGTCACTTTGTCGTCGAGCACACGGCACGAAATCGATCCAGCTGTTGGATCAACTTCAATGGAACGGCAGGCTTATGGCGTCGCGAAGCGATCGAGACGGCGGGCGGGTGGCAGCATGACACCTTGACGGAGGACGTGGATCTTTCTTACCGCAGCCAGCTCGCGGGCTGGAAATTCGTCTATCTACCCAATGTGACTTGTCCGGCGGAACTTCCACCGGAAATAAATGCCTTCAAAGCCCAACAGCATCGATGGACCAAGGGCTCAATCCAGACCGCACGCAAATTGCTTCCAACGCTGCTCAGGGCAAGTCCCCGGACCGTACCACGCCGCATCAAAGTCGAAGCTTTTTTCCACCTGACGTGTCCAATGGTTTACCTGTTTATGACCCTAATGGCACTGCTTTTTCTGCCAACTATCTACGTCAATGCACAGCCATTTGAGCAAGGCACCCCCATGGCCATTGTTTTAACCGTTTTTTCGTTTGCGTTGGGAACACTTTCAGTTGGCGTCTTTTACACGATGAGCCAGCGTGCACAGGGCCGATCCGCGCTGGCAACAATCATGCAAATTCCAATGCTTATGGCATTGGGTATTGGAATTTCGGTTAATAACACTCGCGCAATTATTGAGGCGTTGATCGGATTTGAGTCGCCATTCATTCGCACCCCAAAATACAACAGCGACAGGCAATCCGTTCAACGCCAGTCCATGATCCCAATGACGTCTATCAAGCTATGGATGCCGTTTTTAGAGATTGCACTGGGGATTTACACCCTCATATCCGCGTGGTTGGTTCTTAGTATTCATAATGCAGTGGTAGGGTTCCCCTTCCTCTTGCTCTTTGCGGGTGGATTTCTGTACGTTGGCCTCACCAGTTTACGGCTTCAGTTGCAGTTGATGCGATCAGCAACCAGAAATAAACGAATCCCCATCACATCCGTTCAACCACATCGATACCCAGAAGATTCAGGCCATGCTTGAGTGTCCGGGCGACGATGTCACACAAAACCAGGCGACTGGTCTGCAATGACTCGTTGTTGCAGCCAAGTACCGGACACTTTTCATAGAACTGGTGAAACAGCGAGGCCAAGTCGTACAGGTAGGTACACAGGCGGTGTGGCTCAAGACTATCAGCCACCGATTCGATGACCGCCGGCAGTTGTAGAATCTTAATCCCCAGTGCACGTTCAGCGGGATGGCTGATTTGGACCGCTGCACCCACATGCGCATCCTGGGATGCAGCCTTACGAAAGATTGAACGGATTCGGACATAGGCATTCTGTAGATAGGGCGCGGTATTGCCATTCAGTGCCAGCATACGCTGCCAGTCGAATACGTAGTCCTTGATCCGGTCACTTGACAGGTCAGCATATTTCAAGGCCCCAATACCAACCGCATGGGCAATCTTTGTCCGTTCCGCCACTGACAACTGCGGGTTTTTCTGATCAATCACCTCCGCAGCGCGATGCTCGGCTTCTTCGAGAAGTCTGTCCAACTTCACTGTTCCTCCCTCTCGCGTCTTAAATGGCTTTCGATCGGGACCGAGTACGGTTCCAAACATGACATGCTCTAAGCGTACATCAGCCTTCACCCACTGTGGGTGACTCCGCAAAGCAGTAAATACCATTTCAAAGTGTTGCTTTTGACGTGTATCAACAAGGTATACAATTCGATCCGCATGAAGCTCCTTAATCCGAAACCATAGCGCTGCCAGATCAGTGGCGGCATAGGGAAAACCGCCATCAGATTTCCTGACGATCAGGGGAAGGGGTTTGTCATCCCGATCATAGAACCCTTCAGGAAATATGCATTGGGCACCATTGCTCTCGACAAGGAGTCCAGCATTGTCAAACAACTCAACAAGTTGAGGTAATTGATCGTTGTAGAAGCTCTCGCCCCGAATGTCGACATCAGTCAGCAACACACCAAGACGGCTATAGGTCGCCTTA
>CAUZIY010000030.1:0-27453 GCA_963579995.1 Phycisphaerae bacterium
TGTGACGGCGCTAACTGCCGCCAAGTTTCCTTTCGCACGGCTTTGGATCGCCACGATCAACCCAATGCCCCACTACGCTTCTTGCCCGGATCAGACTGCCGGTCACATGAAGAAGTCCAACTTGAACTGACGCAGTTCGAACTGGCGACCGGCCGCCATGACAAGGCTCCCGCCCCCAAGCAGCTATACGCCAAGCATCCTGACGAACTCGAAGTGATCCTCGATCCGCGCTGGACGTTGGTGTGGTCACCTAGCTGCTGGCACGCAACGGGCGTCAAGACGAGCGTTGGCCCGCGCCGTGCGATAGGCTGGAATTACTCCCCTGACCGTGAGCCTCGATACACTGACCAAAAACACAATAAAATAGTGCGTGCCGTCAAACATGTCTTCAATGACCAGTGGCATCACTGGACGCAAGAGCGCAAGAAACTATGGAGAGTGGGTTGAGACTATGAGAAGCGTTCAAAGACCAAAAGTATTAAAGCTTAGCCCAGTTGTACCAGGGCCTGCTTGAGCCTTTCCTCACTCCAAATTTCAATGCCAATTTGTGTGGCTTTGTCATACTTGCTGCCTGGACTTTCGCCGGTGATGAGAAAATCAGTTTTCCTTGAGACACTACTCGTGATATTGGCCCCCATCGACTGAAGTTTGGCCGTAAGATCTTTGCGATCATAATCTTTGAGTGTGCCGGTAATCACAATGGTCTTGCCAGCAAACGGTGAGTCTGATGGTGTTTGGGAATGTTGTTGGGGAGCGGTTAGATTCAGGTCCTCGGCCCGTAGCTCATTGATGATTTGAATGCCGGCTCTGCTCTGGAGAAAGCCGTGTAGTGATTTGGCGATTTCGGTACCGATACCCGATCTATTGCCATCGACCTCGAATTCTTCAATCTCCTGCCGTGTGGCCTGTGTAAGTTTGTCGATTGAACCAAAATACTGTGCAATGATCTGCGCCGCACGGCTACCTAGGTGTCGGATGCCCAAGCCGCCCAAGATGCGTTGAAGACCACGTGTTTTTGATGCTTCAATGGCATCGAGAAGATTGGCCACCTTGGTTTCACCCATTCGGTCTAGTTGTAGGAGTTTTTCCCGGTGGTTCTTGAGGCGGTAGATGTCACCGTAGGAGTTAAGAAACCCGGCATCAGCCAACTGGTGGACCATCTTTTCTCCCAGTCCATCAATATCCATCTGGCCACGTGCCGCAAACCAGATGAGTCGCTCGTGGATCTGGTCAGGACATTGAGGGTTCATGCATCGGTGGGCCACTTCACCTTCTTCTTGGATTACTGGTTCACTGCAACTTGGGCATGATGTGGGTGGCTTGATGGCGATGGTTCGTTTGGGGCGTTGTTCTTTAATGACTTTGATGACTTGGGGGATGATTTCGCCAGCCTTTTCGATGACCACCGTGTCGCCGATGCGAAGATTTTTCCTTTCAATCTCGTCAGCGTTGTGCAAGGTGGCGTGCTTGACAGTTGTGCCGGCAACGAACACAGGTTCCATGGTCGCCCGAGGTGTCAGTTTTCCGGTTTTACCAACTTGCCAATCGACGGCTAAAAGTCTGGTGATTGCTTGCTCGGCTGCATACTTGTAGGCAATGCACCAGCGGGGCGTCTTGGAGGTGTAGCCAAGTTGTTCCTGGAGGTCGTATTGATCAACTTTGATTACGACACCATCGACACCATAGCCGACATTTTTCCGCTGCGTACCGAACTTTTCGATGTACTGCCATGCGTCGTTGATACTTTTAGCTGTTTTGGCAAGCGGGCTGACCGGTACTCCGAACGAACGCAGGATTTCAAGGAAGTGGCTATGGCAATCACAGATGTATGGGGTAACCAACCCACGACCATGGGCGATGAACTTAAGACGCCTTTTGCCAACGATTGACGGGTTGAGTTGTTTGAGTGTGCCAGCTGTTGCATTCCGAGGGTTGACAAATGGTTCATTACCATTTTTTTTCCGGGCATGATTGATCCGTGTAAACTCCTCATCGGGCATATAAACCTCACCTCGGACTTCAAGCACGGTCGGGGGCGGTCTCTTGTCATCTGCAAGTTTCAGGGGAATGCTCCTGATGGTGCGAATGTTCTGGGTGATATCATCCCCTTGGCGTCCATCACCACGACTGACTGCAAGTACGAGTTGGCCGTCTTCGTATCGTAGATTTACCGCGACACCATCAATCTTCGGTTCTATCTGAAATTGAATGGGTGGGTCGTTTCCGCTAGGCAGATCTTTGACCTCTACTAGGCCTCTGATAACACGTTGATGCCAGCCCAGCAGTTCTTGCTGGTCATAGGTATTATCGATGCTGTACATCGGTTGCGTATGACGGACCGTGCGGAATCCTGACAGTGTCTGGCCGCCCACACGCTGTGTGGGTGAGCCAGGGATGGTGAGTTCAGGGTTCGTCTGCTCCAGGGTCCGCAACTGTTCAAGTAACTGATCGAAGTGGCGATCAGAGATCTTCGGCTTTGCCTCGACGTAGTATAGGCGGTTGTGATACTCAATCTGCTTGCGCAGATCTTCGATAGATTGGGCTGGAGATGGCATGGCCATCATTCTAATACGTGGCGGTTTTGGATACCCATAACCATCGGTGGTATCTAGGAAATTTTAATTTTTCCGAAGCACTAACTGTTAAGTGCTTTTTCAAGGGCAGATCTGGCCGCTGGCCAGGGTGTGGTCTGGCGTAATTGCTTGAGTATTCTACCCCCGCTTTGCTGCTTTGCTTGACGTACCAGATCTCGCAGATGCAGGGTGCGATCCCGGTCAAATTGATCAAAAGCCTGTTCCAGATCTTGCCTAGTGTACTTGGTCATCGGGTCGGAAAGACCGGTTTGGGCTTCGGCCCAGTCGATTAGGTTACGTGGTGCTTTGCTATACCGATAGGAGTCGAGGGTTGCAATCAGGCGACGCTGTAAACTGGTAAATGGATCAGTGAATTCCTGCGGCAGTGACCACAGTTCATTTGGTTTCTGTGATTGTTCTAGTGCAGCCAGCCAGCCACCAGGTTTAGTCGTGGTAGAGCCTTCCGGAGATGTGTTAAGCCTGCTCATGAGTGTCTATGAATCCTTCAAGTAAAAAGAAACGGTTATCCTTGCCGTATGAAATCACCTCTTGTGTACCCCACCGGGGTTATTGAAACCGGTACGAATCCCTCGCGGCCTCGATCGGGTGCATTACCCAGGACTGAATTTGCAGCGCGATCAGGGAGTACCCCTTGGCGCTACCGAACTAGATCTAGTGATGTTGCGTTGCAAGGGGCAAGCCTGCCTAAAGGCGACCAAAGCTTGTATACGCAATACCCCCAAACGTTTCCTTAAGGGCCGCTAAACGGAAGGCGGTCGCTTAGACGATCCAGTGTGTATTATAAGTACGGTGATACTGTCTATGCAAACACAGGTTTAGTTGTATTGGGAGATGCAAAGATAATTGTGCCTTCGTCGCTATAAACTGACGATTGCCTATGACGGCACGGACTTCCACGGCTGGCAGAAGCAGGTGCCTCCGGATCGAGACCCGCTACGCACGGTCGGAGGTGTTGTCTGTGATGCACTGCAGAGGTTATTGCGTCAGCCGATTCAATTGGTGGGAGCGAGTCGCACGGATGCGGGTGTTCACGCTGAAGGTCAGGTTGCTCATTTCGATGCCCAAATCCCGATTCCGATTGATAGGCTGGCAAAAGCACTGAACAGTCGGTTGCCAGACGATGTTGAGGCGGTAAGTATTGAACAGGTTGCCAACAACTTTGACGCCATCCGATCGGTGCTTAGCAAGCAATATGTTTACCGGATCTTTAATACGGTACGCAGGCCGTTGGTGAATCGGCATGTGGTCTGGCATTGCTGGACGCCGTTGGATGACGAGCGTATGCAAGAGGCGGCTCATCGGCTGATTGGCGAGCATGATTTTGCGGCATTTGCGGCAGCTGGTCACGGTCGGACGACCACAGTACGCCGAATATTACGCTGTCGTGTAGAACGCGATATACGGAATGGATCAGAATTACACGTACTCGTTGAAGGCGATGGTTTTCTGTACAACATGGTGCGAATTATTGTCGGCACACTTGTAGAGGTAGGGCGGGGCCGGTTTGACGTAAATATCATTGATAGGATGCTCTCTGAATGCGATCGATCATTGGGTGGTCCAACACTGCCACCTCAGGGATTGTGCCTGCAGTGGGTTCGATATTGATTGGTTTGTGGCCTGATTCATGAAGATCCTTCACATCATTACCCGGTTGATCCTTGGTGGAGCTCAGCAGAACACGATTCTCAGCTGCCGTGCGCAGGTTGAAGCAGGGCATGAGGTGTTGTTGGCTTATGGTCCAATCTACGGACCAGAAGGTTCGCTTTTGAATGATGCTCATAACTGTGGAGCACAGCTTATTGAGGTGAGATCATTGCGCCGGGCGGTTTTGCCCGGACATGATTTACGCTGCTACTGTTCCCTGCGGGCTCTAATCCGCAGGTTTAATCCCGATGTGGTTCATACACACTCTAGTAAGGCCGGGATTGTCGGTCGGGCTGCTGGCTGGCACTGCAGTGTGCCTGCCGTCATTCATACGATTCATGGTCTGCCGTTCCACGAGCGGCAGTCCAGTTTCGAACGTAATTTGTACATTGCCTTGGAACGCTGGGCAGCACAACGTTGCCATTGTTTGATTGGCGTGACTGAGGCGATGACCAGAGCTTTCGAGGAAAATAATATTGGTTCGGGCCAGCGCTTTGAGGTGGTGCCCAGCGGGATTGAACTGTCGAGGTTTAGTCAGTCGCATGAACTACGCGCAAGCACAAGACGTGCTTACCGTATTAATCCCGATGCCCTGGTGATTGGTATTGTGGCCCGGCTGGATCGGTTCAAGGGCCACGATGATCTGTTGGATATTCTTCCGTCACTGGTCGCCCGGGTACCATCACTGCGTGTGATGTTTGTTGGTGATGGTTATCATCGCAAAGCCTTGGAATGCCGTGTTGAACAGGAGAATATGCAATCTCGGGTGGTCTTTGCGGGCCTTGTGCCGTTCAACCAGGTGCCGTCACTGTATCAGGCTATGGATGTGATGGTTCTGCCTTCTTATCAGGAGGGACAGCCGCGGACCATGTTAGAAGCTTTGCTCAGTGGTTGTGGCATTGTCGGGTATGACAGCGGGGGTGTGGGTGCAATCTGTGTCGACGGTAAGACCGGCAGGCTTGTACCCACGGGTGACACTGAAGCGCTGGCAGATGCGATACTATGGATGCTGGAGAATTCGGCACAACGGGCCCTGTTGACCCAAGCCGGATTTTCTCATGCGCAGCAGAATTTTGGTGCACAAGTAATGTCCGATCAGCTGGAGAATATTTACAACGATGTGTTAGGGCGTTAGTGCATTAGATTGAGGTGTATGATGGCAAATATCCTTGTAGTGGGACCACATCCGGATGACCAGGAACTGGGGATGGGTGGAACGATTGCCCGACTTGTGGGTCAGGGTCACGACGTTTTACTCCTTGACATGACCAACGGTGAGCCGACACCGCATGGATCAGTTGATAAACGCAAACGAGAATGGACTGAAGCTGCGCAGATCCTGGGCGTCCGCCGCTACCAACTGGGCCTGGAGAATCGTGAGGTTGAGCATACACTGAGGGCGCGACATCTGACTGCCGGGGTCATTCGAGAGCATCAGGCGTCGATCGTGTTTTTACCGTTTCCTGAAGATGCCCACCCTGATCATCGAGCCACTACGCGAATTGTTGAGGATGCCCGGTTTGATGCAAAGCTGACCAAGACGAATTTGCCGGGCGAACCGATTTATCCCAAGTGGATGATCTATTACTATTGCATGCACCTGCGTCAGATTGTTAACCCGACCTTCTGTATCGATATTTCTGATCAGATCGCAACCAAGGAGAAGTCCATCCTTGCCTATAAGACCCAGTTTGTGATTCCAGAAAAGAACCGGAATATCGTGGATTGGCTACGTCATTTATCCGGCTATTTAGGCAGCCGGGTCGGTTGTGAGTATGCCGAGCCGTTCTTTCTGAATGAACCACTTGGATTGTCCGCCCTGGACGATCTAATTATGTGACGGTGGATCAGGGCTGGTGGATTGGTCTGTGTCGGTTTAGATGACAGAAAATCAAGATTGTGGGGATTACCACAAGACCCACGCCATATATCTGGGATATCATTGTCCGGTGGCAAGAATCTTGCCTCATGCAACAAATTGGTTGGTATCTGAGATGTCGGAGAAAATTACATGTCGCGACATTGGGTTCGGCATTTCAAAAGGGCCGAATGGCAGGTTTATGATCTTGATCGGTCAGGTTTCACAATGGTTGAACTGCTGGTTGTCGTTGCCATCATCGCCGTGTTGGTCGCCATGTCACTTCCGATGCTCGGTGATGCTCAAGCCACTGCCCGGGCGATAAAATGCAGTTCTCAACTTCGCCAAATTGGGGTCGCTTGGCATTTGTTTCTGGGTGATCATGACGACACATTTCCACGTTGGCAGGGAAACCTACAGTGGTTTTATGGTGGGTTGCATCCTTCAGCGTGGAATCCAGCAGGTGCAACGCTTCAGTATCGGCCTTTAAACCCCTACGTATCCAGGAAACTGGTCAACGAGAAAGAGGCACCGCTGTTTCGGTGTCCAGATGATCGTAATATTCCTGGTGTCACTAGGCAGTACACCACCTACGAATATTTTGGAAATGATTATCTGATGAACGCGGCGCTGCTGTATATAAGCCGTGATGATCCCCAGACGCCGACGATTTGGGAATTTGAATCACTCCAACTCGTTGACGTGGGCATTCCCTATTCCCAGTTGATCTTGGCGGGTGATGCTCAGTGGTATTATTCAATTAATGACGCTCGGTGGGATGCTCATTTCCACAACAATCAGGATGTGATGAATGTACTGTTTCTTGATGGACACGTAACCTACCAGAAAATCAAGCGTGGCCAGGTTGTGACCAATGCGTATAGTGCAATTCCACAGCGTGTCATACTGATCGAAGAGTATGATGGCAAACAAGGATGATTTTGGATTATGCCCGCAGTATTTTCGGGGACAGGAATTGGTGAAAAGCAAGGATATATCATCATCAACTGCCAGGTGAGTGTTCTGTGTGTGGGGGTATTGGTCGTCCGGTACGTCCAGCTTTCATATGATGGCATCCATGTCTAATTTGCCGCTGTACCATCCTTATGCCATCGGTCGTTACGAAGTCAAGGCAGGGTTGCACCAATTTGGGACGGATTTTGGAAACGGTGTCCAAGATCAAAAGACCTTTCAGGTTGACAAGGAGTTTCGTCGCTATCACGGGGAAAAACAGGCTGTCCGCTCGGATTCTTTGGAAAGATGTTATCTCGAACATCAATATTCAATTGATGTTGCCTGCAAAGTCAATCAGTTTATTGCCGAGCGTCTGTGCCATGAAAATCCAGAGTATTTCAGTGTTCACCTTGATAGTCAGCAGCAGGTTTTAACTTGTCGGCTAACCAATATACGTCTTGTGTTTGACGGGATGTGGCATTTGATCGCACAGACCACGGCCACCGAAGTGAATCCCCCATATGCCAGTTCGTTTGATGTGCTTGCATCTCAGATTCAAGAAGACTTGGCCGTGACTTGCAAGCAGGGTGGTCACCACTGGATCGTGGCATTGCATGTCTGCTTTCCAGACCATTGGGTGCCGCAAGAGAAAATTGGGTGCACATTTTCGAAGATTCACAAGCCTGTGCCGGGGATGAGGATCATAAATCAAAGAGAGCGGCAGTACGTTGATCAGATGATTGCCGCCAGTGATGGGTTGGTGCGATTTGTTTGGGGAATCCAATTGAATGATAAATTAAACCAGCACCCACAGTTGTCGAATATTGACAGTGGGAATCAGGAATCTGATCTGGAACCATCGACCATGTTTGTCCGTGTTGAACGCCAGACCATTTGGGGATTTCCTGAAATTGGGTCGTCTCTATTCACGATTCGACCATACCTCTACCCCATCGCCGGGCTTAGCTCCGTCATGCAGCGGAGTTTGTGTGAGGCTTTGAAGGGTATGTCCGAGCAAGAAGTAGCGTATAAGGGTTTGCTTGGCTGTCACGAAATATTGGTGGCTTGGCTGGACAGTATATAAGGCTACCGCATGAGTAAGCATGGCAGTGAAGAGGGAGAACTTGTATTCCTAGTCCAAACAGCATACGGCCAGCCCGTCCATTTGATGGGAAACCAACTATATGGTCGTTTTGCCGGTTTCCATGTCGATTCAAATGATTCAAGTACGATGCGTCGCACTTGGTCCGTTAGCGGTATTCAATATCCACAATGAGCTCACCTTCCTCGTCCCGGCTCCACACAAGTGTCGGAACGGGGCTGAGACCCTCCGCGGTAATCCGTGGCGGTAGAGTGGGATCGACAGAACGATAGATGATAAATTTACCACGTGTTCCATTTTTTCTTTCAAAGTAGTAATTACTTTCGTCCATGGCGGAATATTCGATGGCATCGCCGGGAATGGGCATCTGCAGTTGAAATTGATGTTTCTGTAATTGCTTGCGGAGTTCCTGGATGGAAGATGGTGGTTTTTCGTCACGTTGGTGTAACAAACTCAGTCCGTAACCCAGGAATTCAAGGCGGGCGACTGCAGACGTTATGCGGTCAGGTTCCATCTTGAGGGTAAAACTTTCCCAGCCACGACGGAATGCGATGATATCAGGGCCGAACGCCTCTCGGAACGCACGGTTTGATCGGTATCCCCGGCTTAACAGTTGAAGGTAGTGAACAAACGCGTCGGTCCTCTGTTTGTTCCCGGTCACCATATAGTGGGCCATCGACCACGCTTGGTCATAGAGGAGTGATCCTTGTTGAGGATTGTTCGAAACGATCTGTTGCCATTCATGCCCCGTCAAGTTGAGCATCGTCTGAAAGTCGGTATCCAGTTTTTTCTCAAGTGCTGTTTTGAGCCGGTGGATACGGCGGGCGTTTCCAAGTCCTGTGATCACGCGGTTTTCAACGAATATCGCTTCTTCAAAGTAGCCCGCCAGCCCTTCGTTGACCCAGATGGGGAGGTTGGTCCCGATTGCGTAGTAAGCAAACTGGTGGAAGCCTTCGTGTTGAAGGGTTGCAAATGTTTGAGAGCGAGATTTGCCCTGTGTCCAGGAAGCCAACGCGGTTATCTTGGGTTGAACAAAGAAAATGCCACCCGTATGTCGTGCAAAGATATCGTGTTTGGCGAGGAATGATTCATACTGTTCGGATGTGCGAAACAGGTAGAGGGGGAGGGTTTTGCGTGAGTTGAAACGAAAAGCACGGAAGCGGCGCGAATATTCCTTGAAAATCCGATCCATGTGGCGGCCATAGGTGATCGCCTCAGCACGCGGGAGATTTGTGTGTAATTCGTAGTGGCGAGTTTTATATTTGCGTAGTTGAGATGGATCTTGTTGGTTGGGCGTACCCGATGCCACCAAACCTGGTGGTGCCACGAGCAATACAAGTACAAGAGATAGCTTGAGCCACTGGGGCCAGGTGACAATGGTTGGTCGTAGGATTGGCGAGGAGCGGTCCGCGCTCATTTGCCTGCGTAGTCGATGATGCGGCTGATCTCGGACCGCAGGTCACGGCGGTGGATGATGCGATCAATAAATCCCTTCTTCATGAGGTGTTCGCTACGTTGAAAACCTTCGGGTAGCTCCTGTCGCACGGTGTTGGCGATCACGATTGCACCAGCAAAACCGATTTCTGCTTTCGGTTCGGCAATGATGATATCACCGAGCATGGCAAAGCTTGCGGTAACACCGCCGGTGGTGGGATCGGTCAACAGGCTGATATGCAGTCCGCCAGCGTCATCCAGTTTGGCCATGGCCGCAGCTGTCTTGGCCATCTGCATGACAGCAAGGATACCTTCTTGCATCCGAGCCCCTCCCGAAGCACTGACGGTGATAAGCGGCAGGTTGGTTTCTGCTGCCAAGTATGCGCAACGTGTAATCTTCTCACCCACGACGCTGCCCATGGAACCGCCTCGGAAGTTGAAGTCCATGCACGCCAAGATGACACCTCGGCCTTGGATATAGCCTTTGCCGCATAGCAGAGCATCCTTGCGCCCTGTTTTTCTTTGGTCTTCCAAGATGCGTTGTTTATATGGCTTAATATCGGTAAAGTGAAGCGGATCCTTCGGGGCGATGTTCTGCCACATGGGCTCGAAACTATCCGGGTCACACAATTGCCGTGCACGATCCCCGGCACCAATACGGAAATGATGGTCGCAGTCAGGACAGACGCGTAAGTTTTGTTCGACGTTTTTGCGATAGAGCATCGTTTCGCACGCCGGACACCGCATCCACAGGCCCTCGGGAATATCACTGCGACGGGCGTCTTCGCTGTTGAGTGGTCGTCCTGTGATCCCGGCCGAATTGGAGCGGTTTTGCTCAGTGGTCGGCGCTTTCACTACGACTGATTTGGGTTGATCTACGGCCACGGGTGAATCCTTGATGGTATGTCGATTGGCATCTGTTGTGGTATCTTGGTTGACGTTGTGATCTTATTATACAGTTTATACGGATACGAAACCCTGCGGAGTGCTTGATGTGAGGATCATTCGATTTCATGACCGTGATGGCCAAATCGTTGTTGGTAAAGATCTGGGTAATGGTCAGGCGGAACGGTTATCGGGCTATCCGTTTGATCGGCAGCCCATTGGGGCGGTAGCAGAGGACTGGCCAGCTCCAGAAAGTATTTTAACGACGGGGGAAATGTGTTCTATCCCTGACCAACGCTTATCCCCATTGGATCCCTGTAATATTTTCTGTATCGGCTTGAATTATGCGGAACACGCCAGAGAAGGTGGGTCCGAGCCGCCCGAAAAACCTGTTGTATTTATGAAGCCGACCAGTACGGTATCCAATCCTGGAGATCCTATTCGCATTCCCGCTAGTCAGTTGAGTGGGCCTGAAACAGATTATGAATGCGAACTAGCAGTGATTATTGGCAAGGCTGCACGGGATGTATCTGAAGATGATGCACTGAACCATGTCTTCGGATACACATGTGCCAACGACGTGTCAGCCCGAAATTGGCAGCGTAATGGTGGTGGAGGACAGTGGATCAAGGGCAAAGGCTTCGATTCGTTTTGTCCGCTGGGTCCGACGATTGTCACTAGCGATGAGATTACAGACCCCCAGTCACTCACGATCCGTACCATTCTTAATGGCCAGGTAATGCAGGAGAGTCATACCAGTGACATGATATTTTCTGTGCGTGTACTGATCTCATTTCTAAGTCGTGATATGACGTTATTGCCGGGCACAGTGATTTTGACGGGGACACCGTCAGGGGTTGGTTTCGCCCGTAAACCCCCTGTCTGGCTCGCAGCAGGCGATCAGGTCACCATTGAAGTTGAAAAAGTTGGTCAGTTATCAAATCCGGTTCTCGCGGCAGAATAAATTTCTCGCTCCGCAGCAGCGAGAGGGAATAGAACTGGGATGCTGCGTGACGACGACTGCGTCCTCAGAGCGTCTTTCGCGCCTTTTTAGCGTCCTTGAACAGTACATCACGTACGGCGTTGGTGGCTTTTGTGTGGAAGGGGACGACCTCCGGGTCAAAATCCTTCGTCGGACGTGGTGTATGCGTGAAGTGGCCATGACGGTCCTCGCCTCGCACCAAGGCAGCGCTGTCCCAGTCGCCTATGATTTGTTGGGTCTCCGTGGGCATGTAGTGCAATGAAAGGCCAATGCGACGATCCGCCGCGTGGTTCGGCCCTGAAGCGTGGGCTAGGCGGCCGTTGTGCAGCGACATTTCACCTGGAGCCAGTGGCATCGACACTGCGAGATCCTCATCGACATCGACCGCGATCTCCTGGCCGCGAGTGAGCAGGTTGTCGGTATCAAACCGGTCTTCGTGCAGGCATCATGTCGCCGCGGTGGCTCGTCGGCAGAACACGCATGCACCCGCTTACCACCGTGGCTGGTGACAAGGCCAGCCACACCGTAAGCAGGTCGTCGGTGTCGAGACCCCAGTAGTTCAAGTCCTGGTGCTACGACACGAAGGTCTTGCTGTCGACGTCCTTGACCCAGAACAGCGTGTTTCAGCAAAGAATGTTCGGGCCAATTAGGTCTTCCACCGCATCGAGGACCGTGGCGTTTCGCATCAGTGCATCGACGCAGGTGAACAGAAGATGTGACTTGTTGCGGTGCGATCCGCCGATCGTATTACCCTGCTCGGCTTCGAACGCTTCCAGTTGGCGGCGTGTGCCCGTAGCTTCTTCCCCAGTGATAGCACGAACAGGAAAGAAGAAGCCGTCATCGTGGTACTGTTTGATCGCTGCTTCAGTCAAAATTTAGGCATCGTGTTAGATCCTCCTTGTGACCGCATCGCACGCAAAATCGGACGGGGTCGAAAGGTTGCGTTTGTGATTGATCACCATTCGACCGGGTATTGTATTTTTTTCAGATTTTCGTGCTGATCGAGAACATGCGTAACTAGTCGGATACGGTTGCCGCTTTCGTTCACATCGCTGATTTGAAACCACAAATTCCGGCCCGCCCTCGTCTTGTGGTGAATATTTTTTTGTCGCTCGGTAGTAGGACGTGGAGGTCTTGGCATTAGTCGCTCGGTGTTAGTTCTGGTTCGTTGCGTGGCCATCGGTTCCTGCCGGTGAGTGCTCGCGTCGGCGACGCGCGGGAATCCTGTGGCCGCGGCAAAGGGGCACTCGGCTTCAAATAGGGCACTTGGTGCCTATCGGACAAATAGCCCTGGTGGGTCTTGGTGTGCGTTTTCGTGGTGTGCTGCCACCGAGACATCGCGATTTTCGATATCCTGTTGGATATGGTTCAGCAGCTTGATTGTGTGGTTTGCGGTTCTTGCGTGGTAGATCTTTTGTGTCGACCGGTACACCTGGATCAACCAATCGGGGCCGGGGTATTGCACGAGACCGATTCAGTGGTGCTGACTGGTGGCGGGATCACATTAAACGCAGGTGTTACGATGGCAAGGCTTGGCATGCGGATTGGGTTGCTCAGTTATGTGGGCAATGATGCTTGGGCTCCTGTCGTGCAGAACCTTCTAAAGCAGGAAGGGATCGACGATAAATTGCTATCGGTTCATCCTACGGGACAAACCAGTACCACGGTTGTCGCCATTGATCATACAGGGGAACGCAGTTTTTTTCACTGTGTCGGTGCCCCAAAACTATTGGATGCCAATGCGCTGTTGGAACACCTTGATGTTCTGGCAAAGGCGAAGATGTTTCTGCTTGGTTATTACAGCCTGATGCCCAACCTGGAACAACAGTTACCCGATGTACTCAAGAAAATTCGAGCTGCCGGATGTAAAACGGCTTTGGATACCGCGGGTACTGGCGGTGGTATGCAACCGCTTGACCGTATCTTGCCGCAGTTGGATGTCTATGTGCCGTCCGTGAGTGAAGCCAAGAATCAGACGGGGATAGAGGATCCCAAGCGGATGATAGATATTTACCGTGATTGCGGCGCTCCGGGTTTGCTTGGAGTCAAACTTGGGATGGACGGTGTATTACTCAGTCCTTCGCCTGGCGAGTTCATACAGATTTCGATCACCCAGCCGACTGGTACTGTAATTGATACGACTGGTGCGGGCGATAGTTTTTACGCAGGATTGCTAACCGGTCTGATTCAGGGGCTGTCGGTTCAAGATGCAGGCCGACTCGGTTCGGCGGCTGCGGCTTGTTGTGTGACGGCTATTGGTGGCGCAACCGGTGGGCGTGATTATGCGTTTACATCAAGATTAGCCGGACTGCAGTAGTCAAGTGAAGGCAAGAACCGTAGTGAGTCTCTTGCGGTCAGTTATCTTGGTCCATCGAGTGGGGTGCTTGATGGCTGCTTTTCCAGAAAAAACCTTCTATTCGGTCTGTTCTGTTGACAAATCATAGACCCACGGATCAATGGCACGGTCATAGTCGAGCAATTCATCGGGTGTAAAGAACAAAGTGAGTTCCTGCTTGGCGGACTCTGGCGTGTCAGAGCCATGAATGAGGTTGAACGAATCGCTCACACCAAAGTCACCTCGAATGGTGCCGGGGCCTGCTTGTGATCCGAACGTGGCGCCCATCATCTTGCGGCTTACCTCGATTGCATTCTTGCCACGGATGGCCAGTACCAACACCGGTGCGCTGGTCATAAATCGAATCAGTTTGTCATAGAATGGCTTGCCTTCGTGGACAGCGTAGTGTTTGCTGGCAAGGTCGGGGTGGATCTGCATGAGTTTGGCACCCGCAATCTGTAGGCCTTTGGCCTCAAAGCGACTAATGATCTGTCCCATTAAACCTCGCTGTACTGAATCAGGTTTAAGGATGATTAGAGTTGTCTGCATTTCGTGGCCTCTCAGGTCCATGATGACCAGTTGGTTCGTCTCAAGACTACGTGGTCATCGATTACGGTGATCAAACGCTACAGAGTGACATCGTGCCAGCGGCCCTTGGTTCTTTACGATTACCCTATGGTAAGGGGTTTCAGCTTGGGTGGAGGGAATCCATCTGATCTGTCTGGATGAGCCATGGGCGACCATCTTTACCGAAATTTGTCCTGGGGCTTTGGGTGACGGAGGTGCTTGGTCTACCAGTGATGGTCAAGAGATTGCTGTGGTCACCTGTTGCCAGCTGGGGCATTAAGTGGGGGGCTATCAGTCTAGCAGGACACCCGCATAGCCCACCACTCGGCTGGTATCACCGGTGGCCGCAGCACTGTTGGCATAAGCAACCTGTCGCGGGTTTAACGTGTCCGACTGCTTGCGAAGTGCTCGCATGACAATACATGCCGGAAGCATGCCACACATGCTGATGTTGGATTCAGTACACGTATTGTAGAGTTGCCGTGGGTCGCCAGTACACATCGCCTCAAGTGCCATCCGGTCCAGGTAACGGTTTTCTGCTTCTGGTGCGAAGTGATTCATATCACTTGAAATGACCAGTAGGAGGTCCTTGCCGCTTTGGCGGCTTAGTTCGGATAGTGATTCGGCCAGCGCATCGGTCGCATCATAGTCAGCCTGTCCGATCGCGATCGGCAAAATGCGAACCTTCGGATTCAACCGGTATAGAAATGGAATGAGCACCTCTGAGCCATGTTCCATGCGGTGAGCTTCGGGTTCCTGCTTTAAGTTTGGAACAGATTTGATCAACGCATCACCCAATTCAGTCGCAATGGGAATCGATGCGCCGGGGATATCCCAACTGGCATGTGGCGCAATTGACCAGTTGGCACCCAAAGCGGTGTGTTTGGGGCCAATGATAATAACGGTTGCTGGCACAATGGATCTCGCCAGTGTTCTACCGATGATGTTTCCACAGAACATCCAGCCTGCATGGGGCAACATGATGGCGCGGCGGCAGACCGGATCTTCATCCGCTGTACCTTGTTGCCCAAGATCCATGCACGCATCAATCTGCTGATTCATCTGCTCGGGATCGGCTGGGTAAAACTGACCTGCCATGGCTGATTGACGGATTTTCAACCCGCTGGGCCGTTGTCGAGATTTGAATGTCATCATGGTAAACGCCGTTAAATGTGTGTCCGAACTTTGCCAACTGTCTGGCAAGATCTTGAGGTTGGATAGGGTTAAACCGATCCGGTCTTGATTCGTCTGGCGGCGTTCAGTTCCCGGTAGACTCAGTGACCATTTTGGTCCCCTCCGGCCCAAGATGGCGCAGTTGGCCAGTGATTGATGACGGTCTGGGTAGTCATCGGGTACCAGGCGGATCGGCTCACGCAGCAGGGTCAGACGTGTGATCTGATCCAACTTGACGCGTTTGCGGGTACAGATCTCCTTGAGTGAATGTACGGCCAATTGAATCAGCTTGATCAGGCTATTTTCCGGTCCAACGGCCGTTGTAGACAGCTTGGAGCGGGTCTGCATATACAAGCCCAACTCTTCGACATGGGTTTGGGTCATCCAGTCTTCGATCAGGTGTTCAATCGCCTGATCACGCAACACGAGGTTGGCGATATTAATCAGGTCCGATGTGTGTTGGGTATGAAAGTTCATCGGATCCAATTCCATTTGCGGTGCCGGGCTAGTAAGAACATTGGTTTGAAAGGTGATTAATTCCGCCTGGTTGTCACGTCTCCACGTATCTTCAGGCAGCCCCGCTTTGCAGCACACTTGGTCCAGAAATATTTTGGCATCCCAGCGGGCTTCGGTTGCCGTTTGGGGAAGTAGAAGTCCATGACCCAGAGGATGGTCAACAGCCAACCCATGCTTGCCCACCTCAATTGTTGAGATTCGGTCTTCACCCTGTTCTGTAATGGGTTGAGGATTGAAAATAAGCGATACCTCAATTGACAACAGGGGCAGTTCTTCTGGTGTAATCCGAGCAAACCTTAGGTCACCCGCGGCAGAGTTAGTGGCAGCGACCATCAACAGGTTTCGCAATGCATGACTTGTTTCAGTACCCCAGCGGCCGCAACAGGCACGAAGTTGGGGCGTACGTTTGAGTGTCACAAAGACCCCGTAGGCCAAGGCAGTACCAATTGCGGGTACTGGAATGGCATCCGGTTGGCGACGGTTTGCGACAGCTTCAATGACGCAGCGTGTGTAAGCGGTAATGGCTTCCATCTCCTGTTCAGTGAAGCTGGTTTTTGGTTTCGGTACGGTCGCTTTTTCCAGTTCTTTGGTTAGCAAGTGCGGTCCTGATTGTTGGGGCTTGGTCAGGTTTCAAAATCCCTTTGACTCGGCAGTGTCCTGCTGAGATGAGTGACAAGAAATAGCCTCACGATTGGCATCGACCTGCCCGATGGTGATTGGGATTCGTTTGCGACCCCAGTTACCGTGTCTCGCTTCGAACACGCCGGGTATCGTTTGACCGCATTGTGAACAGCGACTGTCGTCAAGGTGGTATTCACCGAGTTCGTACCAGTCACGTTCGATTACCAGTGCATGGCATGACGGGCAATAGGTACTCTGATTCTGCTTGTCGTACACATTCCCGACATAGGCGTACTTGATCCCTGAATCGAGTGCAATCCGTTGTGCACAGAGGAGGGTTTCATGAGGTGTGCGCGGTTTATCCACCATCTTAAAGTCCGGATGAAAGGCCGTGAAGTGGATCGGTACGTCATCGCCCACCTTATTCACGATCCATTCACACATCTGCTTTAGTTCCTGTGGCGAATCATTTTCCCCTGGAATAATTAGATTGGTGATTTCAAACCAGACATCAGTCTCATGTTTCAAGTAGACCAGCGTGTCGAGAACCGGTTGCAGATGAGTCTGGGTCAGACGTCGATAGAACGATTCGGTGAAGGCTTTTAGGTCAACATTGGCTGCATCAATCCACTGGAAAAATTCCTCTCGGGCATCAGGACTGATATATCCGGCAGTGACCGCGACTGTTTTAATATTGTGATCACGTGCCACCTTGGCAATTTCAATTGCGTACTCGGCCCAGATAATTGGGTCGTTGTAGGTAAAAGCGACACTACGGCACCCAGATTGTTTGGCCGCTTTAATAATAGCCTGTGGTGAAGCTTCATCTGCCAATCGATCCATTTCACGGCTTTTGGAGATGTCCCAGTTCTGGCAGAACTTGCAGCCAAGATTGCAGCCGGCGGTGCCGAAAGAAAGAATGGGTGTGCCAGGTAGGAAATGATTAAGCGGCTTCTTCTCAATTGGGTCAATACAGAAACCGGAACTGCGGCCATCCGTCGTCAGCTCGAGTTTGCTATCAACGTTCGCACGCACGAAACAGAAGCCGCGACTGCCATTTTGGATATGACATTCTCGTGGACAGAGTGTGCAGACAACGGTGTTGCTTTCTGTATGCCACCATCTGGTTTCCACGGCCATCAGCAGTCCCTTGCGTTTGTCTGATAGGACCTGTGACTTGCCAATAAAACGCCCGGCCGTTGGGAGTTGTCGTGTTTCCTGCATTCCTGTTTTACCCGGACTTCGGCCCCAGTCTCCCCGCTGTCCTGCAGTGGGTAATGTCATATCGGACGATGCCTCATCATAATCTAGTTTTACTGAGATTCAAAAGAAATCATTTGGATGGGGCCTGGATCTAGTCATTAATTTCCTGTAGATTTCTTCCGGCATTCGGTGAGGCAATAACCATCCGTTGACAGGCATTTTTGCGATTTATCCAGAATAATCCCTAGCGGGCTGGTGGTGGGAATCCCTTTCCCCGATTGGTGATGGTTTTCATCGCCTACGGTACAGCTGCCCCGGATAAAGACTCACTGATGAGCCGGGTAGTTGGCGATATATTGCGATCGATGTTCACTGTTCGTTGGATGGAGTGGGTACGGGCAGGGGTGAGACTTTTTGAAATCTCGACGGTTGACCAGCCGATAAGAGGCTTGTTCAGGCGGGATTTTTTGACATAATCAGTTGCCTTGACTAAATTTTTTGTGGTTTAATAATTAGTTGTTGACTATATTAGGATTTAGCTGATGCGTACCCAAAATGCTTCATCAGACGTTCGAAACGAGCCAAAGCCCGGTAAGAAGTACTTCACGGTCGAAGAAGCGAGTCGTGCTTTAAAATTCGTTTCCCGCGTGGCAGACGATATTTCTGATCGATATCGCCAGGCGGTACAGATTCGTGAGCGAATTGAGCAGCCCGAGCCGGGCGATGTGCTCGACCAGCTACGCGACCAGTATGAGAACTTGATGGATGAACTGAATGGTTTTATCGATGAACTGGTGCTAGTTGGTGTTGAACTAAAGGATTTTGAGCGTGGGCTGATCGATTTTCCCTGTCTGCATGAGGGTCGCGAAGTTTATCTTTGCTGGCAGCGAGGTGAAGAAGGGATCTCTGCCTGGCATGAAATTGATGTGGGTTTTACCGGTCGCCAAGACGTTGGGGTACTTGAGTCTGCCTCATAGTCGTTGATTTGTCCGTCAATCTTCCTGCTTGCTTCTCGCCGTTGGGTACTGCCACCATAGTTTCCCGATCGTTGTAATAATCTTGACTCCGGCACGGATACTCCCGATGACGGATCCGGAGATTTTGCTTTTTCCTGCACGACGCTGGTGGTAGGGAAGATCGATTTCTGAAAATCGTAGTCCCATGACCGCTGCCTTGAATTGCATTTCAACTGTCCAGCCCCATGTGGGATCCGACATCGCGAGTGTTTTGAGGCTCGTGTATCGCACCATTCGCATGGGGCCAACATCACGGTATCTGCGGCCCGTGGCCATCCAGATAAGGACGCAGGCAAGTCGGTTGCCGAACCGTTGTGCGGCCGTGAGGGCGCCTGCCTCAGCGTGAAGCTGACGGCACGCGATGACCAGGTCGGCTGTTCCCCTTGTGATGGGGCGGCTCAGGTCGGCAAGGTGGCGAGGGTCATCGGCTAGGTCAGCATCCACAAAGCCCACCAGATCTGGTGGTTCATTACGATCTGCGATCCAAGCCAAGCCTGCCAGGCAAGCAGAACCGTATCCACGGCGTTTCTCCTGGATCACGATGGCACCGCCTTGGCGAGCTGTCCAAGCGGTTTGGTCGGTTGATCCGTTATCGACGACAACCACATGCCGCAGCATCGCCCAGGGGATTGATTCGAGCAAGGATGGAATATTAACCGCCTCGTTACGCGCGGGCACGATGAGATCAATGGTTGGGTTCAGAGGTGCGGCCATGGGACAAAGCTGACATGCGTCACTCGCATTTCTCGCGGGCCAGTCAGGGTCATTTCGGTGTGGGGGCTATTGTAGGACTAAAGCGGGGTAGGTTTAAATTTAATCCAAGGGCGTCTACCTGTTCCGGCCGCGTCGATGGGCTGGAGGTGGTAGTGGTGATACCCTCGAATGGGCAGGATGTTTGCCCGCCTCCTTTGGCAGTTGGCTCGTGACGGAGTTAGACGTAACATATAGCGATATAGAACTTCGTTTTTGGATCCTGCGGTTTTGTTGGGCGACCAGCGAGGATGACACCCGATAAGCCCTCCAACATCTGATTGTCCCTGGCTGGCATCCACCACCGTGATGTGTGTGGGGCTTGGTTGGACAATCGTTTGTAAAAAAGTAGTGACACGGAGTTCTAGCTCATGCCAGGTTCCATTACCCCATTGCCGGTCATGCTGGAAGAGGAGGATCGTCGCATCCTCGAAGCAATCGAGCCGCCGAAGTCGATCGTGGTACGCTTTGGCTTTCAGAAGTTGGTTGCCGAGTTGCCATATACCGGCGATACGGTTCTTGGTTGCGGTTCAAAACTCATCATCCGTACCAAGCGTGGGATGGAGTTGGGGGAAATGCTGACAACGACCTGCGCCAATGCGGGTTGTGGCAAGAGCATTTCACGCAAGCAAATGCTTGATTACATCGAGAATTCAGGCGGTAAGGATTACCCCTTTTCAACGCACGGCAAGGTTCTTCGTGTGGCTGCTGTCGAAGATTTGCAAGAACAGGCACGGATGGATCTTGATCGACCGAAGATGATGCGTTTTGCGATGAAGTTGATCGAGCAACTGAAATTGCCAATGAAGGTGGTTGATATTGAGTTGTTGCTCGGCGGTGAACGAGTCATATTCCACTACACCTCTGACCAGTGGGTTGACTTTCGCGATCTGGTCCGTCAACTAGCAAGTGAGTACCAGACACGCATCGAGATGCGTCAGGTCAATGATCGCGAGGAAGCGCGTTTGGTTGCTGATTATGAACGTTGTGGTCAGCATTGCTGTTGTAAACAGTTTCTCAAGGTACTCAAGCCGGTATCCATGCGATCAGCCAAGGTACAAAAGGCCACATTGGATCCAGCAAAAATTTCTGGTCGCTGCGGCCGACTCATGTGCTGCCTTCGTTATGAAGATCAAACTTACGAGACCCTACGAAAGAAATTGCCACACAAGCAATCTCGCGTAATGACAGAAGATGGCCCCGGTACGGTGATTGACAGCCAGATTTTGACTCAACTGGTTCTGGTGCAATTGGATGATGCCAGTTCAAATGCTGCCTACCCCGTCGAGAATATTTCACCAGTCTCAAAGGCTACTCGATCCGGTAAGGCGTCAACCGGTCAAGGTTCTAAGCCGCAATCGGGTGGTCATCAGGCAAGGAATCAACGGACGAATAATTCGTCACCGTCAGCCAGTTCCCAGACAAAGCGCGGCGACCAAGCCCCGCAACATGAATCGCCAGAGGCCTCGGGTTCTTTGGGGTCATCGGAAACTGCAGATAAAAACACCAAGTCACATGATTCGCCACAAGCTTCAGATCAGCCCCAGTCGAAGCCGAAACGCCGCCGTCGTCGCGGCAGAAAGCGACGGCAACGTGGTGATCAGTCCGACCGGCCCGGTGGCGGTGGATCCGATCAGGCGGGCGAGTAGGGGGATAGGGCCAATAACCACGGGCCGCCATGTTGACAGGCGGGGTATGGTTGCTACATTTGCCACCTTTGTAATTGCACTTTTGCAGATCGATTAGCCTATGAATCGCCAGACATTCCAAGCGAAGAACAACGAGGTTGAGCGCCAGTGGCATGTGGTGGACGCTTCCGACCAGATCCTTGGCCGGTTGTCGGTGAAGTTGGCAGTTATCTTAATGGGCAAGAACAAGCCACAGTACACGCCGCATCACGATGTGGGCGATTTCGTGGTTGTTACCAATGCCGACAAGATCCAATTAACTGGGTCGAAGCTAGACCAAAAGTTCTTTCAACGATACTCGCGGTATCCTAGCGGTCTTAAAAGCCGAAGTTACCGTTGGATGATTGAGAATCGGCCGGAACTGCTTCTGGAAAGGGCGGTCAGGCGGATGTTACCCAAGAATCGGCTGGCGCGTCGTCAACTTACGAAGTTGAAGATCTATCGGGGGTCACAGCATCCCCATCAGGCCCAGAATCCTCAGCCGTTGGTTGTCTAATACTTACCGAGGTCTACAGCATGGTGGATGTTGCAAATTCAACAACTCACGAGACAGATACCCCGCAAGAGGCCTCGTCGTTAGCGCCCCAAGCCGAGCCCAAGGGTGGATATTGGTGGGGTACGGGACGTCGTAAGGCAGCGGTTGCCCGGGTTCGTATTAAACCGGGGGATGGCAAGGTGTTGATTAACGGTCGCCAGGCCGAAAAGTACTTTACACAGATTCGTGATCAGAAAGATATTACCGAGCCACTGGCGGTCACCAACACGGAAGGTTCAATAGACGTGTGGGTCAATGTCAAGGGTGGGGGGTATACCGGGCAGGCCGGTGCGGTCCGCCTTGGGTTGAGTCGAGCCCTCAAGGGGTATGACCCGTCCCTCGAAGCGGCTCTTAGAGGTCAGGGCATGTTAACACGGGATCCACGCCGGGTTGAGCGCAAGAAATACGGGCAACCGGGTGCTCGCAAACGCTTCCAATTCTCCAAGCGATAACCCAATCGGCCAATCATGTGCCAGACCTAGTGCATTTGGTCATATGGGTTTACACGTCTAGATTTTTGACGTCTAACGCATGGCGTTCGATGTATTGACGCCGCGGTTCGACTTCTTCACCCATCAAGATGGTGAATAACTGTTCTGCTTGGCTGGCCGCGTCCCATTTGACGCGAAGGAGGGATCGTTTTGACGGATCCATGGTTGTCTGCCACAGTTGATCGGCATCCATTTCTCCCAGACCCTTGAATCTTTTGATTTCAATCCCCTTCTTGCCATTCTCAAGGATCGTTGGAGTGATTTCAGTTAAGTTCACGATCGGCAGATTTGTAGTTTCGCCCTTTGCATCACGGACGACTAATTCAAACCGCGTGGGCAGTCGCTCCCCGCTGGCCGAATCTTCCTGTTGAAGTCCATAGTCATCGATATTTAGCCCATATTTGGCTAATTGGGCAAAAAGCCGTTCTAATTCATTGACTTCATGTAATTCGGTGCGGGCGGCCACCACGGTACCATCTTCAGGCACATCGTTTACATTGTCCATGTCGGGGTCTATATCACCAATGACATATTGTTCACGATGGCGGTCCTCATCCTCCTGTGACCAGAAGAATACATCTGGATTGCCGGGTATTTGAAGCCAGATACGCGGCAGGCGTTCGCGATCCTCCGGGTCATGATGGCGTAGAGCCAGAAGTTCACTGAACGGCAGCCCGCGACGTTGCAAGATGCTGACCAACTCACTGAGTTGGCTGAGAAGATCAAAGGCCTTGCCAAGCTCAGCATCTTCAAGGCGTCGTACTTCCTGTTGTTCATCATCGCGAATGACTAGGGTTGTTTCTTCCAGTCCCAGCGAACTGAGCATCCCCCGCATTTGTTTTTCATTGAGCACGTATTGGCTCTTTTTCTGACGTTTTAACTGATAAAGCGGTGGTTGGGCAATATAGATCTTGCCAGCTTTAACCAGGTCCGGCATTTGTCTGAAGAAAAAGGTTAGTAGCAATGTACGAATATGAGATCCATCCACATCCGCATCAGTCATGATAATGATCTTGCCATAACGGAGTTTGGAGATATCAAAATCGTCGGCGCCGATGCCACAGCTTAGTGCCTGGACGACTGTGCGGATTGCTTCGAAACCGAGGATTTTATCAAGCCGGGCCTTTTCGACATTCAGGATCTTTCCCCAAAGAGGTAATATCGCTTGCGTACGACTGTCGCGGCCGCCCTTGGCCGATCCGGCCGCCGAGTCGCCCTCGACAAGGTAGAGTTCGGAACTGTCGACATCCTTGGTGGTACAGTCGTAGAGTTTCCCAGGCAGCCCGCTGCCATCAAATGCGCCCTTGCGGCGGGTCAATTCGCGTGCCTTGCGGGCAGCTTCCCGTGCCTGGGCAGCCATAATGCCCTTCATGCAGATCCGTTTGGCATCTGCTGGATGTTCTTCGAGCCAATCACTAAAAAGCTTGCCCACGGATGAACTAACGAATGATTCAACTTCGGCATTGCCGAGTTTTGTTTTGGTCTGGCCTTCAAACTGGGGGTCGGGCACTTTAACCGAAATGATTGCCGCCATGCCTTCGCGTAGGTCGTCTCCTGTCGGTGGGGCATCATTTTTAAGAATGTTGTTGTTACGGGCGTATTGGTTCAGGCAGCGGGTTAGAGCGGTCTTGAAGCCTGACAAATGCGTGCCGCCCTCAATTGTGTTGATATTGTTGGCAAAAGAGAGCAGGTTCTCACTGTAAGAGTCATTGTATTGAAGGGCCACCTCGATAGTAAGTCCGGTCGAATCATCCTCGGTATGAAAAAAGGCCGGTTCCTGGTTGAGTATCGATTTGCCCCGGTTGAGGTTCTTTACGAACGCGTTTAAACCATCGGGATATCGAAAAGTGTCTGACTTGTCATTTGCCTCATCTTCAAGGCAAATTTGCAGTCCGGGATTCAGATAAGCCAACTCGCGGAGGCGGCCAGCCAGTGTGTCGTACCGGAACTGGGTATCGGGAAACAGTTCATGATCTGGTTTGAAGGCGACTTTAGTCCCGGTCTTGGATCGCTCGCCGATCACATGAAGCGGCTCGGTGACTTCTCCACGCTCAAAGCTCATGGCCCACAACTGTCCATCACGGGCCACTTCTGTCTCGAACCATTCGGATAATGCGTTGACCACGGATGCACCGACACCATGTAAGCCACCTGATACCTTGTAGGAATCGTGATCAAACTTGCCGCCGGCATGTAATACCGTGAATACGATCTCCACCGAAGTTTTGCCATTGAGTTTAGGATTATCCGATTGGTGGGGGCCAACAGGGATTCCTGCCCCGTCATCGACGATACAGATCGACCCATCGTTTTGTATTTTTACCTTGATGTTATCGCAGCGGCCTTCGGTGTGTTCGTCAATGGCATTATCGATGATTTCATAAGCCAGGTGGTGTAAGCCGCGTAGTGTTGTGTCACCGATATACATGCCCGGGCGTTTACGAACAGCTTCCAGTCCCTCAAGCACCTTAATGTTTTGCTCTGTGTATTTGCCGGACGTGTTCATGGGAACGGCTTGCTCGGATACGGAATTCGCTGCTTCTTCCATGTCAACCTTCCGGCTTGGCTGAGTGAGCCATAATTCCACAGCTGCCTGGCGCTGATCACCCAAATCGACCTGACCAGTTAATTATAGGTTTTTACTTAACTAATCGCCAGCGATGGGTACCGTGAATACGCTACGCAAATTGTGGGGAAATTCTTGCGAAACGGCTCACAACGGTATGGAAATATTCTTTGATCGACGGGGGACTGCTGGCTTTGTTTCAGCGGTGTCTTGGCTGTTATTATTCCTGTTCCCTGCGATCTGGTTTGCGGTGTCAAATCTTCTGACTCATGTGGGTCATTTCCACCGGTAGCTGGTGGTGTCGCCGTGGGCGCAACGTTGGGTCTGTGTTTGAGGCGTAGTGCTTCACGTTTTTGTATGAGCCTTCTATCGAGATCTTTCATTTCAGGGTCAAGATCAAAACCCACGTGGTTTTTGAATAGTTCCAAGGCTCTGCCCCAGGACCGTTCTGCATCGTCATGTTGTCCTAGGCGGAATTGAACATCGCCGAGATGATCGAAAATGATCGCATTGCTGCCCCCTTCGGTATTGCTGGATAGCTTGAGTTCTCTTTCTGCCTGCTTGAATTGTCCGAGCTTGTAGTAGACCCATCCCAATGAATCCCTAAAGGCTGCACTTTGCGGGTCAGAGGCCAAAGCTTTTTCAATCATGGCCTTGGAATCTATCAGGTTCACGCCGCGGTTTGTCCAGATGTACCCCAAAGAATTATTCGCCAGGATATGATTCGGGTCTTGTTGCAGGATGTCGATCATCACTTGCTCGGCCTGGAAATAATTTCCCATTTGCTCGTAGAGCATGGCCAGTTCGAGCATAAGATCAAGCCGGTGATCCTTGAATTTATCAATGGCCCAAAGGATTTTTTGTTCAGCTTGTTCGAAGTCTTTCATTGTTGTTAGGGCACGGCGAAGGAGTTGAACAAGAGTGATTGGGTTCTGGGGTTTTCCGTTCAGATAGGTTAACACCTCACTGATTGTCCTGGCTGGCTCGTTTTTCCTTAAATGCAACACGGCCAGCGCGATCGCACGGTCTTCGCTCGGTGGTTCTGTCTGGTGCAACAGGGTCAATGTCTTCATCGCTTGGTGCCTGTTATGGGCCCGCTGGTCGTAATGATCAATTGCCAATCGCAGGAGCTGTTTTTCCTTGGGCTTTTGATTGATTAGTTGCTCAATCATTCGATTGGCTTGTGCTTGGCGGTCTGTGCGCCACAGCAGTTCAAGCATGGCATCAAGTGGGCGATAGTCATTCGGCCTTTGGGGCATCACTTCCAGGAGTAGAGATTCAGCCTTTGCCAGGAGCGCCGGATCATTTTTGTAGATCATGGCTTGGGCACGCTTGAGCTTGGCAATCCAGCTGTTGGGGATTAAGTGTTGAGTTCTTTCAACAAGGCGAGTGTATCGCTCTTCAAGGTTGGGAAGATGCCGAGTCTCATAGATTTCAAACAGTCTTTCGTAGAGTTTCTCGGATCTCGGGTAGGCATGGAGCTTGTCAAGCAAGGTTTGTTCCGCTGCTTCGATGGCACCACTGTTCTCCTGGAGCCGGGCCTTGTCAAGAACGAGTGGTAGGTTGTTGGGGTATTTACCAAGGAGGCGATCAATCTTGTTTATTGCTTGCTGGGGCTGGCCCGTTTTGTTGAGGATTTGCACATGAAGGGCCAAGACGCGTGGATCATTATCATCCTCCAAAGGCTGGAACACTTTGGCCGCTTGTTGGCTCCTGCCTTTGGCAAGCAGCAGTTTGGCGAGCATGATACGAGCTGGTTTCAGTGGTGACTCATCCGTCACCATATGCTGGAGTACGGTAAGTGCTTCGTCATATTTGTTTGCGTGTGCCAGCGCCAATCCCCGAAGCATCTGTGCAGCAGGCTGATTGCCTGTTTGGGGGTCGATATGGCCCAATGCATCAAGCAGTATGCTCATTTCCATGCCCTGATTAAGCAGCATGGCGGAGTAGCGATCTGCCGCGGCCGGTTTTTCATTGATTGCCTGGCATGTTGCCCGGATGGCATCAGCAAGCATTTGTGGATCGCTCGGCGATTGGCTGACCGACCGATCAATTAACGCCTGGAGGACAGCACTGTCGGCTGGCCGGGCCGCCAGATGTTCGCGCAGCAGTTGCCTTCCGTCGTTCGTTGGTAATACCGCAGCAATGGCCAGTGCCAAGTCTGCTGAGCGATTTGAATCAAAATAAACATCACGTAATTGTGCAGCCAGATGCTCAAGATCATCACCGTAATCCGCAACGTGGCGTAACAGATCGAGCGCCTCGGATGAGGCATGTGTGTTCTTGAGTTGGTCAATGGTGATGGTTTGGGCTTCGGATGTGTGACCAAGCCTAAGGTGAGTGTAAACCACTCGTGCAGTTAGGTGGAGGCGTTCGCTCTGGGAAAAAGCTTCTACCTGCTGGTAGGCAACAAGTGCTTGGTCTGGTCGATTCAAGCGGCAGTATGCATCGCCAGTATTTCGCCAAGCCAGGTGGTGCCGGCGGTCAAGATCTTCATTTTGATTTGCATACCGGCGGAAACCCATCGTGCTGACCA
>CAUZIY010000031.1:0-27311 GCA_963579995.1 Phycisphaerae bacterium
GTAACCCACTGGTACCAAAGCTCAATCGTTTCGGTCGTCGACCACGAAAATGCGCAGGTTGCGAATCCAAATCGCCACTGGGGACCACGGCCTTATAAAGTGTTGCCTGCGCCGATGCATGGACCGTATAAGGTGAGCCTTGGATGGCCAGAACAACACTTCCCGTCTGAAGATCTAATCTTTCATCCCCACAGCAAATGGTGACCGTGGTGGATGATCCAGCCTTCACCAGAATCAGGATATCGGCACTATGATCTGAATCAGACTGATAGACCTGTGTGCCATCCAGTTCAATACAACGCAATTCAAATTCATCCGCAGGCGTCTCATAACGCCATTCAGGGGTCTGCCCTATCCTCTTTGCAGAAAGTACCTCCACATCGCCACCTTCAAATGTCACGTTTTCTATCAACTCCGGAACATCCACGTGTTTAACCGTGAGCCCACCACGCAGAACATTGTTCGAGTTAGCCATGACTTCCATGCCCGTTCCATTTAAATAGGCATGCAGGACTCCGGCCGGCAGATACATCGCTTCCCCCGGCTTCAAACACACAAGGTTCATAAGAAACATTGAAAACAGCCCACGATCATGATGAGCGCCAATGGCAAATTTCCGATCTGCTTTTAACACCCAATACTCATGTTGATCTGGCGTAAAAGGCTTCTTGGCATGACTTGCCGTCAATCGTCGAACTAGAGGATCGAGAATATGATCCACCTCCTGCTGTGGAAGGGACATGAGCTTTTCGTAAAGGTTATCGAGACCGCGATGGGTTGGTTCGAAGAAACCGGCATACTCACGCATCTCTGGTATGGACTTCAAAACCTTCGCAATCTGCACCAAGGGGCGAAATCCACGCAACCCGTAATAGTCGGTTAATGCTGCAATCAGTTCCGGTTTGTGGTTGTCATCTTTATAATTGCGATACGCCGCAGACCGTGGGATGCCTGCTTCATCTTCCCGAGCAAAACCAACTTCCGCCTGCTTCTTGGACGGGTGCGACTGGATGGACAGTGGTGCTGCAGTAGAAAGAACCTTGAACAAGTAGGGCAGTTGATTATCGAACCGCCTTGCAACCCGGTTACCTAGTATCGCTTGCGGTGCTTGGGCGATCAGGTCATTGAGACCAACCATATGGCCATCAATCCGTACTTGGGAAGGCAGATCGACATGCGCCCCCATCCATAACTCGGCAAATGGTTCATGGTCTGGATTTCCCTGTCCCAGTAAGGCTGGAATAAATTCCGTATCGCCCCATACGTAATGCTGTACGCCGCACTCAAGTGGGTACAGATGCTGCCTGGGTTGGGCAGCATTAGACTGCTGAACGGCAGAACTGTCAGAGTGATTCATGGCACCTTGGTTCAACTGACCCTGATCGGCTTATCTTATTCTTTCGGCACACCATCACCTTTTAACGGACCAACTACGCATCGCAGTTCACTGTATGTTCTCATCAATTGCCTCCCGATACATGTCCACCGTCTCGGCCGCACCCTTGGCAAGCAGGGTCAGTTCGTCAACCACCTCAAAGAAACCTGCGCCACGGCGAATCCAATGCCGGGCAGATTCAGCGTTAGGCGTAGTTGTCCCGAAAGGCACGCTGTGCTTGAGGCAGAGGTCCAGAATATGCTGCATGCCCTTTTGTACCTCTGGATGATCCATTTCACCGGGATGGCCCATGGAAATTGAAAAATCAAACACGCCCACATACACCATGTCCAGGTGTGGTGTCGCCACAATGTCTTCAAAATTCTCAAGTCCCGTGCGAGTTTCAATGTGCGCCATCACAACGGTCGCGTCATCAGCATCCCGTAACCACTGGCGAATATTTGCCGGCCACTGATAGTCCACATTACCAAACAGAGGTGCACCAGCACGGCTTCCAACCGGTGGATATTTGACATAATCCACCAGGGTTTCGAGTTGTTCACGCGACTCTGTACGCGGCAGTTGTATTCCCACAACGCCACCATCCAACAACCGGGCAGTTTCAGTCCGTCCCAGTTCAGGAATCTTGGCAATCACCGGCAACCCATTATCCCTTGCCGCCTGGATAAAATTTGCCGTGCTCGGGAGCCCGCTCATCAGCACATGCTCATTATCCATATAAATAAAGTCGAACCCTGCCAAGCGATAGAGTTTGACAAGTGAGGGCCTTACATACTCAAAGACCATGCCCCCCAATTGAACCTTCCCTTCCTTGAGCCGCTTTTTGAATTGACGCCCCAACTGGGTCGGATCATGATCTGTTACTCTCACAACGCCTATTGACTTTGCCATGTGACTCTCCGTATCAATGAGACCTGATCAGTCAACCTGGTTTGTCTACTGCCGTCTGTCAAGCAAGTATAGTGCCTTGGCATCGCAACGAGTACTCATTGCCAAGCCGGATTAATACAACTAATATCGTTTGCAATTATTCGGGGATATGACCGTAGAAATTGGCTGTGGAAAAGGCGAACAGCACATGATCAGTGAAAAACAGTGGGCGGATTTTGACGAACAAGGTTACGTCAAACTGGGGAACGTCATAGAAGTTAACACGATCGAGAACCTCAGGCAACGTATCGACGAAATCATGCTCGGCCAGGCTGAATTAAACTATGACCAGATCACGATGCAGGAAGATGCCGATCCCAATGACTACGAGACCCACAAGCCACACACACTGGGACACAAGGGCGGGCATCTAAACTATCGAAAAATCCAAAAGCTGGAATTTGATCCACTCTTTTTACGGTACATGCAGTTGCCCATATTTCAAGAGGCATGCGCCCGGATCTATGGTACTGGAACGCCAATCACGGCCTTTCGCGCTATGTTCATCAATAAACCAGCCGGCAGAGGGACGTTTTTACGATGGCATCAAGACCTATTTAACTTCCTGAGTGCCACCCCTTTTCTTACCGCATGGACGGCATTGGATACAGCAACAGTTAAAAACGGTTGTATACAAATCATTCCCGGAAGCCATAAGCTGGGATACCTCAATCCAACTAACAGGTCGGCCTTCTTAACCGATGAACAGGTTGACCAACACTGCAGCAAAGAGAAAGTTGTCCACCTGACGGTCGATAGCGGGGAGGTGATTCTTCTTCATAACTGGCTTTTACACAGTTCCGACCGTAACAACACAGACACACCACGTCGTGCATTCAGCGTTTGCTACATGGACGCTGCCACGAAACGTATTGATGGAACCGATACAAAGTACACACAGATCTTCGGACCCGACGCTCTGACCACTGAACAGCTCGAAGCATCGGCGTGACAGGAACCGGCTTACGCCAGTTTCTTTCTTGCTGTTGTCCCCCCCTTGGACGTATGAACTTCATAGCCAGCATCGACCAACTGTTGGCGCAGGTTGTCAGCCACTTTGAATTCCTTCTGCGCCCTGGCCTGATCGATCGCGGCACAGGTTTCAGTGATCTCCAAATCACCACCAGCCCCCTGATTATCCGCCAGGCCCAAGTCCAGCACCCCTAGAACGCGGTCCATCTGGCGTAATACGGCCAGTGACTCTGCAGCATCAGAATGGTCCTGTTGAATCCATGCAAATAACGAGGCCATTGCCGCTGCAATGTTAAGATCATCTACCAATGCAGAGGCGAACGCCTCTAAGGCCGGGTGTGTCAAATCCACTGGCGCGACAACACCATCACAACGACGGTCCAAATCAGCCGAAAAGTCGCGCAGTCGTTGTACCGTTCGAGCAGAATCAACCAAACCTTGCTGGGTCAGGTTGGCATTCATCCGGTACGGCGCCTTGACTAATTCCATGCGAACCACCACCGGGCTGATGCCCTTAGCCGCAAGGTCACGCACGGTATAGAAGGTGCCCTTGCTTTTTGACATCTTCTCGCCATTGACAAACAAATGGCGTGCATGAATCCAGAACCGCGAAAATAGTTCCTTGCCGGTCGCACCACAGGTCTGGGCGATCTCGCATTCATGGTGGGGGAAGATGTTATCCTCACCTCCCATGTGAATATCAATAACATCTTTCCCAAGCAAGGAGGTGGCCATCACGGAACACTCGAGGTGCCAGTTTGGATAGCCGACACCCCACGGCGAATCCCATTTCATGATGTGCGTCGCATCCGGTTTCCACAGCAAGAAATCGGCCGGATGACGTTTGACCACCTGGTGTTCATCGGTGATGCGACCCCCTGCGCCGCTACGCAGCCGGTCGATGGTATTCCCGGAAAGCTGACCGTATTGAGAGAAGCTCTGAACGCTGTAATAAACTGCACCGTCACTGGCAACATAGGCATGTTCCGCAGCAAGCAGCTTTTTGATCATTTCCTGCATGCCATCGATGTGCTGTGTGGCCCGGGGCATGTTCTGGGGATATTCGCTGGAAACCTTAAGCCCAAGTGACCTGGCATCTTCAATGAAAGCATCAATATAATATTGGGCAACTTGGTAGGGATCATCCGGGTTGTCAACCGGCGCCAAGCCTTGTTTTTTCGCCTGCTTCAGGCGTTTGGCAGCAGCAACCATCTTGTCCTCACCACCCCCATCTGCCAGCTGGTCATCGGTCATATGCCCCACGTCCGTCAGATTCATCACCTGATGGACGTGAAATCCAATCAGTTCCAATGTTCGACGAAGCACATCGGCAATCATGAAAGATCGGAAATTACCGACATGTGCAAAGTCGTATACCGTAGGACCGCAGTTGTACATGTACACGTTAGGCGGGTCGATGGGCTCGAATGGCTCAATGCAGCCTGCCAATGTGTTATGGAACTGGATCTTCATGATCCGGCAAAGTTTAACAAAGATGGCCCCCTGTTTCTCTGAACTCGGGAATGCAGAGCAAGCAGTCCACCAAAAGGAAATGGGGAACAGCGATCACCGATCGTTGCCATCGTCACCAGATGATGCGGCCAGCACTTCCACACGAACTTGATTGACCCTTGTACGTTCAGCATCGATCACGGTAATTCGGACATTGTCAAATTCAAAGCTTTCATCAACCGCCGGGATGTGCCCTAAAGTAGCGAAGACGAAACCACCAACGGTGTCGTAGCCGTCATCCTCGGGTAATTTCAATCTCATCTCGTCATTGAGATCATCGACATAAACACGAGCGTCGACCTCAGCAACCCGGTCATCAAGCTTGCGTATGGATGGGTTGTCTTTTACCGGTTCATATTCATCATGAATCTCACCGACGATTTCCTCGAGAATATCTTCAATCGTCACCAGTCCGGCCGTACCTCCATATTCATCAAGCACCACGGCGATATGAATTCCCCGGGCCTTGAACTCTCCAAGCAGACCACCGACTGCTTTGCTCTCGGGAACCATGAATGCATCACGAATAACTTGCTTGAGATCAAATGGCTGACCATTCTGCCCTAAAAACTTGATCATATCCTTGGCATAGAGCATGCCCACAATGTCATCGAGATTATCGCGAAAAACAGGGATGCGGCTGTGGCCAAGTGTGATAATCGCATCCTTAACCTGTTCGAGGCTGGCATCGGATTCAATACCCTTTACATCAGTTCGCGGAGTCATGATCTGCCCGGCAGTTGTACTGCGCAGTTCAATCACCCCTTCCAGCATGTCTTTTTGATCTTCATCAACCGCAGCATCGTCCTCGTGATCCTCAACCACCGAAAGGATCTCCTCCGTCAAAATCTCATCGCTGGAAGAAAGGGATGTCTGGCCTCCGGTAATACGGCGGACAATTGGATCAAATAGATACAGTAGACTTGCCAGCGGTCTAAAGACCGCGACTGATATGTTGAGCAGGGGCATCGTACGCACCAGCAGCCCTTCGGCTTGGTAGCGGGCTATGCTCACCGGTATCGCCACTGCAAAAACACTGATCACCAGTGCAGCCACTGAAAACGAAACCACGTATTTAAGCAGTTGCTGCTCACTAACCCCAAACACCGACTCAAACAGCGACAAAATACATAACAGTACCACGAGGTTCAGGCCCACTCGCATTGTCGATGTGATCAGCACAAGTTTAGAAGTTCTTTCGAGAAATGGCCCGAGTTTCTGCGACTTACCGCTCTCCTCAAGCAGATCGGAAAGCTTTGATCGGCTAAATGAGCGTAACGCTGCTGAACAGGCCGCGAAATAACACCCTGCGATCGTCGCGCCCATTGCGATCCACAGTGCCACCTAGTTCACCGTACGCCTTCCTCGACGTGATAAATCGGGCCAACGCCGATCGCCGTCAAGATCTCGTCTTCCCGTCCATGCATTGCTGACGCCTCATCAGGCTCGCCATCATTCATACCCAGAAGATGCAACAAACCGTGCAGCGCATACAGCAGTACTTCTACACGAACCTGGTGTCCCCGTGCAGTTGCTTGACGAACAGCAACATCTAGACAGACCACAATATCTGCTTCTAAGGATGCGTCATTTGAACTGCGCAAATCGAACGCCAAAACATCGGTAACGCCATCGACGCCTTTGAATTGATGATGCAAACTTGTCATCTGAGGCTCATCAACAACCGTCACATTCAACACACCACCATCCGCACCAGCAATCACCGATGCTTCGGCCAGCAAACGATCTACGTATCCGGATATTGGCGGATTAACATCCTCCGTGCGCAATGATAAATCAACAAGACAGCCCGCATGGCCACCAGTCGAGTTCACGCACAAACATGGGGGATCATCAGAATCAGAGGTGAGCGTGTCAGTTCCTGCTTTGATGGATGTTCTACCATCTCCACCGAAATCCCCGACTTCCCCAGAATCGCCTACGGAATTTCCACTCTCAGATGTTCTGCAAATTTCGGAAGGGACCAACTCTCTTTATGCCTCTTGCTTAGACCTTTAACTAACCAACTGGGCATTATACCTTCCCCTCATCGTTCAGCCAAGATAAATATCAAGTAACATTTACCACCCATTACGCCCCAGGTTCGTCCCGAAGCGGGAATCACATGGGACAACCCGCCTTGTAAATACTATAACCTTATAATCAACAATGTCTTACAGAACTCATGAGGTCGCCGCATTCAGCGCCTATCCAAATTTTTGCCCGTTTATTTGGGCCGGGATGCCGACTTATCCGGACTCACCTGTTCGTGATAGTCCGCCTCAGCATTGACTGACCAGATATTCGACTTGTCCTTACGCCCTGTCAAAATATTGTCGACCGCAGTCATTGCAGCCAGCATGGAATGGTCCTGGTTGTTGTAACGATGCATTCCATTTCGCCCAATCAGGAACAGGTTCTCAATATCGTCCACGTAGTCCCGTAATTCATCGAAACGATCAAATGTTCCAAAATATGCTGGATAGGTCTTCGCCATACGCAAAACCGTTGCGTCCAGTACATCACCCGGATCGATGATACCAATCTTGGCAAGTTCAGCTCGGCCCAAGTTGATCAACTGTTCATTGCTTCGTTCCCAAAGTTCGTCCCCCTCATCACAAAAATACTCCAAGCCGACCCATACCTTGGATGAATCGGCAACCATGTACGGACTCCAGTTGTTGAATATCTGCAATCGCCCAACCAATACATCTGGTTCCTGAATATAGATCCAAGTATCTTTGATCAACGACCTGCCGTTCTGTGACTCTTCATGTACGATCAGTTTATCGAGAAGCAACCCCACCGTAATAAAATCTCGATAGACAAGCCCCTCGCTGATCGCACGTATGCCCTCGGGCACTTGTTCACCCAAGGCACGAACCAAGTCCTTCACCGGCATGGTTGAAAAAACATAATCACCGTTAATTGTCCTGCGTTGATGCGTGGTTGAATCGACAACCTCAACCGCCCGAACGCGCTGGCCTTCCATCTCCAAAGCGGTAGCTTGCGTACAGGTTATCACCTGCCCCCCCATCTCCTCGACCTTCTTGGCGCAAGTTTCCCACATTTGACCGGGGCCGTACTTGGGATAAAGAAACTGCTCAATTAAAGATGTCTCAGTACCTTTTTGTTTCACATCTGAGCGCTTCTTAAACGGAGCTTTCAGTGCATGTAGTAGCGCCTTGCTGATGGACAAGCCCTTTATCCGCTGGGCCCCCCAGGCGGCACTGATCTGCTGACAGGAAACCCCCCAAACTTTCTCCGTGTAGGATTTAAAGAACGTCGTATAAAGTTCATGGCCAAAACGGTTAATGAAGAAATGTTCAAGGTTCCGCTCGTCTCGGATGGGACATAACCTTGCCCTGAGATAACTACAACCAATACGGATAGTACGATGCAAACCAAGATGGCTCATCGTCTTCAAGCTAAGCGTGATTGGATAGTCAAAGAATTTCCGTAAATAATAAATACGGCTTCGACGCGGCCGCAGCAACATTACTTTGTCAACGCGTTGAGGATCAAGCCCTTCACCGTCGGCATGCACCGTTGTCTTTTTACCCTGGTAGACAACCGAAGCCTCGCTTGATTCCAACTTCTCAAGAGGCAGCATTTCGAGCCACCATTCCATGACTCGATCCGATTTGGAGAAAAAACGATGGCCTCCAATATCAATCCTGTTGCCTTTGAAGTTAACCGTTTGCGCCAATCCTCCCAACATGGGGGACTGCTCCAGAACAATTGGCTTAATGTCTGACCTTGTAAGCAACTCATAAGCGGCGGTTAGTCCTGCCGGACCAGCGCCGATGATCACGGCAACACGTTTACTCATGGGAATACTCTAACCTGCACATCGAATGACAATAACCCCTATAACGGCAAGGAATTCATGTCGATACGCGTTATGATATCTCAATCAATCAGAAAATTTTACGGAACTGTTCTTTGCGAGAGCCTCCAGGCACATCAGAACCCGCCAAACCAACCGTATTGCGCGGCCTCATTGGACCTTGCTTACTGTTCGTGTTTGTCATAACGCTCTACGCGCCATCAACACTTAATGATTTCGTTTTTGATGATCATATTCTGATTGTAACGCATCCAAAGCCCTATTCAGCCCATGATTTCCTGGTTATTTTTTCTGAACCCATGGATGACACTCTTCCTTACTATCGACCAATTGCAAAATTGACCATGCTGGTTCAAAAGAGATTGCATGACAATCATCCACTGCCGTACCACTGGTTTAACGTCATACTTATCGGCATCATCTCGCTACAAGTTTCGGCATTGCTGCGGCTACCAGCCATTGGCGTCCATGAGGGGCCGGCCTTGCTGACAGCAGCACTATTTGCCGCCCACCCCACCGTATCGTCATGCGTCTTCCCGATCTGTTCCGGACGTGAAACCATGCTTGGCGCAGGAGCCATTCTCGCCGGGATCTACGCATTCGGAAGAAGCGGATTGGGCTGGTATCTGCTTGGATTGGTCTGGCTCATTGTGGCTCTGGGCTGCAAAGAGCTCGGCATCATCTTGCCATGCTTATGGATATTTTCAGACTTGCTTGGCTTATCAGCCAACCGCCCAAGTCGCCCCAGCCAATGGTTATATCGTTATACCCCAGTCGTGATCATCACAACTGGCTACCTGGCCCTTCGATCGGCGGTGCTCAGCGGCGCAGACGCAACTCATTTCGTCCTGTTCGAAAGACCCATAGGGCTACTACTCTCGTGGATGTACCTTGCACAAACCCTGTTTGCGCCATTCCTGGATTTACACTATGAACCAAGGTTTGCCGTGTGGTTTTCCCCCTGGCGACTTATGGTCTGGCCCCTATGCATCATTGCCCTGGCCATTGGCACATTTAAAATTTGGCTCCGAACATGGCGGACCGTGATCTTCTGGCTCAGCCTTTCATTCTTCGGTGCAGTACTCACGTCAAACATTTTGGATCAGGAAGCCTTTTTTGCCGAACGTTATGGATTCTTGACACTGGTCGGAGTACTCGGAATCGCGAGCACCATTGTTTCAACATGGTGGTCAAATAAGAAATGGAAGTACTTCACCGCGATTGCAATGCTGACCGCAACAGTATGTTTTGGCGCGATGTCCTACCACCGGGGACAATACTACAACGGTGATGAAAACTTCTATCAACAAATGCTGGCATCTGACCCGCAATCATCCGATGCCCATACCGGCATGGGCACGATTCTTTCAAAACAACAAAAATATGAAGAAGCCCTCACATACCTGAACCATGCTCTGAAGTTACAACCCACCCAACCGGAAATCTTGAAGCATATCGCCAATACTTACCAAGAACACGGTCAACATGAGAATGCGATCAACTATTTCCGTAAGGCGCTCCGGATTAATCCTGATATGCCGGAGGTGTACAACAACCTATGTACCGCATTGATGGATCTCGGCCAATTAGACGAAGCCATGACTCACTGCACCCAGGCCATCAACATGAAACCACGTGACGCCGCCGGTCTATACAACAATGGGAATGTACACCGCTTGCAAGGCCAACTCGATAAGGCGGCTGATTTTTATGAAAGGTCGCTGCACATTGATCGCGATTTTGCGCCAGCCTACAACAATCTAGGGCTCGTGCTTGCCGCCCAAGGACGCATTACATCTGCCATCCAGCACTACCAACGTGCCATTGAACTTGGCCCCAGCGACGCCAATTATCACGTCAACCTGGCCAATGCATTCATGGAACAACATGGCACGGAACAGGCCATTATGCAATACGAAAAGGCGCTTTCAATTGATCCCCAGAACGCCAATGGCCATTACAATATTGCCCTCGCACTGGATCAACTCGATCGAAAAAAACAGGCAATCCATCATTACCAACAGGCGATTGCGGCCAACCCTGATTACGCCAAGGCACATCACAACCTGGCCCTGATGCTCGAAGCTACCGACGAGTTTGAACAAGCCATGCAACATTTCCGCCACGCCCTTCGCATCAACCCAAACATGAAAGAAACTCGGCTCAGCATGGGGTTGTTACTAGTGCGAAGAGGAGAGTTTCAAGATGCCATCGCCGAATTGGATCGATTGGTCGCCATGGCGTCGAAGTGGGAGCCCGGACTGCGTTTATTGTCTTGGGCGGTCATTCACCAACCCTCTCCGGACAGCAATCATATCGCCAGAGCTGTCATACTAGCACAGCAAGCCGTGAAAATGGCGGCCACAGACAAAGCAATGTCGCTTTTCAACCTCGCGGATGTCTATGCCGCAGCAGGGCAGATCGAGGCGTCTTTGGATGCAGCCAGAGCATCACAAGATGCCATCGATGAATCAACTCCACAAATACTGCGCGGACATATCCAGCAACACATCACCTCGTTGACAAAAGTTCCGATACAAAACCGGAACATAGAGAAACCTTAAGCGGAACATAGAGAACATCATTAGTGTCGCCAACACATAAAAGTTTGACCCAGCTATTTACTGCCAAGCACGACCCATGGGCTGGCCAGGCGGTCATCGTCACAAAACCGTTGCCACCGAACATGCCATCGTACATCTTCCACCACACAAGCAGGTCAATTTCAGATATTTACGGGACAACGGGAACTACGTAACCTGATACCATATCGGCACTGCATTGGTTTCTTCGGTGGCCCGTGACACGGCGCCAAGCAATCTATAATTAGCCCCCCATGGGGCCTAATTACATCAAGGTGATGGCATGACTGAATCATTAGAGATTGCCAATCATAAGGCGAGCCCAATTCCCGATGACCAAGGCCGATTCGGTCAATTCGGTGGAATGTTCGTCCCTGAAACACTGATGTCCGCCCTGCAACAACTTGCCACTGAATATGATAGCGCACGGCAGGATCCGAAATTTTCGGCCAAGCTAGTTGAACTCAACCGGCAGTACATTGGTCGCCCCACACCCCTGTACTTTGCTCAACGCCTCACCCAGCAAGTCGGTGGCGCACGCATTTATCTCAAACGTGAGGATCTTGCGCATACCGGAGCACATAAACTCAACAACGCCATTGGCCAGGCGTTATTGGCCCAGCGGATGGGCAAACGCCGCATCACCGCTGAAACAGGTGCAGGACAACATGGGGTTGCTACCGCTACTGCTGCAGCACTGTTTGGCCTAGACTGTGATGTTTATATGGGCACGGAAGATATGCGACGGCAAAGCCCGAACGTTCAACGCATGCAGCTTCTGGGGGCACGCGTCGTCCCGGTTGAAGCTGGCAGCGGCACCCTGAAAGATGCCATTAATGAAGCGATGCGTGAATGGATGGAGTCAAACGCCTATACGCATTATGTCTTTGGCTCGGTATGTGGACCACATCCATATCCGATGATTGTCCGTGATCTGCAATCGGTCATCGGCTATGAATGCCGCCGACAGTGCATCGACCAAATAGGCCTGCTGCCTGACATCATCGTGGCGTGCGTCGGCGGCGGATCCAATGCGGCAGGCATCTTTTATCCATTTGTTGGCGACAAAGAGGTTCGACTAATCGGCGTTGAAGCAGGTGGTCGATCAAACGAGGAAGGTCAACATGCCGCCGCAATCAGTTACGGTTCACCTGGCGTCCTGCACGGCTCACTGAGTTATGTCCTCCAGGATCATGAGGGCCAAACTGCGCCGGTTCACTCCATATCGGCTGGGCTGGACTATCCTGGCGTGGGCCCCGAACACGCCTACTGGCATGATCTAGGCCGCGTTGACTATACCTGTGTGTCTGATCAGCAAGCACTTGATGCGTTTGAGACCTTATCCCATATGGAAGGTATTATCCCAGCGCTTGAATCCTCACACGCTGTTGCCCATGTCATTGAAATGGCTGCCGCACTCAAACCTGATCAAACAGTTGTCATCAATCTCTCCGGCCGCGGAGACAAGGACCTTGATGAAGTAATCCGGCTTGTCGATCAGGATTGAAGCACTCTTTTCCTACCGAACGTGGCGCTAAAGATTGTTCGCTGTAAGGATCTGATTGAGTACGGCAGGACCGGCGAGTTCTCGAAGTCCAACCCGGATCGTTGCCGAATCTATAGATTCTGAAACATCGCCAAATCGAAATCTTCGGACAATTGATTGTCCAGGATATAGTCCGGGAATAGGCTGTACCTGGCGGGGTCTACCCTGCACGATCACAAATGGCCGCAGGTTGAGGATTTCTGTACCCTTGTTGACGATCAGCAGGTTCACAAATAGGTCGACCATCCCTGTGGACTCGTCAGACTCCAGGCTTAAATTGGTGTCAAGTGTCACATCACGCAGACCCAACTCCATCACATCACTAACATCCACGACATATTTACGCGTTGTCACAAACTCAAATCGTGCAGTCAGTTGCTTGTGCCCCGCGACTTCCGAGGCGGGAAATCGCAGAGAGATTGGAATCTCTTGCGTGCTTCCGGATGGGATCGAGAACACGGTCCGATGAGGTTGGATCACCCATTGCTGAGGATCTGTAAGAATCATTTGACCAGTCATCGTGTGCGGCCAGGGGTTTGACAAACTAACCGTGTGCTGGTGCACCTTTTGTTTGGATTCAATGAAATCCGACTCGACCCGAAATAGCGAGCGAAACATCGCCAGTTCCGGATCGATCCCCTCAATAAATACGGGGGTCTTGGTAAGCCGAATCTGATGTCGGCCATCATGCTCTCTGGCGGGCGCCCGATTACCCCAATGATCCATAATGACCGGATTATCGCCGAGATACAGTTCTATTTCGGTTTCGGGCACAAGCCCGGATTCGTTCCAAGCAATCAACATACCCCCGGATTCGCCATCCAGAATCATCGACTCTAGACCGTCACCAAATGACAGCCGTCCCAGAACACGTCGGCCCGCCAAACGGTGCGCCACCGTTGAAAATACGCCCAAAAGCGGATCGGGAACAAGACTGAGTTCACGATTAGATGAGACTGCCCAGGGACGACGCAACTGCATGCCGACTGCGCCCGCTTCCCATGCATGAATCATGCGAAGGATCAGATCATCCACACGACGTTCGTGTGACATTTCCGTTGCCGTGGGAACGTCGAGTAACAACGACACCTCGGCTGGCGGACCGCCCAACCATTCTTCAAGATATGCACCAAGCTGCTGAGGGACCACCGAACCAGGAACACGAACGGCATATGCAGCCTGGTCACTAATTTCAAATCTTCGAGACTGATTCAGATTCCACGGCACCACAATTTTCGGATTGGGCGCCATTGCCGCCAAGTGAACCCGGCTCGATTCAACCAGCGAAGGTAATGCGGGATTGTAAAACGCCTGCTCACTATGACTTGCCCCAATTTGCCAACTCCGAATGCGGTTTGCATGCCGCATCATCAATGGCGCCAGATATGGACGCCATTTTCTGATTGGCGAATCAAAAATTGCCATCGGATTCGACCCGGTAATATCCAGCAGTTGAGTCAGTTCATCCGGAACAGGAAACAGGTCCAATGTGACCTGTCTATGCTGGGATAGAATCTCATCAATACTTTCATCCGTTGCCAATCTTCGCTTGGTGGCTTGAATTAATGAAGTGTCACGCTGCCAAGCACTCAGCACCACCGAATCGAGTTTGGCTGCTTCCATTAATTCCGGCACCAGTACCAGTTGTTCGTCTGGAAGATCCTCGGCCGCCAGCATGAAACGTGCCGCATCCGAAATGTCAAGTGCCACTTCATCAGGAAGATATAACAGGCCAGAAAGAACTCTTAATACTGGCGGAGTCTCGGGTGTCTTTGCCATCTTGGTGCGTGGCGCATGCACCTGCATATCAACCAGATACCAACCGTATCGATCCAGTTGAGGCCGCCAGTTCCAGACGGACGGTGCCCCTGGGCCAACGGTCTGGCGTTGATGTGCCACACGATTAAGACGGTAGTCATAGATCCCCAAGTCCGCTACAAGACGTTGGCCGAGTAGATCGACCACCTGAACTGTGAAACTGGGCTGCTCAGGAGCACGAACAATATTCACACGACTTGGGCTTTGGATAACCAGCCGAGGTGACTGCCAAATGACAATATCATCAAACCAGGCGCTACCTTGAACCTGCTCAAGAACGGTCTGCTGGCGGCCAAGGGGATCATCAGGATCGTACTCAGGCTGATTGAGTTCAAGTTCAAGACCAATCCAGACCGCTTGCGGGAACTCGCCGAATAACTTGGCGCCGACCCTTTGCCAGGCACCATCCGTTGCCACCGGAGGAGTGATCGACTCACTGGCCTCAATCTTATTACCATCCACATCAATGAAATACGCCTTCAACCGTGCACGAGCCGAAGATAACTGCGTGGTGCGAACATGGGCAAAAATGAGATAGTCGCTATTCTCAACTACATCGATTGCTCCGACTTCTAAAAATGCTCCCGCACTTCCACCATTAAGGCCAAGGTGGAAACTATTTTCACCACTCCGACTGTGCGATTGGTCAAATTGCACCTGGGTATAACGGGGGAATCCGGCCTTAACCATCAGATGCCGGTGTAGGGAATATTGACTAAAGCTTGGATTTGAGATTTTTGCCTGCCGCCCAACCGCAAACCAATGTTCCGGCAACTCATTGGGATTTCTTTCACGCTCTTCGAAGTCAAACCACTTGACGCAACGATCACGGTTGGTGTGCAAGGCCCTTGCCTGTGCGACCGCCAACTCGCAGACCATCATGCCACAGCAAAAAATGGTCGTGGTAATGCGAATAAAATGAACGCCGAGCATGGATCAGTTATCGGATCAATCCAAAAACGTCGGCCAATTTGATGACCACAGCAGCCGAACGATCACACCGTTTGCCTTTAAGCCCTGGATGGGCAGTCAAAAGCCGCTTAAACAGATGCCCAGTCATTGCTCAACCAACTATGGACTATTCGGGGACAACGCCATAAACGGCGGCAAAGCTGGCTGGAACCCATGAGAATATCCTGTCCGGGTTGGTGGTTTTCCGTACCAGAAAAAATGAGTGACGCGGACACTGGATGATGCTGTCGAATAACCTACACGTCAACACCAAGTGTCTTGGCTTCATCAACGATGGTCTTCCAAACATCGTCGGCAATGGGTATCCCATCACGCAGGTATTCAGCACGCCGAGTGGCTTCAGGGTCACCAGGCATCATGACCTGATCAAAGCCTGGCGCAGGATCGATTGATCTGGTCCATTGAGCCATATCAAATGCTGATTTATTGTAATCGGGCATAGATCGGAACAGATCGGCTTTAAAGACAATCATGGTCACACCTTGGTGACGAAACAGCATATCGCCACGATTGGGGTCAATGTATTCATCTGAACCACTGATGATCCGACCAAGAAACTCGACTGCCATCATCAAACAATAACCCTTGTGAAGGCCAAACGGCAAGAGAGACCCGTCATCATAGAACGCGTTGGGATCGGTACTCGGATTGCCGTCCTTATCAATCACCAGGCCAGGTGGCAGGTCCTGGCCGCGTCTCTTGGCCAGATAAACCGCAGAATGCGCCTTGGTTGTGGTTGCGTAATCCAATAAAACCGGCCGATCATCCGACTCTTGGGGGTTGGGAAAACCCATTGAAATCGGATTGGTGTCCAAAACGCGACCGCGTCCACCATAAGGCGCTGTACGTTTGGCCGTCTGGCAATAACCAGCACCGAAGGTCATCCCCACCATCCCCTCCCTGGCCGCCATCTCACCATAAGTCCCCACCCTCCCAATGTGATGTAACTGCACCATGGAAATAATCGCAATATCTCCTGCTTTTGCCTTCTCGATACCCAATTCCATCCCAAACTTGGCGACGGCATGACCGAATGTCCAATTCCCACTGACCAGAGCGCTATTGGCTGTCTGCTTTAGGACCGCCGGCTGTGCATCGGGAACAATCTGACCATTACGAATATCAAGAAGATAACGCCACAACTGGTTTACACCATGCGTCTCAACACCAGCCAGGTTGGACTGCACCAAGTGATCAGAAACCGCAAAAGCGGTTTGGTCATCTGCGCCAGCCGCCACCAACATCTTCTGAACAAGCGCACGCAGGTCATCTGCTGTCTTGGTCACCATGAATCAAACTCGCTTGAATATTGATTACACTTGGACGGATATCCGTCACCGGTCGGCACCTTGCCTGCCGGATTATGATTGAACTTGCCTACTGTACAAACCGGATCCACCTGTTGCCAAAGCACATCCTTGCCTTGTCGGGCATCCACCATGTTATTGGCGGGCCACGATGAACTACCGGCCATTTCACTGTACGGCTGATCCAAAACCGGAAGATGTTTTACGAAACCCACCGCGTGATCGTATCCGATTTGTTTCTGGGCCGGTCTTCTACGGGCCGTTGCCATAGCACTCATGTTGGCGCCTTTTCTTGGAAGTCGTCTGCAAACTTTTTACCGGTTCGAGATGTTCTGAATGATATCAATTAAACCCATGGAATGCCTGCCTGGAACTAAACGCAACATGGCAGGAACAAGGCTTATCGGGGATACATGAATTTTCTTGCCGCATTGCAAAACTCAAATCCTTGTCCCTTGGGGCCATTCATGACGATCTCAAATAAGATCTTGATTGGGCACGATCGTTGCCTTGACACATTGCATTGCCAATGCGCTTTGGGTTGCTTCGTTTACACCGAATTCCGTAAATGGAAATGTTTTCTGCATGCGGTGCCAGGGGAATCGATTGCATGCTCGGACAAGCATCGCAATGGCAAGTGGAATGTCATTGGCAGTAAATGCCCAGCTACCCAACAGATTGATGTCTTTAGCACAGATTCGGTGCCAATTTTTTTCGACGGATCCAGCATCGGTGAACTGACCCATTTCAACGAATGTGCCGCCATCTCGTAACATCTCGATCCCTTCGGGACCAGCCGATGGATGCCCACTGCACTCCAACACAAGATCAGCTCCATGACCACCCACGATTGCACGAACCCGCCCCACCCGCTCCTTGCCGGAATTACAGGTCTCAATATCAACTGTCGCCTCAGCCCCAAACTCACGGCACACTGCCAGCCGCAGATTATCCGGCCCGCCAATGGCGACCACCCGTCCAGCACCCATCTCCCATCTCCTGCGCCGCAGCGATGGCAAGTACGCCAATGGGTCCAGCACCTTGCACGACGACCGTATCACCAAGGCGAAAACCACCCATTGATACCGCTCGGTTCAACGCCCGGATACAGGATGTCAAGGGTTCGGCCAGCGATCCGAGCATCAACGACATATCATCCGGTAGCCGGTGAATCTTGGTGGCGGGCAACATCTCCAGATCGACGTACACCATTCCCGCCCAACCATCCCACAAGTGCGGCGGTTTTGAAAACGGCAGATACCGACCGTAGTACGTCGGGTTCAAACAGCGATTGGACGTCTGGAGATAGCGAAGACAGTAATCACAGACACCACACGGCATCAGTGGCGGCAGCATCACTTTCGAGCCAACGGAAAGGGGTTGGCCCACAAAATCCACCTCAAGACCCGCCCCCTTTTCCACGATAATCCCGGCCAGTTCATGGCCCAGTGTGAAAGGCCACGGCAATTGTTGGGGCCAATGACCCCGTAGAATATGCAGATCTGTTCCACAGACACCACAAGCACCAATTGCAATAAGTGCCGCGTGGTCCGGCACCTTTGGCCGGGGCACCGCTTGAATCCGCGCCAGTGACCCTGGCCCATCAAATGTTGCCACGAGAACCTCGGCCATCTTTTACCTCGATACAGACAAAGACCTTAACTGCCGATCCGAATCGCTATTCTAATTCTTCTTTTACGACGTGGTTGGTCGATCTGAAGCGAGGTAGAATTAATTGCGACCAACACACCCGGTGGGGTGGCAGAGTGGTCGAATGCACCGGTCTTGAAAACCGGCAGTGGGCTTGTCCTACTCGTGGGTTCGAATCCCACCCCCACCGCTTAAGCATTGCAAGTGCAATGCACACCAGCCGGGACGACGTTTAATCGATCACCGGCAACATTGTGACATTGGATGCAAACTGGATCTGGCATCAGGTTTTTGAAGACGAGGTGACACCGGCCAACTGTTTTGCCGCGGCCACACACTCCATGGCATTATCGCCATAAGCGTCGCCACCCATTTCATCGGTGAACTCAGGTGTCACCGGTGCCCCACCCATCATGAATTTCATATCTGCACGCAGGCCTGCCTCACCAAACGCCTCAACCGTCTTACCCATATTGGGCATGGTCGTGGTAAGCAATGCCGACATCCCCACAATTTTTGCGTCATAGCTCTTGTAAGCATCGATGAACTGTTCGGGTGAGGTGTCAACACCAAGATCCATCACCTCAAAACCCGCACCGCGCAGAAGCATGATGCATAGATTCTTGCCGATATCATGCAGATCGCCGCGGACCGTCCCCATAATGACCTTGCCAACCGGCTCAATACCCGACTCGGATAGAATCGGTTCGATGTGAGCCATCCCCTCTTTCATGGCTAGCGCACAGCACAGCACCTCGGGCACATATATGAAGTTGTCTCGAAACTTGATACCAACGATTGCCATCCCCGCGATCAGCCCATCATCCATCACTTCGATCGCATCGATGCCATCTTTCAATGCAGCTGCCGTCAGATCGTCGACTATTTCGTCATCGCCTTCTATCACTGCCGCCGCAAGAGTCACCATCTCCAGCCGGGCCCTGGAATACAGCTTGATGATATGACGCCGCTCATCTTCACGCTCAATGAACTGTTCAATTTCACCGCGGACAAACTCATTTGGAATATCACTTAGTTCGGCCATTGGTCTCCGTTTCAACCCGTCCCTTGCATCTAATCTAGTACACCCCATGCTCTCGCAACGTCTCCCACATGGCCATGATATTTTCTGGTGGCACCTCGTGCTGAATGTTGTGAACGGTACACGCCACGAACCCACCACCGGGCGCCAGAATATCGATCTGCCGTTTGGTCTGTTCACGCACCTCATCGGTCGTGCCAAATGGCAGCACCTTCTGTGTGTCGATCAAGCCGCCCCAGAAGGTCATCACGTCACCATAAATCTTCTTGATATCTGCGGTGTCCATGCCCGAACAGGTAAACTGTAGGGGATTGAAAATGTCAATCCCCAATTCCACGAAATCGTCCATAATCTCACGGTTTACCCCATCGGAATGAAAGAAGATATAGATTTTCTTATTCAATCGTTTGGCATGGGATCGAACCAGATCAAAGATTGCCTTGTGACATGGCTTGATCATTTGCCGGTACATATCGGGGCTGCACAAGTAGGACGATTGCGTCCCGATATCGTCCGCCTCGCCGATGATGTCGACATACTCCCCCATTTCACCGAGCATCAGATCCCAAAAAGCAAGTTTGTGTTCAGTCACCTTATCAAGGATGCGTTGAGCGACATCCGGCCGCTTGATCATGTCAGGGAAAAAGCCCTCGTACCCCCGCAAACGAAGTGACATCTCGAAGACACCAGCACAGCAGCCTCGGCAGAATGTCACCTTTCCCTGCTCGTGTGCCGCCATGGCGATCTCTTTGAGACCCTCAATACGCCATGGTAGGCCGCCATCAGGCCAGTTAAAGGCCTCGACATCCTCCATGGTGATGCGTTTTTTATCAAACAACGGAAATTTCGTCAGGTCATACCAATGGGCATGTTCAGGATCAACCGGAATGGAATAAGTAAATGACCATTCATCTCGATTGACCATGTACTCGCCTTCACGCACCGGATTGAAGTTATGGGTATGGTTGTATTTCGCCCACAAACCACGTGTGTCCACTTCCAGGCGATCAAGCATCACCTCTGACACATTGGCCAATTGCTGGATGTGATCCGTGAGTGTCACCTCCTCTTCGATACCGAGGTGATCAAGCAGATTTTGATATGCACGACACGTAATACTGGTCACGGGCCCGGTACCCAGATCATAGGGCACCCGATCCGGCTCGGTATGTTCCAAGGTCGCAAAGACACGTTCACGGCTATTCATACGGCGTATTAGTGCCGAAACAGGCGATAGCCGCAACTCTTAATCACCTTTGCGGATAATCAGATTAATCACAATGGGGGGTTGATATCGCAAAAACAACCGCCATCACGGGAAATCTCGGCAGGATCTACAGCGGCGTTCTAACGCTTATGCTGACGACGCAGCAATGCAAGCATGCTGATACCAACCAAACCAAATGTTGCCGGCTCGGGTATGTAATCGACAATCAGCTTCGGCCGTGTCGCGATATCATCTGCTGTGGCACCAGAACCACCAAACTCACTGGATCGATAGGCCTGCCCAACATTGATGGTCAGATTTTCATTGATTTCCGGGTCCAGTTCTAACCTGGGCAGTTCAGTATCAAGTAGCCCGGTCACAAAGACACCGTTACCGGCCAGAGCATCAAAAAGACCCGTAACATCAAACTCCTTGAACCCTTCACTGGCATCCTGAAAGACTTCGATTGCACCAGGATGGGATGAATCCTATTCGGGGTCACCTAACACAGCGTCGGGATCACTCAAATCGGCTGGACCGCAATTCAAAGCCATCGCGAAAAGATCGTTGAGTGATCCATTCCAACCACAATCCTGGGACCAGTCTTCCTTGACTTGCCTGGCCACGGACGCTTCGGTTTCCTGGTTCCAGTTCCCACATCGTCCGGCGCTGGGCATCAGGAATACCTCCGCACCGTTCAAGGCGAGCGCGCGTGTCAGTTCGGGAAACAACGCGTCGTAGCAGATGACGGTTCCAACCTTGCATTTGCCGATGTCGAATACCGGCATCGCCGCACCCCCGACATACATCAGGCCTTCGTCTTCGGACATATGGATCTTTCGCGATTTTTCGATGTGGCCCTCGGGTCCGACAAGCACCTGGCAGTTGTAGATAACGTCCTGCTCTTTTTCCGACATACTGACGGATAGATGCAACCGGCAGGCTCACGCGATTTGTTCAAGCCGTTTTACGCTCGGTCCACCCGGTACTTTCTCCGCGTCCAACCAGCATTCGGGTGCCATCCAATGGCCATGGATCGCCAGCTCGGGGGACAGCACCAGTTCGGCACCTTGCTCCGATGCAGTTTAGGACCAGGACTCGATTTCATCGAGGTTGCGACTGGTCTGCCCAAGCAGACCGTTCATCTGGACCGCTGCAACTTTTATTGATTCCATAACCTTGGTGTTTCCTTTCAACGCTGTTGTAGATCCGCGGTGCAGGGGACGAAAGCATTACGTTTTTTTTCGTCCAACCTATATCTATTGAGATACCTTGTCTGCACGTGCTGAGGCAAGCCCCTATCGGAGAATTAATAGAACTGCAGGATGACTGAATCCGGATAACGAAGAGCGCTGAAAAAGAAACCCACGTCTGAAACCCGGCTGGCCCAACAGGTATCATTCCCAATATCGAATTCGTTGTTGTGTTGACCTCGTCATTCGGCCATTAGGATTCGGGCACAATTTATTCGTTAGGCAATTCCGGAAAAAACCGTCGCTATACGGGGCGTTCGCCGGGTAATATACTTGGCCTGTACGAGTATGGGTCCTGCTGTTGGCTGCGGATCCTCACTTTCCATGTGTTCGAGGATAGGCCGATCGGTCCACCTGCTGCGGGAGTGCTAAAGTCATGGGCGAGGTCCAGATTCGATATCCGGAACCGCTGATCGCAGGCCGGCTGGTGACAGTTGTATTCGACTATACCGTGGGCCCGGAAGGTATGGCGGAGGACGGTCGGTTGCGCATTGGCCTGCCGAGTGTCGCTTGGGCGAAGCCCGAGGTGCCCCAGTATTATTTCTGGTCGGAATTTGCGCGGGGAAAGAATCGGCGATACACGCAATACGATCGGGTAAACACGACAGCGCAAATAGACACATCGGGCAGTGCCGTGTCACTACTGGAAACCGAGGCCAGGTTCTTTCGGCCCTGGCAGGGCCAGCCGCGGTGGCTTACAGAGTACGACCGGTTCTGGATTACCGTCACGCTTGAGGATGGCAGACTTTCCGAGGGCGATCGCATTGTTGTGACTTACGGTGACCCGCACCAACTGCCCCTTACCGCGCGCATCCAGGGAATGCCCGAGGAGCGTATCAACTTTATGGTGCTCGTGGATCCTCGGGGTGACGACCGGTTCGATCATGCCGGCAATTCGCCGTGGATGGCTAATGTGCGGAGCGGTCCGGTTTCGCTGATGGATGTGATTACGCCGTCTGTGGCTCGTCCCGGCCGGGCGATCGAGACGCTGGTGTCGTATTCTGACGAAGTAAAAGCCCGGCCGCAGCCGACGCCAACAATCGGGTCGTTATGCGTCCGTACACCGGGTTCCGCAACGAACCGGGTCAAGATCGATAGGGAAGCCGATTTCGCGCATGTCCAAACATCGACGATACTGAATGATGGTGAGACAGCCGAGCCGGTTTGTGTGACGGTCACCGATGCGGAGCGAGGTTGGCAGTCCCATAGCAATCCGACGCTGGTTCGCGCAGACGGGCCGTTGCTGTTCTGGGGCGACCTGCATGGCCAATCACAGTATCACGGTTGGTCCGATGACGACCAGAAGGGCATGAGCTGCCACCTTCCCAGGGAATGTTATCGCTACGCGCGCGACATCGCTGGTCTGGATTTCTGTGCCGTCACCGATACGGCTAGCATCGCCAAGGATATCTGGCAGGATACCATGGCACAGGCCGCCGAGATGTACGAGCCCGGTCAATTCGTGACGTTTTACGGGTCTGAGGTGGGAGATGACCGGAACGGACATCGAAACCTCTTGTTTGGCGGCGACCAGCCGCAGGAACCGATCGAAGCCGCGACCCGAAATATGAAAGGCACCGGCTGGGCGGATCTGCAAACACCACGAATGCAGCAACGATATGCAGATCGAAACGATGTGCTGCTGGTACCGCACCACGTCAAGATGTGGATGACCTGGGACTGCCATATGCCGGCACTGGAACCGGTCATGGAAATCTATTCCATCTGGGGCAGCTGCGAAAAGGCAGGTACGGATCTGTGGGAGATCCTGCGAGAGATGACTGGCGGCGCGCAGGAGGCATGGGCCCGCGGCTATCGGATTGGAGTCATCGCGGGATCGGATACCCACGCCGGTTTGCCCGGGCGCAGTATTCCCGGTTGCGATCGTGATGACTTCATGCCCTACAAGGCCGGCATCGCCGGTGTCTGGGCGGACGAGCTGAACCGGGAATCCATCTTTGCCGCGCTGAAGCGTCGGCACTGTTACGGTACGACGGGCGTCCGAATTATTCTCGAGACATTTATTGATGGAAACCCCATGGGAAGCGAGGTCGACTGGAAAGACCCGTTGCGTCCGCGCGAATTTTGCGCCAATGTTTGGGGTACCGATTTTCTGCGGAGTGTGACGGTGGTAAAGAACAATATGGACGTCCACACCATATCACCGCAATCCGACTCGGCCGAGCTGGTCTGGGAGGATAAGTCGCGGGCAGATCATAACGATTATTATTACGCCCGCATCGTCCAGCAGGACGGTAACCGTGCCTGGTCGAGCCCGATCTGGTTAAACGCATGAAGACTATCGCTCGTGAACGGCTGGTGTCGGATCTGTTGTGTCTGGGAATCGCCCCGGGCGACTGCGTCATGCTCCACAGTTCATTGAGTCGGATCGGCTATGTTGATGGCGGCGCAGCAACCGTGGTCGAAGCGTTTCTGGACGCCGTGGGCGAGGAAGGAACGCTATTAACACCCGCGTTCACCGAGGGCGCCTGGGTAGAACACCTGGCTATGCCCGACTGCCGGGACGTTTGCCCTCAGCCGCTATGCCCAAGCACGTTCCCCAGCCACGAGGGAGCCATTCCAAACGCGGCTCTCAACCGTCCGGGCCGGCTGCGCAGTTGTCACCCTACCCATTCGTGGATAGCAAACGGCGCCGATGCCCACGAGATACTGAAAGATAATATGCATTCACCGTCCATCTGTGGTCGCGGCAACCCCTTTGAAGGGTTATGCGAACGGGACGGTTGCATTGTCACGCTGGGAGTCGGCGTGGATCGCATCACCCTGTGGCATTACTTCGAGGACCTGACCGATGCACCCTATAAGGGACATTACCACGAGCAGGAGCGGCACCTCTCCTATTGCACCGCCGGACGGAGAATTCAATACGAGTTTCCGGGTATGATTCAGGATGTGATTCGTGCGTCAGGCATCATGCACTTTGGAACAGTCGGCCGGGCCGAAGCCGGCCTGGTCAGGGCCCGGCAGTTCCGCCGCTTTCTGGCCACGGTGATGACGGCGGATCCATACTGTATGATCCTTCGGCCACCGGACAGAGAGAATGGCAACCTTGCGGAAGACGCCCTGATGAAGGCAGCAGCCATGCTCCAGGCCTGGCGGGACGCCTCTCGGGAACCGCCGCCGAACGTTCACTGGTATCCGGGCAAGGACGACGACTGTGTCCGCAAGGATTGTCCCGCCTTTGCCGGATTTCATGACGCGGAAACCGAATCCATACCGCTGTGCCGAGCCAATGGACGACATCCGGACTTCTTCCGGCAAGGCGGGGCCTTCGCCGAATATGGCCCAACCACATGCGGTCGCTGCCCCTGGCATCACCGCTTCCCAAAGGGCGATTGATGCTCGTCTCCCAAGATGTCTAACAAGCGAGAAAAAACCTAGTTATATTGCTTGCAAAACTGGCTTGACGTGACCTTTGCCAGAAATGAAGCTTTCACGCTCTCCAAAGAGTCTATCAAATATACTCAAATCCTCTAAATTTCGCGAAAAATCCTGGTAAAAATGGGATTTCTAGTCAACGCGGGAATCTGGCCCAGCAAGCCAAAGCCCGAACCTGACGCCAGATGCTGAATGTGTAAACATTCGTTTTTTATTATCTTATGAACATGCAGAATGTGCCTGATGATTTGAACCAATTGCTAAATGCCAGCGGTTGATGGATTACACCTGTGACCCGGATATCAAGGATCACCTTTGATGGCAGAACATTGCACTTTTCTTCGAAATGGCAGCCTTTCAGCCATTGTCGGCGACGACACGCCACGTGGGCCCGGTGGTCAACAATACAGTGGCCTCTGGTCCTTGCTCCATGACACATGCCAGGCCAGCCCATTTCAAAATTCAGCATCAGGACTGGTCGCCTATACCCACCGCGGCACCCAACCTCTGCTTGAACCAATCGACGACAAAACAGCCCGGTTGACCTGCACATCGCCCGATTCACTGATGACGACGCGCGGAACCTATACACTCTCGCCACCGCACTATATTGACTATCGTTACGACGTCGTTTTCGAATCGCAATCAGGTAACGAACTACCCCCATGCAGTTCACACGGCTGGTGCTGTTATATGAACAGCCCACTGGATCCCTCGATTCATTTCATCGAGAACAACCGCTGGACAACGCTAACACCCCACGTTCACGGTGCAGCTGCCACCGTATTGCCCGCCAATCTTGATGCTTCGTATCGCGCCGAATGGGAATGCCGCACGGGCGAAGACAGATTTGCCCAACAGGCCAGTTTTGCTGAGTCATTTTCCGGCCATACCTTTGATTATCCGTTCTATTACGGCCTAATCCACAACATGGTGTTTATGATTATGGCTGACTGCCATCGTGATTTTCGATTCTATATCTCGCCTTCTGGCGCAGGGTATTCTTCTATCCCCGGAAAAACATCACCTGCGTGGGATTTGCGGTGGTACATCTGGCATCCCAAACCGGAACAACATTACACGCTCAACGTACGCATTATGTTTTGCCCGATTCGCCGTAGCAAAGTTTCACAGCAAGTCTGGGAGGCCTGGAACGAGTTTCGCCATCTAAAGCCACATTAAAGCTCAGTGAACACCATGCCGCCGACCACCCCGGCGTACCAAACACATTGCACCAAATACAATAACGGTAGCAGCCGTTGTAGGTTCCGGAACCAAACTGTTCAGACCAGCACCATGCAGTGCTTGTGATAACGAAGTTCCCTGTGCCGAACTCCAATTCGCACCGACAACACCCAAATCTGCAACGTCCACCGCGCCGTCGATATTGGCATCGCCATCGACATAGGTCACCTCGGTCCCATTGAAATTAGCGCCGACAATGCCCAGATCCGCGACATCAACCGTGCCATCGCAATTGAAATCACCTGGAACCCCTGTACCTGGTCCCGCCGGGCCGCATTCTCCCCCTTCGACCAATACGCCCAGGATGATGTTGTCGTAGAGCGCATTTTCAAATGTTCCGCCACCGCCGCCGAGTTGTAAACGATCTAAATCGTATACTCCGCTGTACGACTCAAAGTCCGCAAGCAATTTGGTGTCATCGAGCCAGAGATCTAAACGCTGATTCGATGCTTTATAATGAAGCGTGAAAGTGCCTTGATCGAGTTGCCCAGGGATAATAAATTCCGAGCTTGATCCATTCGAACCATCGGGTGCTGGTCCATATCTCACCTTGTACCGGTTGGATTCACCATTGAAGTACGAACTGGCCTCCCGGGTCAATCCCGGTCCAGCAAAATTATCGCTGGCACC
>CAUZIY010000032.1:0-26037 GCA_963579995.1 Phycisphaerae bacterium
TCCGGTCCTCCGTCTGGTGGGTTGATGGAAATGGCGGCCGTTTCGCAAATGTTGTCGATATTACACAAGACGCGTTCGATTTCGGCAGATCCAATTTTGATGCCGCCGAGGTTCATGGTGTCGTCGGCCCGGCCCAGGACGCGGTAATAGCCACCTGGAAGGCATTCGATCTGATCCCCATGGCATCGTAAATTTGTACCAGAGGGGGCGGGTTTGAAATACACCTGATCATGATCCCGGTTGAGTAGTTGAGTTGAAAGCCCAATGGATGGTCCGTCTATGAAGACTTCCCCTTTTGTGCTTGCACTACCTTCGCTGTCCAGTACACGAAAACTCATGCCCAGAGCTGGTGTCGAAAATGTTGCGGCGATGGCTGTCTGCACGGGGGTGCCGGTGATATAGCCGCCACCAATTTCTGTTCCGCCGCAGTATTCAATGACCGGTCGATTGTCGGCCAGTGACATGAGGAATTTCATGTCCTGTGCATTTGAACACTCGCCAGTTGAACTGAATAGCTTGATGGCCGACCAATCTATTTCGGCCATGGTCTGGTTGTCCCGCCAAGACCGTACGAGACTGGGTACGACCCCCAGCATGTTGACCCTGGCATTCTGGACAAAACGGCCAAAACCGGGTTCTATCGCCGCCGAATCGTAGAGCGCCATGGTTCCACGGTTGATCAGGGTGGCGAAGATCAGCCATGGTCCCATCATCCAGCCAAGGTTGGTTGGCCAGCAGGTGACGTCGCCAGGTTGGATGTCATGATGGAAGTGACCGTCGGCAGCGCATTTGATGGGTGTGGTGTGGTTCCATGGGATTGCCTTGGGTTCATCGGTGGTGCCGGATGAAAATAGGATATTGATCGTGTCGTTCGGTCCGCACGGCATTGGAACATATTGCTCGTTGCCAGGGAGGAACTGTTCCCAGGTTAGGTCTCCGTTGCGCAGGGGTGTTTTGCCTTCCGTGTTGGTTATTAAGACAACCGTATTTGGAGGGTCGGTATCTGCGGTGCGAGCATACAGTGGGTGTTTCTTTTTGCCGTAACTTACAAAGTCTTGTGTAAACAGTAATCTGGCCGCAGCGATACGTAATCGCATGGCGATTTGATCGGGTGCAAAGCTGTCGGCAATGGACACAACCGCGCAGCCGGCCTGGATAACGCCGAGGTAAAGGGCCACTGATTCGGTGTTCATGGGCATCATGATTGCGATGGTGTCGCCACGGCAAACACCCATTGTGGCAAGGCCGTTTGAAACACGATTGGCCAGCACGGCCAACTGCCCATATGTCGTCGTATTGAGTTCTTCGCGATCTTTCCGGGGCCAGTAGATTGCCGGGCGATCACATTCGCCATTAAAACAGCTGTTGACAATGTTCAGTTTTGCGCCAGTGAGCCACTGGGGGTGTTGGATGCCATTAGTCAAGTCGAGTATTCTCGAGTAGGGATGATCGAGGTGGATCTTTAGCCGTTGAATTATGAACTGCCAATAACGCGATCGATCCTCGATCGACCAGCGATAAAGCTCGTCATAGCTTTTCAATCCAAGTTGGGTGCAGGCAACGGCAATATTAGTCGCGGCAATTTCGTTCGCGGTGGGGGTCCAGGTCGATCTGGCTAGCGGTGGTTCGGGTGATGCCATTATTGACTCAGCAATGGATCAGACCCTGATAGAATAGCCTGTGTTTGTTTAGGTGTAACCAAAGGAATTGCGAATGGCCGGTTTAGAGCATCGGGCGTATGGTCAAGGCGATGCGACATCAACAATTATTGGTCTTGGCGGCGGAACTCTGAGAAAGCATTCCTTCGCTGATGGTGTTGCCACGGTGAGGCGGGCATTGGAACTGGGGGTCAATTACTTCGATACCTCGCCGTTCTATGCGCACGGGTTGTCGCAGCCAATACTGGGTGAGGCCCTTTACGGCCGCAGTAAGCAATACATGCTGGCGACAAAGTTGGGGCACTTTGTGCAGCCTGACCGATACCGATCGGTGGAAGTTCTCCGCACGCAACTTGAAGAGAATCTGCGGCTTTTGCGACGTGACGCGGTGGACGTGTTGGCGGTTCATGAGGCGGATTGGTCTTGCTGGTGGACCGATGGAATTCCTGATGCGCAGCATCGTTCATGGTTGGACAACCATACGCCAGACAAGCAGATCAGGGATGACCTGGAATATGATTTTGCCGATGCGCCGGTGATGGAGGTGCTTCGGGCGGCCAAGAAGGAAGGCAAATGTCGATTCATAGGGATAACCGGCAATCGCGCCGCGAGCGTGGCGCGTGTATTGCGGGGGGTTGATGTGGATGTTTGTCTTTCAGCGTATCACTACGATGTGATCTGGCGCGGTGCGCAGCAGACAATTATTCCCATTGCCCAAGACAAGCAGGTAGCTGTTGTTCTTGGTGGTCCTCTTCAGACATTGTCGATCTTGCAAGGCAACATGACCAGGATGAAACGGCTGCCGCGATGGGATGAGGCGGATATCAGGGATCGCTTTAAGCGGCTGGAGAACATTGAGCGTGAAAGTGGCCTCGGTCGTGTTGAACTCACCATGCGATTCCTTGCTGCGGATCCTGCTGTGACTTCGATTCTTGTGGGTGCGGCATTGCCTTCGGAAATTGAGGCCAGCGTGTTGGCGGTGCAGCAAGGGCCCTTGCCGGATGACCTGCAGCAAGCGATCGTGGACCTGGGCATTCCATACGGGACTTATTGATAATCACATTGATGACCATTGCTATTGTTGTTCATAATGATTTTGACAGGACCTGGCCCTTTGGTGCAGACTTCCTTCGCTCCCTGTGGCAACACCAGGGGGATTTGGAATTTGTTCGTTTGCCTGCCGGACAAGATCCGCCACTCGGTGAGGTGTTGTCATCTGCACGGCAGGTCCGGCGGCTTGTTTCATTGTCCATGCGTGTGACCGATAAATGCCTGGATGCATTGGCATCACTGCAAGAAGCTGCGTTTCTTGGATCCTACGGCACAATTCTTTCGCAAAGCCAATCGGAGAAAATGGAACAACGGGGGGTCAAACTGCATTGCCATCGGTCTGAAGGTTTTTGGGGGCCGAGTGTTGCCGAATTTGCGCTGGGTTTGACGATCTGTGCCCTGCGCCGGATACCTCAAACCTACCGCCAGATGATTCATGACCACAAGCCGTGGGATTACGGTCCACCGGGTGGGATTGGGCGGGCGTCTGCACGTGGGGCGCAGTTTGGTGATGATCTTGATTTTGTCAATGGTACCATTGCACACAAGCGTGTTCGGATCGTTGGCCTAGGGAATATAGGCAGCCGCTATGCGAGTTTTGTTCGCTGCCTTGGGGCTGATGTTGGGGCCTGGGATCCATTGGCGGCAGAATCCATCTTTCATCAAGCAGGCGCAAGGCGGGTCAGGGAACTTGATGACCTGCTTTTAGACGCGCAGATTTTTGCGCCGATGCTTCCGCTGAATGAATTGACCAAGGGCCTGGTTACGGCGGAGCATATTTCCCGCCTGCCTCAGGGCTGTTTGGTTGTGGTGGTAACCAGGGCCGGTATCTGTGATTTTCAGGCGCTGCGGGATCGGGTGTTGGCTGATGAGTTGGCATTGGCCGCCGATGTGTTTGACATTGAGCCATTGGAACTTGATGATCGACTGTTGGCTAGGCCCAACGTGGTTCACACGCCCCATAATGCGGGTCGGACCAAAGATGCCAACCGAAGTTGGGCCCAGGCATTGGCGGATGAGTTCGGTCTGCAGGTCCAGTGATGTGCCGTTGGGAGATTAAATGCTGAAAGTACTTGTGATTGGTGCCAACGGGAAAACCGCCACCCGTGTTGTACGGATTCTCAAGGCCAGTTCGCATGAACCGTTGGCCATGATCCGCGATCCATCCCAGCGGGAAAAATTTGATCAGATGACGGTTGCCACGGTCATGGCGGACTTGGAATACCCGATCGACCACGCAGTCGCTGGATGTGATGCAGTCATATTTGCTGCCGGATCCGGTGGCCATACAGGTAAGGACAAGACGGTGCTTGTCGACCATATTGGAGCCATTCGATCAATCGTTACTGCACAAGTTCACGGTGCGAAGCGGTTTGTGATGCTTAGTGCAATGAATGCCAATGTGCATAGCCAATCTCGTATCGCACATTATCATCGTGCCAAGGCACACGCGGATAATTATCTACGGGAAAGTGATCTTGATTACACTATTATTTGTCCAGGTGGACTTACTGAAGAGGCCGGTACCGGGACGGTGGCGGTGAGTGATCAACTCGATGGTCAGGGTAAGACATCGCGTGACAACCTGGCTGTGGCATTGGTCAAGTGTCTTGAGATGGACAATACGCTACGGCGGAGTTTCAGTCTTCTTGAGGGCCAGACGCCCTTGGACCAAGCGTTGGGCGGGGTTTGTTAGATGGTGGCGGTTGCGATGTTCAGGGTACATGCTGCCGGTTTTGCGACTGCTATACTGTTGGTTGGTTTGTCACTATTGCAAAGGAAAAGTTTCATGAGTTCGATCAAGCTTGTCCGCCCATTGGAATCGATTCCATTATCCGGTGCCGTAATTCATGGCAATGTTGTTTATGTTTCAGGTCAGGTGGGGTTCAAGGCCGGGACCTCGGAATTGGTGGAAGGTGGGGTTGCTGAGCAGTGTCGACAGACGATGGCCAACATCGACGAAATACTCAAGGAAGCAGGCTCCTCGCCATTACAGATTGTTCGGTGTGGGGTTTACCTAGTGAATATTCAACGAGACTTCGCGGCGATGAATGAATGTTATTGCCAGTGGATGGGTGAGCATCGTCCGGCTCGATCTACTATTGGTGTGGAACTGGCGCGGCCTGACATCCTGGTCGAGATTGATTGTGTGGCGGGTGTGTCGTAAAGAGTCTACCCCACGGTGGGTAACGAATAAGGGTATGGGGTTATGCACGAGCGAGCAGATGCTCATGCTCATTTCTTTGATGGGGCCTACCAGGAGTCCTTTACAGGGCGACCTGGTGTCCAGATAGACGAGGTCGCCTGTTATCGATCGTTGGCTGATGATCATGGTATCAGTCGTGTTTTGGCTGTGACCTGGGAGGATGCGCCATGGTCTGTTGGCAATAATGAGCACGTGGCACAGTTGATCCTGCAGTTTCCTTGGATTGAGCCGACCGCGTTTATTGCCCAGATGGATCAACTGACAATAGCGAGGCTTGATCAGTGGCGAGCACAAGGATTTGTCGGCCTCAGTCATTACCTCAAAGGTGACGCGCGAAAAGAAGCGATTGGCGGGGTTCATGACGACGTATGGTCTTGGCTGGTGGATCATCGTTGGCTGGTCAGTGTGAATGCCCGTCCAGCCTATTGGTCTGCCTGGCTGCCGGTGATGGCCAGGCATAGTGAACTGTGCGTGCTTGCTTCCCACATGGGATTTGCACCCAGGGTCAGCACGGCCCCTGACGACGAGACGGCGCGGCATGGCCTGGCCGATCTGCTTGCGTTGGCTCAATTCCCCGGCATGCACGTCAAACTCAGTGGCTTTTATACGGCAACCGAACCTCGGCACAATTATCCTCACCGTTCGGTCTGGCCCTATGTCAATGCCTTACTCAATGATTTTGGGTATTCGCGACTGGTGTGGGCATCTGATTTCCCCGTGTGTCTTGATAGCGTGTCATTTTCCCAGTCATTGGACGTGTTGCGGGTGATGCCATTTTTTAGTCCATTGCAGTTGAAGCAGATTGAGGGTGGCAATTTGTTGGCCCTGCTAGATAACATTGACAGGCCACGGTGATAACTTCTGGCCAAATAAAACCGGGTCGAAATTCGCGTTTACGGGCCTGTTTTTTGATGTTATGAGCAATATTTCCAAGGACAGCTTAACCGATTTTTAGGGCGGTTTTGCCGGTTTTGGAGTCCCAAGTGTGGGTCATTTGACGGTATTTGGCAAAAGAGAGTAGGATATGGTATTAATATAGTCCTATTTAATCCTGATGGAAAATATAGGCAATGTTACGGCTTAATAGGCTTACAGATTACGCGATTGTGACCTTGGTTCGCTTGGTGGAGCATTCCACGGGATCGGACGTGCCATTGAGTGCCCGGAAGATTGCGGAAATGGAGAATCTGCCCGAACCAATGGTTAAGAACGCCTTGAAATCGCTCCATCAGGCTCAATTTATTGTATCAGTTCGTGGTGCTCGTGGGGGTTACCACTTGGTGAAGGATCCAAAGCGGATCACGCTGGTGGAAATCATCGAAGCCATTGAGGGTTCAGTGGCCATTACACCTTGCTGTGATGATTCCGGGAAGGATTCGTGTATGGCTTGCAGGCTTGCGCCCGGTGATCGGACCGGTCCATCGATCAAGTTTATTAATGACCGTGTCAGGGCCGTCTTGGATGATATTTCGCTTCATCAGTTGGTTGAATCGGCCAACAGCGACCAGGTTGTGGGCGTGGAGTTGATGATCGGTTCGCAGTTATTGGACAAGGCATTACTATGACCTCAACTAAAACACAATCACTCGAGCAATTGGCGTCTCGTGAATACAAGTACGGCTTTGTGACGGATATCGAATCCGAATCAGCGCCACCTGGTCTAAATGAGCAGACAATCCGTTTCATTGCGGCTAAAAAGGATGAGCCGGATTGGTTGGTCGACTGGCGACTGAAAGCATTTGAACAATGGCAAACGATGCGGGAACCGCGGTGGCCCAAGGTTTCATACGATCCAGTTGATTACCAGGCGATCAGTTATTATTCAGCCCCCAAGCAGGAAAAGGATCGTCCCAAGAGTTTGGACGAGGTTGATCCCAAGCTTCTGGAGACCTATGAAAAGCTGGGCATTCCACTTTCTGAGCGGGCGGCTCTGGCGGGGGTTGCGGTGGACGCTGTGTTTGACAGTGTTTCAGTTGCTACCACATTCAAGGACAAGCTCGCGGATATGGGTGTCATCTTCTGTCCAATGTCTGAGGCGGTGAAAGAACATCCGGATCTCGTTCGCAAATACTTGGGGTCAGTTGTTCCGCGGTCAGATAACTTTTATGCCGCATTAAATTCCGCGGTGTTTACCGACGGCTCGTTTGTTTATGTTCCCAAGGGCGTTCATTGTCCGATGGAACTGTCGACATATTTCCGAATCAATGCGGCTTCGACCGGGCAATTTGAGCGCACATTAATCATCGCAGATGAAGGCAGCCACGTAAGTTATCTTGAGGGGTGTACGGCGCCAATGCGCGATGAAAACCAGTTGCATGCGGCTGTCGTCGAACTCGTTGCGCACGACGATGCACGTATCAAGTACTCCACGATTCAGAATTGGTACCCAGGTGATAAGGAAGGGCGAGGCGGTATATACAACTTTGTTACCAAGCGAGGGAAATGTCTTGGCGCCCGTTCGCACATCTCGTGGACGCAGGTGGAGACCGGGTCGGCCATCACGTGGAAGTATCCCAGTTGCATTCTGCAGGGTGATGATTCGGTCGGCGAATTCTATTCCGTGGCGTTGACCTCGAACCACCAGCAGGCAGATACCGGAACAAAGATGATCCATATCGGCCGCAACACCAAAAGTACAATTGTCTCCAAGGGAATTTCTGCTGTTCAGGGTCAAAATACCTATCGTGGTTTGGTCAAGGTGCTGAAAGGGGCGGCCAACAGCAGGAATTTCACGCAATGTGACTCGCTGTTGATTGGTGATAAATGCGGGGCCCATACGTTCCCGTATATCGAAGTGAAGAATGCATCCTCACAGGTGGAACACGAGGCCTCGACTTCAAAGATTGGCGAAGACCAGATGTTCTATTGTACCCAGCGGGGCTTGTCGCCTGAAGATGCGACATCCCTGATTGTTAATGGGTTTTGCAAGGAAGTGTTCAAGGAACTACCCATGGAGTTTGCCGTTGAGGCGACCAAATTGCTTAGTGTCAGTCTCGAAGGAAGTGTGGGATAAACCAGTGCGATCCAAGGCAATGAGAGGAACAAAATGCCATGCTAGAGATTGAAAATCTACACGTCAATGTTGGGGGTAATGAGATTCTCAAGGGCGTCACGTTATCGATTGGGGCTGGCGAGGTCCATTCCATCATGGGACCCAACGGGTCCGGCAAGAGTACCTTGGCGCAGGTATTGGCAGGCAATGACTCCTATGAGGTGACCGAAGGGTCGGTGGTTTATGAAGGCAGCGATTTGCTCAGCATGTCGGTAGACGAACGGGCCTGTGCAGGGGTATTTCTTGCATTTCAGTACCCAGCTGAGATTCCTGGTGTCAGTAATACGCAGTTCCTCAAGGCAGCATTGAATGCCGTGCGGCGGTTCCGGGGTGAAGAGAGCTTGGACGCGGTTGATTTTCTCGCACTGGTAGAGGAGAAGAGGAAAGTTGTTCAGATGGATACGAGTTTTCTCAAGAGATCGGTCAACGAGGGATTTTCCGGTGGTGAAAAGAAGCGGCATGAGGTCTTTCAGATGGCACTGCTTGAGCCCAAGATGGTCATTATGGACGAAACAGACTCCGGGCTCGATATCGATGCGCTGCGGATTGTGTCTGATAGTGTCAACTCGATGCGTAACCAGGAGCGTGGTTTCCTGGTGATCACTCATTACCAGAGATTGCTGAACTATATCGTTCCGGATTTCGTTCATGTGCTGGTTAAGGGAAAGATCGTCAAGTCAGGTGGAAAAGAATTGGCATTGGATCTGGAGGCAAAGGGTTACACCGCTCTGTCACATGGCAAAAGCCCTGCGGTGGCGGGGGTCGGATCCAATTGATCAGGAACTATGATGCTTACGGTAGATGATCAAATCGGTGCGTACGTTGAGGCTTTCGGTCGTCGGCAGAAACAGATGTCTGCCCAGGATCGTTGGTGTGATTCATTGCAAGAAGCTGCAATGAATCGGTTTGTTGAGTTGGGGTTTCCGTCGGCCGGAGATGAAGACTGGCGCGACACGCGTCTTGAACACATTACCAATACGGCATTTTGTCTCGCTGAATCGGATTCCTCCAATTGTTCGGAGGCAACCGTGGCAAGTCATGGATTTCCCGGGCTAGAAAGTACGGTCCTGGTTTTCGTTGATGGCCACTGGAACCCGGATCTTTCATCAACCACGCCCATGTCGCGTGGTGTGTATATCGGCTCACTGGCCGTTGCAATCGATATCAATCGGGAACAGGTTGAGCCTCATTTTGCGCAATACGCCAACGGTCAACAAGATTCATTTGCAGCACTAAATACAGCGTTTTTCGATGATGGGCTGTTTGTTTATGTGCCGAACAACACGGTTGTGGACCGCCCGATTCATGCCATGTATATATCAAGTGCCAGTGGTGGCGAGCCTGCCATGGCGCATCCAAGAAACTTGATTGTTGTTGGTCAGTCCAGTGATGTGACGGTCATTGAAGATTATTTTTCACTGGGTGACCAGAAACATTTCACGAATACGGTTACGGAACTTGTGATTTCTAGAAATGCCAGGGCTGCTCACTATCGCCTATGCAGGGAAAACCAAAATGCAATTTCCGTTACGACATTGCGCACCCGGCAGTCGCAGGACAGCAACCTGGTCTCCCACTCGGTCATGACGGGGGGGCAGTGGATACGCAACAATCTGCATAACGAGTTCACGGGTTCCAATGGTACGTCACTTTTAAATGGACTGTACGTGAACCGGCGCAACCAGCACGTTGACAACCACATGGTGGTGGAACATGCCGCGGCCCATTGCAGTAGTCGCCAGGTTTACACCGGTATTTTGGACGACCAGGCCAGTGCCGTCTTTGGTGGTCGCATCATCGTTGCAAAAGATGCCCAAAAGACGGATGCCAAGCAGTCGAATCGGAATTTACTGCTCAGTGAAGCGGCTCAGATAAATGCCAAGCCGCAACTCGAAATCTACGCCGATGATGTCAAATGCACGCACGGTGCTACCGTCGGCCAGATCAACGAGGATGCGGTCTACTACTTTCGGACGCGTGGGCTGTCTGAACCGGCTGCCCGTGCATTGGCGGTTTATGCTTTTGCAAGTGAAAGTCTGGGGAGAATTGATTTGGATTCGATACGTGCGAATCTAACCAGGACGATTCTGGCTCAGTTGCCGCATGGCGAACTTATTGAGGAAGTGGTGTGATGGGGGTCGCGACGACTGAACCCACGTGCTTACCGCTTGACGTTGACCGTATTCGTCGTGATTTCCCAATCCTTTCTGCTCAGGTTCACGGGCATCCGCTTGTCTATCTTGATAACGCTGCAACGAGCCAGAAGCCATCCGCAGTACTTGATGCGCTTTACGCCTACTACACGCAGAGTAATTCGAACATTAACCGTGGTGTACATGCCCTTGGCGAGCGTGCAACTGACGCTTATGCCAAGGCGCGGGACGTGGTGCAATCATTTTTAAATGCCCAATCAGTGGGCGAAATCGTGTTTACACGTGGTACGACTGAAGCCGTAAATCTCGTGGCTCAGGCCTATGGCGGTAGTCATCTGAAGGCGGGAGATCGCGTGTTAATCTCACAGATGGAACACCACTCGAATATCGTTCCGTGGCAGATGGTTTGCCAGCAGACGGGTGCTGATCTTGACGTGATCCCGGTGAGCGACGACGGTGAACTGATGATGGGAAGATTCGAGTCCCAGTTAACTGATCGTACGAAGATTGTTGCCATTGCCCACATTTCGAATGCCATTGGGACTGTAAATCCAGTTTCGAAAATCATTCAGGCGGCGCATGCAAATGGTGCAGTTGTCCTCATGGACGCGGCCCAGTCGGCATCACATATGGCGATTGATGTTCAGTCGCTGGATTGTGATTTTCTCGCGTTTTCGGGGCATAAGACCTACGGCCCGACCGGTATTGGTGTTCTATACGGTAAGGCCGCGCTGCTTGCTGATATGGCGCCATATCAGGGCGGCGGAGCGATGATCCGATCGGTCGATTTCGACCAAACGACATACAGGGATCCGCCGGATCGGTTTGAGGCGGGCACCCCCAATATTGCCGGTGCAGTTGGTCTGGCGGCAGCCATCGGGTACATGAATCAGGTTGGGCTATCACGGATTTCAGCTTATGAAGCGGGTCTCCTTGACTACGCACTGCAGGAATTGGAGTCCGTTGGAAAGGTGCGATTGATTGGCAGGGCGTCAAATCGGGCAGCCTCGATATCATTTGTGATTGATGGCATCCATCCACATGACATTGGCACGGTTTTGGACGATGCGGGCGTGGCCATTCGGGCCGGCCATCATTGCGCTCAACCGCTCATGAACCGCTTCGGTGTTCCGGCAACAGCGCGAGCATCCATCGCGATGTATAATACAAAACAAGAGGTCGATGCATTGGTTGGTGCCGTCCAGCGGGCCATTGAGGTGTTCGGGATATGACAGACCTGACAGAACTTTATCAAGATATCATTCTCGACCATAGCAAGCAGCCGAGAAACTTCGGAGAGCTTTCGGCAGCAAACCGGCATGCGAATGGGTACAATCCGCTGTGTGGAGACCACATTGAGGTGTGGGCGCAGATCGATGATGACTTGGTCGGGAAAGTTCAGTTTTCCGGATCAGCCTGCGCTATTTGCACTGCTTCGGCGTCGATGATGACCCAGGCAGTGCAAGGTAAAAGTAATGAGGCGGCCGGTGTTTTGTTTGAACAGATGCGACAGATGTTGGTTGGTGCTGATGAGGGTGATGTTGGTCAATCTGAATTGGGGAAATTGGCGGCGTTGGGTGGGGTCCGCCGCTATCCGATGAGGGTTAAATGCGCTACATTACCGTGGCACACGTTCAAAGCAGCGATGGAAGAAAATAATGGGCAGCCAGTGACTACAGAACAGTAGAGAGGCTTTTTTTAAAAAGCGGATAAGGAAGTTGTGATGTCAGATAAGTTACCAGAAGAGGTCGGTCCGGTGGCGAAGCCTGCCCGCGAGGGGCAATCAGAAACCAAGCGGACAGATGGAATGCCACAGGCTGCTTCCACAGCTGATTGTGCTACGGATTTGTTTAAAGAATCCGTGGTTGCCGCGTTGAAAACCGTCTACGACCCTGAGATTCCGGTCAACATTTACGAGTTGGGGTTGATTTACAACATTACAATCGACGAGGACCGAAACGTTCATGTGGATATGACCCTGACTTCGCCTGCGTGTCCGGCCGCGCAGGAATTGCCGGCGGCAGCGAGGCGTTCAATTGAGCATATTCAAGAAGTCAAGTCTGCCCATATTGAGATTGTCTTCGACCCACCGTGGGGCCCGGATAAGATGTCGGATGTCGCCAAGGTTGAACTGGGGTTCATGTAGCGGCGGGGATATGTGTCACGGTAAACCAGTGGGCGATTCGAAGATTTTGTCGTCCAATTGGCCGACAAAGTTATTGAGAGCGCCAAGCGTTGGTAGCGGGTAATCCGCGGCGGAGGGCGTCTCGATTGACCTGGTCACGAAAACCGATCAATGAGCCAGCCATTGCAACTTGTCGTCTTTTCTGATGACTGGGGTCGGCATCCCTCAAGCTGCCAACACCTGATCCGTCTTTTGTCTGCTCAGCATCCGGTGTTGTGGGTGAACACCATTGGCACACGCCGCCCCACCCTGTCGTTTGATGATCTCGGTAAGGCGGTTGTCAAGTTGGGGCAATGGCTTAAACCGTCATCGGTTTCTGGTCAGTTGCCGGCGAAAATGCGTGTGATTACGCCGCTAATGTATCCAGGATTTCGCAGTTGGTGGCAGCGGTGGATCAATACGCGGATGATTAGTCAACGGGTCAACCAGGAACTGAATGCCGGTATTGATCGTAACAAGCGGGTTGCCATTGCAACACTGCCAATTGCCGCTGATCTGGTCGGTCAAATCAATGTTGATTACTGGGTCTATTACTGTGTGGATGATTTTTCGACCTGGCCGGGCCTTGATGGTTCTGTGATGAAAGAGCTGGATCAGAAGCTGGCCGGTCGGGTTGATCGTGTGATTTGTGTTTCGCAGGTACTGCAGGCCCGTATGGCTCAGTTTGGATTTGAGTCACAGTTGCTAACCCACGGTGTGGATCCCACTTATTGGCAAGGCCGTCAGTCAACTAACTTGCCTGCGTGGTGGTCAGGCCTGGAAGGCCCTGTTTCACTCTTTTGGGGGTTGGTTGATCAACGTCTTGATACTGTGATTTGCGAGGCCTTGGCGCAACAGTGCGGCACATTGGTTTTAGTGGGGCCACGGCAATCACCGGACCCAAGATTGGTGGCCCATCGGCGGATATATATGCCGGGGCCAGTCGCCTATGAGACATTACCAGCACTGGCCCAGGCGGCGGACATCCTCGTGATGCCGTATGCGGATCTGCCGGTAACTCGATCCATCCAGCCTCTGAAATTCAAGGAGTATCTGGCGACTGGCAAGCCGGTGATTGCCCGGCGGTTGCCGGCTACTGCACCCTGGGCGGATGCGGCAGATCTGGTTGATAATGCAGAGCAATGCAGACTGTTGGTCAAAGATCGCATTAAGCATGGTACTCCCCCCGAGCAGCAGCAAGCACGTCAGCGTCTCGGTGGCGAGTCGTGGATAAGCAAGGCGGAGCAGTTTGGAAAAATAATTCTCGATGGTATTTACTCCTGAGTCAGCCTAATTGGAAACGGGCATGAGTGGAAAAATGCGCACGACACCAGATGGCCCGGTGGTTGTGAGTGTGAAGACTTTTGGGGCACTGCTGGCTATTCGTCGCGAGAAATTACTGGAATCAATGTATGGCTCAGTGGTGATGCCCAGGTCTGGCTATGACGGGTTGCACGATAAACTTGCTGCAAGTGGTTGTCCGGCCTGGCTTGATGTAAAAGACGATCTTCCACAGGTTCAGCTTCCACCTCGTCTGGTTGCAGTTGGCGGACATGATGGCGCATCGTTACAACTGGCCTTGGGGATCGGGGCGTCACTTGTCTTGATCGAGGAACCGGTGAAAGAGAAAGCCAAGCTTAGTTTCATCAAGGCAGAGGGCACGGTTTCGATCCTGGTCATGGCGTACCGGCTGGGTCTGCTTACGGCCGTGCCGCCAATGGTCAAGGCGCTAGAGAAGTTGGGTTACCGCGATGTTCTTCCGCCTTCCGACCAACTCAAGGTATTGTGGGTTGCCCTCGATGCGATGGGTTGAATCTTGGGCTTCGGTCAATCTGGGCGATGCATTTGCAAATTAAATCATTCGGTTTGCCGGCCATGGGCGGCATCACAAGATGATCAATTAAGTGTGGGCGGTAGTCGGGTAGTTTTGTGTGAAGCTCAGTATCTGATCGGTGACGTGGCCGAGCTGGGCTTCAGTGATTTCAGGATACATTGGAATGGACAGTAATTCACGACATGCTGCTTCAGTCACGCTAAGATCGCCATCGATACGATGAGCGTGTTTTTTTAAGGCTGGCTGGCAATGACATGGGATCTTGTAGTGGATGCCGGTTCCAATGCCGTTGGCATCAAGGTGCTGTCGCAGGTTGTCCCGTAATCGGGAGCGAATGGGAAATACATGGTGGACGCAGTAGCTGTCTTCGCGTGGTTCGAGCATTTCCAGTTCAGTATCCGCAAGGTGTTGGCGGTAATATTCTGCAACCTGGCGCCGCCGCTGGTTGCCGCGGTCAAGGTTTGGTAATTTCAACCGCAAAACAACAGCCTGTAACTCATCCATGCGGAAATTATGTCCGATGAGCGTGTGTTCAAAAGCGGATACCTGTCCATGTTCGCGAAGGAGACGCGCCTTGGCGGCAATCTTGGGATCTGGCGTGGTCATGAAGCCACCTTCGCCAAATGCACCGAGGTTTTTCGTAAAATAAAAGCTAAACGATGCTGCATCACCCATGCTTCCGCAATATCGCCCCTTGTAACGTGCGCCATGTGCCTGGGCGGCATCTTCAATCACGCGTAGGTCGTGGTGCCTTGCAATCTCCAGGATCGGATCCATATTTGCTGGGTGACCATACAGGTGGACCGGGATGATGGCCTTGGTGGCATTGGTCACGGCAGCTTGGACGGCATCTGGGTCGATTGTCAGGGTGCCAGGCTCGACATCGACCAGAACAGGCACTGCGCCAACGTGGATAATGGCTTCAATGGTGGCGAAAAATGTATGGGATGGGGCGATCACTTCATCGCCGGAGCCAATGCCAAAAGCGTGCAGGGCCGTATATAGAGCATCAGTTCCGTTCGACACGGCCACGCCGTGTTCGGTGTGGCAATAGCTTGCGAATTCCTGTTCGAACGCTTGGATATTTGGCCCTAGGCGTAGTTGCATACCGTCCAGGGTCGCGTCAAACTCGCGAAACAATTCTTCCTTGATCGGCTGGAGGGAAGCCCGTAGGTCTACGAGGGGGACTTGCATGACGCTTTTTTCACTCTGAGTCCTGGGGTCAATTATGGCGTATCATTAAGAGGTCTTGTAATGCTTTACAGTGATCTACACTAGAATGTCGGGGGGTCGCCGACTTTTGATCATGGTACACGATCATGGAGTTTCGATCATCATTTTGCGCAAAGCATAATTTGGAAGATGCGTGCCGAGGAACTAAGGATGGGGGCGAAAGGGTGGTGGGTTTACATCGGTCGTTGCATGGGCCGGTTATCTTGGTTTTGACGTATTACGTATGAGTGAAAATGTCAGTTGTATTTCATCCATCGGGGTTTACGGGTCGCCAAGTACCGGGTTGGTCGAAGGCTGGCAAAGGTGATAGGGAAGTTGGGGTTTCAGCGAATTTGGGCGGCTGCCTCTAGGTGTCGGGTAATGCTAAGAGTTAAGTTCAACTTCAACAATGTACAAAGGAAAGAGGTTGCAGAGCGTGCCTGGTTAAAACCACATCGATCTTATAAGGTAGCTAAATGATGCAAACACAGGACAAGATGTCTGGCCGTGTGGCGTTGGTCACGGGAGCCGGCCGGGGCATTGGCAAAGGTTGCGCAATCGAGTTGGCCCGATTGGGGGCTACGGTGGTGATCAATGACCGACCGGGTAGTCCTGATTTGGATCAGGCAGCGGAGGACATACGTGCCCTTGGCGGTCGTTGCGCGACGATTGCGGCGGATGTCTTTTCACGGCAGGGGTGTGAGCATCTGGTGGCTGAGGCAGTCAAGCAGGAGGGGCAAGTTGATATTCTTGTGAGCAATCCGGCTCGATCGATCCGCCATGGTTTTCTCGAATGCGATCCGGCTGAATTTCACGATGTGATAAATGGAACGCTTGCTGGCGGATTTCACATGAGTCAACTCGTTGCCCGGCATATGGTGGAGCGGGGTGGTGGTGGCAAAATAGTTTTTATTTCTAGTGTGCACGCGGAGATTGCGATTCCGGGTAACGTTTCCTATGCCGCAGCCAAGGCTGGTCTCAGTCACATGGCGCAAGTCATTGCAAATGAATTGATCGAGCATCGGATTAACGTCAATGTGATTGAGCCCGGTTGGATCGATACGCCAGGTGAATATGTGTTGCATGGCGAAAAGACCGTTCGTGAGGGAGGTCCAAAGCTGCCGTGGGGCCGGCTTGGAATGCCGACGGAAATCGGCAAGGCTGCGGCTTTTCTTGCCTCGGATGACGCGGACTACATTACCGGGTCCGTCCTGACGGTTGACGGGGGATTTCGATCAAGGATCGGACAATGATCACCTGTTTTGCCCATCGGCAGATCCATGGTGTGTTCGGTTTGCCGGTTGGCGTGGCACATACGCCCTCTGGTCTGGTCTGGTCTGGTCTGGTCTGGTATTGGTATGAGCCATGCCAGGCGTTGTTGTTCTAGAGCAGTATTCGGGGGCTGGTCGTCGTTGGGGTCGTGGTGGTCAACCGTTAATCCTGGGCGGCTGTTCATCAAGTTGTTTGCCTAGCGATCGGCCCACCGAACTGGCCAAGGGCAGTCATCGTATTGGCGGTAGAAATCCTCCTTGTATCGAAACTGTTCCAGATTGGAGATGTGATAGACATCGGGCAGGAAAAACAATTTTTCGAAATATGGCAGCCCAATGCGTTTTGCGGCCAACTTGCGGATGAGGGGGATGGCGTGCTCACGCAACACCTTTCGGTGTTGGCCCAGGGCATAGGAATCATATGGCGTATGGCCGTATGGTTCCTGGGTTTTGTATGCTCGTTCCAGTCGTCTAAGACTCTTGCACACGTCCTGGATGTTTTCGATGGTTAGGTTGATCTGTTGCGCGAACGTTTTGTGTTTTGCTTTGTCGTGTTCGATCTTGGCAGCATGATGGTAATGCCCCCATCCTTGGTCAAATGCGTCAAGGATGTTTATAATTTCTTCGAATAGGATCAATGGTAGTTCAAGTGCTCGTGTCAGTTTCATGGGGCGCACGTTTAGGGCCTGGTAAGCTTCAGTGCCAGCGCGAAGCTGGTTGCGAATCATCTTGCGATGTCGGGGGGTGAGTATAGAGGCCTTCAGCCGCCAGATACCATAGGGGCCGTTCGTGAATAGGCGTTTGCGGGCGACAGCATTACGCTTTTTGGTTCCGGCGAAGACATCTTCAATGTTGCCCAGGGCATAGAGGTATCGCTTGAATGCATTTGTGGTTGTCCCATAGGTTGTAAACGCAAGGGCGCGAAGATAACGATCGTCGAATTTGCTGGAACCATGCCATGCCTGGCCGGCACTGAGGGCCAACATCGGCCAAACTGCTTCCATGCTACTTCCGTTGGCCGATTCCCAGTGGGTGCATATATACGCAAACGCGCCATGTTTGCGCCCGACCTTTGCCATGTAGCACTGGTTGTGGGTGTCAGTGTTTACATGTGCGCTTGACCACCTGAAACTCTGTGAGGTGGGTGCGATGGCCAATGGGTGTTTTGAACTGGCTACGCGGTTGACCATGGCTAGATGCTGATCGGTGAGTTGGGTCATTCCGTGGGGTCTTGGCCCCCAGTACCACCAGTGGACCAATACCGCGCCCTTGGGGATTGCCGCAAGGGCTTGGGGCCAGTGTTGATTAAACCCCTCGGGCCGGTAGACGTTCTTGCCGGCTACCATGTCATCCCATAACCAGGGTGTCTTGCCCCGGTGTTGAATGTGGCGAACAACCTTTGTTGCGAAGTCAGAAAAATATTTAACCTTCCCCTTTTGGGATATGGCGGCTTCTGCTTGTGGGTTGTGCCCGGTGATGAGAAGTTCATCCAATCCGACATGAAAATTTGGGGACTCAAAGGCGTCCATCATCGCGTCGATATATTTTCGAACAAGCGGCCAGGTATCCTTGTGGGTAAGAACCGGGTAGCTGCGACGAGGCCCATCTACAAGGTCACTGTATCGCTCAAGGCGTAGCCAGCCTTCCATGTGGCTGACGACGTTGGTGCCCGGGACAATATCAATGCCTCGGCGAGCACCGTAGTCACTGATCTGTTTGGCCTGGCGTGGCGTCAGGCCTCGCGGTGGCGAGATGTCTTGCATGCCTGGTGCCCGGAGATGGTTTTCAAGATAGAGCCACAGTGTATTTATCTTCATCTCGACGAGACGATCAATGATCTGTTTGAGGTGATCAAGGGGAGGGTGGAAATCACGCGCCAAGTCGATCTGGATGCCTCGCACACAGAACACCGGAGAATCTTGGATGACGGCTGGGTTCAGTTGGGCGCCAGCAGCCTTTGCCTCTAAAAGTTGGCACAGGGTGATGACGCCATGTTGCATGCCCTGCGTCCCAGGTGATCTGATGATGATGTTCCCATCTTTTGCAATTTCCAGGCAATAAGCTTGTTGTTGAAGGGTATTATCTTTGATTGTATTGAAGCCTGCGGTTGTGGTCTGGCACCGGATGGTTCCGTGGTTATCGCCGGGAGCAACCAGTCGAACCCCCAATGACCCGCAGGCACATGCCAGACGCTTTTTAAGCCATGTTGGGATTCGTGTGCCGGTTAGGGAAAAAGTCGAAAACATTCTGACTACGCCCTTGCCATGTGTGATCTTTCGAGGCTTGGGGTAGACCAGGCAGGTTGCTTTCATGTGCAGGCTCTTCCAGCGATGGTTGGCCGCAGATTGGTTAGGCGTGAGTTACGACTTAGACCACCTGGAAAGAGAAGAGTTTTCCTTTGCGGACCAGGAAGCGGATAAGTAATGGCTGGTGGTCGGTCGCCTTGCTCAAACTGTATTCGGTTCCTTCCTTGCTCCATAGAACCTTGTAGCGCAGGTTGTCGATTTTGACCAGACGGGAAGATTCCCGTTCGAAGCCAGGGACGACTTGCGATTGATATTGTGCGACAGGCCCTGCTTCGTCGATGAGTTCAACCTGCATGTCGGTCGGGTCAAGTTCAGCATTAACCAGTAAATCGTTGCCGTCAAATCGGATCGGTGGTGTATCGAGGATTCCCAGTTCGTCGGGGTTTTTCTGTGTCATGGCCACGAATCGGTCGGCCGGTACCGTGGCCATTCCTAGATCCGTCCGCATGGTCGAGTTGAAATCAACGCCTTGTTCTCGCATCTGGCGAATGGCACCATGCATCTGCGGCCGACCTTGGTAATAGTAGTAGAGAGTATCTTTCTTGCGTACCATCGAGCAGGAATGGACATACCATCGGTCCCAGTTTTCAGGGCCATTGGGAAGAAACACATCACCGTCAGCAACCCGCTGCCAGTGCCATCCATCCCGACTGATGGCCATCTGTATATCAAATTTGCCCAGAAAATTGTTGCCTGGTTCCTGGAGGTGGACCATGGGTATTAAGCCGATCAGGATGTCACCGTATTCATGCACGTTGAGACCGTGGACCTGTAAATAGGGGAACCCCTCCGCCTCACTGATGAGGTTGATGCCGCGTTTGGGCTCCCAGTGTTCAAAGTCACGGCTTTCAATGATGCCTGTGACGCGGAGATGTCCGCACAGCTCTGGATGCCACATTTGGGTTCGTGTAAAGACAAAGTATTTTTGAACGGCATTAAACCAGACAAGGCTGGATATCGTGTCGCACTTGGTGTCTGTAATATGAATGCCATTGGGAGGTGACCAGTTGATGCCGTCCATGGAGTGCATGCCAAGAGTTCCGAATTCAATGGCGGTGACGAGATTCTTGGAGTGTGTCAGTCCTTTGAAGGGGCGGTCCGAGTCATGGGGTGTATGAATGATTAGCCACGGCCCATCGACGATATTATTTGGCTGATCGTATTTCGTGTTGTCATCGGTCAGGACCTTGTGCCACTCAAAGCCATCCTGGGATTCGGCGCAACAGAGATAGATCTTGTATTTAGACTTTTGGGGTTTGTCCGTGGCGGTGTTTTTATCGAAGGCGGTGTACCGCATTTGAAAGCGATCTGATGTGGGGTCATAGAATGCGGCGGGGCTGTTGAGCCCGAACAGGCCCTGTTCCCATGGGGAATCTGCCTCAATGATGGGATTGTCAGTATGTTTTGATGCGGGCTGCATCTGGCGAGTCATGTTGATCGTCCAGCCGACGCAGTGATCATCGAGGAATAGTTGTGGATTGTTGGACAGGGAAATAACGTAGGGGCAGTCGTTGGTTTGGTTAATCATGATTCAACATTTACCACTTGGGACGCCATGTTGCAATGTCGTCAGTGCTGAACGGTTCAGTGGCACCGGTGGTTTCATGTGGTGTGAGGTGAGCTGGGTGGTGCTGGAGGCGGGTTTGGCGGGCGGCATGGACATCAACTGCTAAGATAGAAGTTAATGTTGCAAATGCCCGGGTGAAGGTATTGGAGAAGAATCAGGTGATCAGAATTTTCTGGGTTAATGATATTTAGAACTTTGAGGTTGAGACATGAAAAATCGTATTGCCATCGTGACCGGTGCAGGTCGGGGGATCGGCCGGTCTATCGCTCTTTTACTGGCCGCCAATGGTGTCCATGTGGCTGTAACAGCCAGGACAAAACAGGAACTTGACCATCTTGTGGATGAAGTTAGCCAGGCAGGCGGGCGGGCCATGGCGATCGCCGATGATCTTGCTGATCGATTGGCGCCAAAACGAATTGTGGGGCAGGTTCAAGGCGACTGGGGGCCAGTTGAGATCATGGTCAACAATGCAGGCATTGGCAGCAGTCAATCTGCGCGGCCATTGGTTGACTTTGATGATTCGTTTTGGGATCTGACCCTTGCGGTGAATCTGACAGCACCATACCTGTTTACGAAGTTGGTTTTGCCATCCATGATTGAGGCGGGCTGGGGAAGAATTATCAATATCGCATCGATCAACTCCAAGATCCCCGCATTGCATGCCGCTGCTTACACGGCGAGCAAGCACGGTTTGGCAGGGTTGACCAAATCCACGGCGAAGGAAACAGGGGATACGGGTGTTACATGCAATGCGGTCTGTCCGGGCGTGACAGCCACCTTGATGAACAATAAACGATTGGAGTATGACATGGTTCGCACCGGCCGCACGGCTTCAGAGATTGAAGCCGAAGCGTCATTGCTCGGCCGACGCCTTGTGCCTGATGAAGTGGCCCCGCTTGCGGTGTTTCTTGCCAGTGACGAGGCGCTGGCGATTAATGGCCAATCACTCAATGTGTGTGGCGGTGTCTGTTTTGATTAGTCGGCATATTCTCAGTATTTCAACGGGCCGTTGCTCTGCGATTCCACGGATCAGAGTCGGTCAACGTGGGAGGTGAGAATTGTGCATTACTTTATAGAATATCAATGGAATTAAATAGAAATCAGTTGTAACCGAGGACTTGAGATGACGACACTCCGGATTGGATTGGCCCAGACCCCGCAATCAGACAATTTGAAACAGAATGAGAGTGCCATCCGTGAATACCTTGATAGGGCAGTTGATGGGGGCGTTCAAATACTTTGTTTTCCTGAGGTTCAAACGGCTGGGTATCGCGTCGATATCACTGCTGCTGATGCTCCAGTGCAAATTGATGAACTACAGGCGATTCATGCGTCGGTTGCAGAATACTGTGGCAAGCATTCAATGGCCTGCATCTTGGGTACGGAAATTCCGCTCGAATCTGATCCGTGTGGTGGCAAGCCATACAACTCCGCGCTTGTGATTTCAGAGGTGGGGCAGGTGTTGGGTGTCCACCATAAATCGAGGCTTACGCCATTGGATGCTGTGGCTTATTCATCCGCTCCCAAAGATAACCCCCAGGTCTTTGAATTATTTGGTGTCACCGTTGGCGTGACAATCTGTTTTGCCGGGTTTCGGTTTTCTGAAACGACCGAGCAATGTGTCCGTCAAGGTGCGAAAATTGTATTTCATCCGCAGAATAATACGACCCGTCCAAATGACTGGAAAATCCCTGTTCATCATTCTATGCAGGTAACCAGGGCGGCTGAGAACACGATCTGGTTTGCCTCCTGTAATTGTTGCTTGCTGCCACATCAAAACTGTGCAACACGCATCATTGCCCCGGACGGACAGGTTCACGCGGAATGTCCGATGAAGGAGCCTTCGCTGTTGGTCAGTGATGTTGATGTGGATCGGGCGACCGGGGCGATGTGCAATTTTGACGTTGATGGCTGTGCGCAAATGCTCTTTGCCGATACTGTTAAGCCAGAAGAGTATGCATCAATCAAGGCAGATGATGGCACTTCGGCTGGTGGCGGTATTCGGTAATCTGTTTGACGGCGAGGTCTTCACTTGAACTCCAAGCCAATCTGGTGGCGAATCCGGTCAAGCACCCTCATGTTCCCCAGCGTCTCCTGGGCGGTGACGAATGGCTTGGCTTTACCCTGAATTACGGCGGCGAACGCATCAGCTTCAAGGGCGTATAGTGGCTTGTTGGCGTCGACGTTGTGGGTTTGGGGTGCCGTGGTGGCTGCCGGAGTTGAAACTTTGAGCCGGTCCTGCCGGGTTGGGGTTGATTGCTTGACCATGAACTTGGCATTGACCATTGGTGGTTTCCATGGCACCGGTACTTCAATGAATCCATTGGACCCATTTATTTGGGCCATGTTATTGGCGTGAACCGTCATGCCGCAGGTGAAAGTTGAAATGACGCCATCTGTATACGCCAGTGTGCCGGCGATGTAGTCATCCACGCCATGGGCGCCCTTGTGGGCAACGGCCTGAACGGAAACCGGATCACACCCGGTAAGATGGCGTGAAAAGTTGATGCAGTAGCTGCCCACGTCCATGAGGCTGCCGCCACCAAGCGTTGCGTTAAGGCGAATGTTGCCCATGGGTTCACGTATGCAAAAGCAGAAGCTTGTTCGGATCATTTGTAGCTTACCAATTCTCCCTTCGTGTAAGTGCTTGACGACTTCGCGGGTCAATGGATGTGTTCGGTACATGAACGCTTCAACCAGCAGCCGCCGGTTTGTTTGGGCAGCTTCAAACATCTGCTCAGCTTCTTCTGCATTGAGGGCCATTGGTTTTTCGCACAAAACGTGTTTGCCGGCCGCCAGTGCCCTGAGTGTCCATTTGTGGTGCAGGCTGTTGGGTAACGAGATGTATACTGCATCAACGTGTTCATCGGTAATGAGCGCTTCGTAGTTGTCGTGTCCATGATCAATTTTGAATTGAGCTGAAAATGCGGCGGCAGATTGTAAAGTGCGAGAGCCGACGGCTGTCAGTTGGCCTGACTCTGTGTGATGCAGGTCGGCAGCAAACTGGCGGGCAATATTGCCGCTACCCAGGATACCCCAGCGTAATACGTTGTTCATCCGTTGTTGTCGGCGGTTATGGAAATGTTGTGGGTTGCGTACCGGAGGATGTCGACCACTTCCTGCGCCGTTTGTGCAACGGCATAGGCTGCGGCGTCCACTTCCTTGAGTGCATGGATTAAATCGGGTGCATGCAGGGTAATCAGCGGCTTGCCGAGAGCAGTGGCGTAACCGGCGTCGAATGCAGCGTTCCATTGCCGGTACTTGTCGCCGAATCGCACCACGACCACGTCGGCGCTTTGAATTAGATGGCGGGTTCGGATGGCATTAAGTTTTGCCGATTGATGGTCCTTCCAGAAACCCTCGAGTTCGCCGCCGAGAATCTGTGTGCCGCAATTATCGCTTGCGGTATGATCAAGCACCGGTGACATCAGTGTGATCGACAGATGCGATCGCTGGATCCCCTCGGCGATTTGAGTTCGCCAGTTGGTGTGGATTTCGCCGCTAAGGTAGACAGTCCAGTTCACTAATACATCAGATCCGATTCGCCACGGTCACTTTGGGATTCATCATCGGGGTTGGGGGGATTGTCGGTTGGGTTGGCTGGCCCGTCCATCTTTGCCCGATGATCCTTGTCCTGCTGCGCGGTGCGGCGTTGGTTGAGCTGTTTGACGGCATGTTCCAGGCCTTTGAGCAACTGTGGAGCCTGGCGGGACGATAGGTAGATACGCGAGGAAACAGCGGAACGGGGGAAAAAATTGGTCACGAAATCGAAAGCAAATTCCGAGGCGGTATGTCCGATCATACAGGCGTTGGCATATGCCCCACTAAGAATTTCGTCGGGTAGTTTAAGGTCATCGTACACCTCCTGGATGCTCGGTCGGGTGGTGTTTGGATTGGGTTGTGGCAGAGGTTGGATTTTGCCAAAAGAATTTTCATGCTTGGCAATATTATCTCGCAGGGCATTGATTAAATGTGGCATGGCTGCATGCGGCACAATGACCCTGGCTGCGACCTGGTAGGGACGTGACAGGCGAACCATGAAATCAATCACGAATTCAGTCCCGCCGGTTAGTACAACTGCGCCGCTGCTAAATGTGCCACGGCTGATCGATTCGGGTACTCGCGCACTGAGTTGGCGGTGTTTTATCTGCTGGCCAAACACCTCGGATCCGTCGTTTGACTTGTCTGGATCGCCCGAGAATTCGTCGGCCTGCTCGCTCATGTGCATATTGCTCCTTGGACACCGTATCGGGTTACGTTGATTAGGGCAACCCGAGTTGGGATACTGCAAGTGGCTGGAAATCGTCTTCTGGTCAAGGTTTAAATGCTATGGGGTATGCGATGTTCCCGATATGATGGAAAGGTTTACGGTTTGATCGCATAAACATAAACACTTGCGGCGTACTCATTGATGTCGTACTGGTTCAGTAGTTGTGTTAATTGCGCATGCACCGAATCTTCGACTGGTGATGATGGTTGTGGTGCACAGCAGTTGCTGTCGGCGATGGGTAAGGTTGAGGAATCCATTGTCGGCGAACAACATGCAGATTGATTGTCGGCTTGGGCGTATGCGTTGAGGTCCTTGCGGGAATCAATGATCTGCAGGTGTTCAAAACCGGCGTCCCGCAGGCCCTTTTCGTAGTCTTCGATACTGATGGCTCCGGCAATGCATCCGACGTGGGCGCTGATATTGTTTTCCAAGTCAGCCGGAAGCCGTTTTTTTAGGGCAATATCACTGATGGCCACGCGCCCTCCAGGCTTGAGCACTCTGGAAATTTCATCGAACACGGCCGGTTTGTCGGGTGCCAGATTGATGACACAGTTGCTGAGGATGCAATCCGCTGTACCCGCTGCAAGCGGCAACTGATTGATCTTGGCCAGATGAAACTCGATATTGGTGACTGGGTTGCCGTTTGTCCCATGCCTGGCATTTTTTCTTGCCAGATCGATCATTTGTGGGGTCATGTCGATCCCGATGGCCTTGCCGGACGGGCCAACCTTTGCCGCGGCAAGAAATACATCAAGGCCACCGCCGCAGCCCAGGTCGATCACCACTTCGCCGGCTTTAAGGTTGGCAGTGGCTGTTGGATTTCCGCAAGACAAGCCCATGTTGGCCTCCGTGGGGATCGACTCCAGTTCATGTGGCGAGTATCCAAATGCTTGGGCAACTGCCCGGATGCCTTGCTGGTCACTGGATAATCCGCTTTCAGCAACACGGCCATAATTGGTTGTAATTGCATTTTCAACGGTTGTTCTGGTCATTTGATGATCTCCATGGGGGTTCCTTGGCTTAAGGTACCGTGATGGCCATAATGGTTCAATGGTACGATTGGATGGCCTTGGACGTCTATTCGCCGGGTCTGTGGGTCGGCATGGAATAAAATTCGTTTGGGTTTGTTTTGAGATGTCTGTTTTATAGGGCGGCTTGAATTACTGGCCCGGCAGTGTTTAATCGTAACCATGGCAACCACGTCAAGCCAGTCTCTCGGGCCTGTGATGATTCAATTTGCATCCGTCCAGTTTGTGATGGGTGACGATCATGGCCGAGCTGACGAGCAGCCCGA
>CAUZIY010000033.1:0-26016 GCA_963579995.1 Phycisphaerae bacterium
CCCTACTCCCAGGATGATCTATCCATAAGCTTTCAACACTGAAAACAATAGGTACACAACCGCAGAGCCAAAGTAGATGCCCTGATCACAACTCAATATCCGCCGTTGCCCTATCATGTCACCATTCCACCTGGCGTATCAAACCCCCACGCCTCACATCAGCAATACCCGCCATGAACCCCTTACCTCAAAATCCATGCCAATCACGAACGATGCGATGGGCTTCCATTGGAAGCCTGGTTTTGGTCCTGGTTACCGCAGTCCATAGTCTCGACAAGCCCGTTGGAGGAGGCGACACCTTTGTCGCCATGGCATGTGGTCGACACATGCTTAACACCTGGCCGCAAAATGACCCGAACCGCACATGGCAGATGAAATGCCTGGACCTGCTTGGCATCCACATTTCTAAGCAGGATCCATTCAGCGCCAATTCGCGTGCCCACACGGGTGCAAGTGATGGCATCAGCCGCTGGTTGGGCGACACCTCCGCTCAGATCGGATGGGTCAATCAAAACTGGCTGACGCATGTCGTGTACTACTTTGTGCAGTCCCAGTGGGGCACCAATGCGATTGTTGCTCTCGTGCTCGTCCAGGTCATTCTTCTTGTGCTGGCTATGTACGGCACCAGTCGAGTTCTAGGCGCCCACCCGGTACTGGCCGCCGTGGTGGTGACCTATGGTTTACTCATTAGTCGAACCTTCATTGATCTGCGGCCCAACACCACTTCCATCTTGCTCGCATCCGTCCTGATGCTCATCTTGGCCTACTGGAAGCACAAGCCCATAGTGCTGATCAGTTGCATCACACCCATCATGCTGGTCTGGTCCAATGTGCACGGTGGTTTCACGTTCGCCATCATGGTCTTGGCAATTGCTCTCACGGCGTACACGGCCCAGAATTTTCTCCATCGGATCGGCGCAAAATGGCTTGTAGCCATCAGTGGCAGGCAACTGCTGGTACTGGCTGGTGCCTTCGTGATTTCAATCGTGGTTCCCGCCGTATTCAGTCCCTATGGCCAGGAGAATTTATTCCATGCGTTGCATATTGCCACAGGCGAAGACGGCAAGCTATGGCGGTTGGTGGGCGAATGGCAACCGCTTTATTTTCCAAGCGGTTTTGGTGAAAGCGCAAAAGTTCCCTATATGATTTTTCTCGGCCTGCTGGCCTGTGCCTGTATTGTGTGGGCCGCCAGTTTCTTGCTGAAAAGAAGTCCGCCCGAACTGGAAACTTCCGGATCACCGCAAGTAACGCCCTCCACAAAACACCTGGCGGGTCAACTGCAATACAATCCGCCACGGATTGACCTGGCATCCGTGGGCATCGTGCTCATGGTTATCAGCATGTCGATCCTGTCCCGCCGCTTTGTGGTCCTGGCCAGTGTGATCGCAGCGCCCTATCTTGCAGCCGTATTGCAACAAGCACTGGTAATGACATGGGTCAATGGGATTCAAGACCGACTATCCCATGCATGGAAGGATCGATGGACACCCCGATTTCACGCTGCGGTGCTTATCACCATCACCACTGCGGCCCTGGCAATGATAATCGTTACCACATTGTCGATCTGGAACGATTATTTCCGTGCATCCCTTAATGATCTGGAAAACTACAGTGTGTTCGAGAGAAAGGTATCCATCACCGCTCAACCCATCGAGGCAATCCAGTTTCTGGCGTCCAATAATCTGCACGGCATCGTGTTAACCGAATGGGTTGCCGGTGGGTACACGGCATTCCACCAGACACCTGATCCAAAAACCGGTCGGCCGCCATGCCAGGTATTCATAGATGGGCGGGCGCAGGCCGCCTATGAAACAGATCACTACCGTAGATGGGGACAACTATGGGCAATTGCCAACAGCTCGCAAGCATTAATCAAAACACTCAATCGTTCGCTTTCGCAACTTAATGTAAACCTCGTCATGCTGAAATACAGGAAGTCACCCCGCTTCTGCGAAAAGCTTCTTGCATCACCGAATTGGCTGACGGTGCTTATCGGAAATTACATGGTCTTTGCCCGGCTCGACGCACCCGAAAACCAGGTTTTATTTGATACGCCCGGGCACAAAGTGGTCTACGCCGACCAATCGACTCGACAAATATCCCAGACTTTCCAAAATCTGTTTTCACCAGATATCGCAAAAAGTGAGTGGGCCTTGCTTTCGCTCATGAATATGACTTCAGGTCGTCATGCATTGCTGGTTCACACGGCGGTTTACCGGGCTGCGGTCCATATGGATAAAACCGAAGAACTGGCAACCTATCTTCTTCGGGAAAGAAATACGTATCGAGAAAAGATCAGCCGCAATGACCGCCATGGGCGACTGCTGCACCTTTCTGCAGCCATCTCAGCCTGTACACGCCTGATGAACCTTGCCAAAGAATTGGACAATGCGGATGACCTTGGAAAATATCGTGATGAAATAATAGGTTATCGACTGCTTGCTCATGATTTGAAGTAAGGCCACTCAGTGCTGACCATGGAAAGCCTTTCAATATTTTTCCCGTGTCATAATGAACAGGACCACGTCAAGCACATGACCAGCGAGGCCCTGCGCGTCGCGGCCAGCCTGGTTGACGATTATGAGGTGATCATTGTCGATGATGGAAGTACCGACCAGACACCAGTCATCGCAAAGCGCCTCGCTGCTGAAAACGACCATGTCAAGGCCATTCACCATCCAAAAAACAAGGGGTACGGTGCCGCATTAAAAACTGGTTTTTCTTGCGCCTCGAAACAATGGGTGTTCTACACCGATGGTGATGGGCAATTTGATTTAAGTGAAATAACATCATTGATGGATCTAACCGAATCGCACGATGTCATCAGTTGCATCCGAATCAATCGCCAAGATCCGTTATCTCGACGACTGAACTCATGGGGCTGGAACCTGATAATCCGCCTGTTGTGCGGACTCAAGGTCAGGGACGTCAACTGTGCATTCAAACTTTTTCGCAGGGAAGTGTTCGAACAAATCGAACTGCAAAGCAAGGGCGCATTGATCGATACCGAAGTGCTCCTGGCAGCTGAACATGCCGGCTTCCGGATCGCCCAAAGGGGGGTGCAGCACTACCCTCGCGCCGCCGGCAAACAAAGTGGCGGCGATATGAAAGTCATCCTCCAGGCCTTCTGGGAGCTGTTTAAGTTTCACAACAGATCGAAACCCAAAAAGACAAGGCGCAGGTAAAACTATAGGCAGTACCTTTCCCCTGTTCTTTTGGGAATACCCAGGCTACCGTGGTGCCGAGTTGGTGGTGCTAAAGGCGAACAACTTGCCCCGCTTGAGGATAAAACGGATGACCAATGGCTGGCGTGATACTGCGTCGGCCAAGGTCCTATTGCCTTTGTCGTCTTGCCATACCACCTGATATTGCAGTTTGTCCTGTTGTACCAGTTGGCTACGATCTCGCTCAAAACCCTCAATGGGATTTGATTGATACTGCACAATGGGACCACTTTCTTCAACTAGTTCAACTTGGAGATCTGCAGGGTCTACATCGGCATTCACAATCAATGTGGATGGGTTAAAATGAAGTGGGCGTGTTTCCAATATCCCGTTACGATCAGGATCCACTGGACCCAGGCTCACGAAACGATCGACTGGAAGTGTCTTGATGTGGAATTCCCGATCGGTCAGATACATCATGCCATCCTTAACCACCAGTGCCCGAGTCCAAAATGGGGTAACCTCGCGGTCGAGAACAGGATGCCAATTCCAGCCGTCACGGCTGGTCGCCATTTGCTCTATCCATCGCCACTTTTTCTTATTGGTGTGATCCGGTGGCAAGCCAATATCCAGGACCGTCAGGAACCCCAAAATCAATCCTCCATATGCACATGCCTGAAGATCGTGATTCTGGATATAAGGCCAACCATCCGCTTCAGAAACCAGATTGATAGCCGCCTTGGGTGTCCAGTCATTGAAGTCCGTGCTGTGGACCACTCCGGTCATACGAAAGTAATTAGATGGCTTGGGGTGATACGACTGGGCACGTGTAAAGGCAAAGTAACACCCTAGGTGGTCAACCCAGACCAAGCTGGGCGGCGTGTCACACTTGGTCCTGCTAATCCAATGCGGCTCACTCCAATGCAGACCGTCAGATGACCATACCGTGTACAGACCGCGACCCGTTCGGTCTGGTTGTGTATTGCGCTTGCGAAAAATCGCCTTATAAGGTCGCGCCGAATCGTGTGGCGTTCGAATCACAAATACATGCATTCCCTCGCCAGAGGGGCTCAACACGATATTGGTCTTGGCGTGCCCGCCATATTGATGCATGTCCAACATGGGCTTATGCCAATGCAACGCATCATCGCTTTCAGCGTAGCAGATGTATCCACCGGTACCTTCCGTGACTTCCTCTACCCCGCGGGAGGTGTAATACATTCGGAACTTGCCATAATCGGGATCCCATAACACCGTGGGGTGGGAAATTTGACCTGTCTCCCAGGGGTGCTCAGGCTTGACAACACCCTGTGCGAAAAAAGTGTGGGGCGTTTCTAATTTCCGCTCAAGATTAACCGTAGCGCCAATGGCATAATCGTCAAGGAACAGCTGTGGCTCGGGTGAAAGCCTGATGACAAACGGGTGATCCATCGTTTACGCTCCACATACCGCACAGCACAAAGTCCCAAAAGGGACCAACCTCGAAAGCGGCGCCGGGATACCGTGCCCGACCGCTGGCTTCACTAACCTTAATAATCCTATGATTTACCTTACGTTATACATTATATTATCTCCAATGCATGCTTGTTGGAGCGATGATATGACACGCAATTATGTCCTGCCTGACGATCTATTTAAAAGTGGGAGTGACATGGACTTCCGTGGCCTAGCACCGAGAAACAAAAGCTGCTGTGACTCTCCCAGTCAGATCAACTGCTTGGTGATTAGGTGAATCGATCATGACGCAAAACAATAATCATGCCGGGCCGGTTAACATCCTGTTCCTTCATTCCCACAATACAGGGCGATACATCCAGCCGATGGGCCACGCGGTGGCCACGAAGAATCTGCAGCAGCTCGCAGAGCAAGGTGTGCTATTTCGCCAAGCATTCGCGACGGCTCCAACTTGTTCACCCAGCCGCGCCAGCTTCATGACTGGACAGTTTCCACACGCGGCGGGCATGTTCGGCTTAGCGCATCGCGGGTTTGCCTTAGAACACCCGCAACATCACATCGCAAGATACCTCGGCTCCCAGGGCTATCAGACTGCACTGGCCGGCGTCGAGCATTCGGGGGTAAGTCCAACTGAAGCAGGATATGACCTTGTCCTTTCCAACCTTGACCCCAACTACCCGGAAACTAAAAATGACCCGCCACCCGAGGAGAAGGCGGCGATGTATTTGAAGAAAGTTGGTGGCCAACCATTCTTTCTCTCTGTCGGACTCAACGAGACCCATCGACCATTTTCAAAACCGCAACCCAACCGTCATCCACTAGAGGACTCTCGCTTTTGCCTGCCGCCGCGGCCGTTACCCGACGATCCTGTACTGCGGGCTGATATGGCAGCCTTCAAGGCTTCGGTGCGTCAAATGGATGAGTCATTCGGCCGGGTGCTACGAGCACTGGATGACGCAAAGTTGTCCCAAAACACACTGGTATTCTGTTTCAGCGACCATGGCCTGCAGTTCCCGCGCAACATGTGCACACTCAGCGATCACGGTATCGGGGTTTATCTCATTGTGCGTGGCCCGGGAGGTTTTGAAGGTGGCCAGGTTTGCGATCAGATGGCCAGTCTCATCGACTTGTTTGCAACGGCCTGTGATATCCCAAATATCGCTCCGCCCCCCTGGCTGCAAGGACAATCACTACGAAAGCTGATCGATGGTTCCGGGAATGAATCGAAACAACAACGGTCTATCTTCGCCCAAATCAACTATCACGCGGCTTATGAGCCGGTACGATGCGTGCGCACACAACGTTACAAGTACATCCGGCGATTCGATCCACAGGATACGATGGTACTGCCCAATATCGATGAATCTCCAGGCAAAACATTCCTGATCGATAAGGGCTGGTCCGATCAGCGGCACGAACCAGAATCACTTTATGACCTCGCCTTCGACCCAGACGAAGTCAACAACCTGGCCCAACAGGATGAATCCCACGTGGTGTTGGATAACATGCGGCAACAACTGACACAGTGGATGATCGAGATGGAAGATCCATTACACCGTGGAACAATTGCAGCACCAAGTGGTGCGCAGCTTAACAGGCCCGATCAGCTATCTTCAAAATCACCGAAGTTCACTGCCACATGAGACCGACACAAGATCTTTGCAAGGCTATTGCGAAAAATCTTAAAAGGAGAACAGGTGCAATCAAACAGACTTCTTGAAAAACTTTCCGCCGGTAAAGTGGTCCTAGGGCTGACTAACATGTATCCGGCATCGGGAATCCTCGAAGGCATGTGCCAAGGGTGGGATTTCGTATGGCTCGACGGGCAGCACGGCGAGCACGACTACCGCAGCCTTCTACACGCAGTGCAATGCGCAGATCGGATGGGTATCGATGCAATGATACGCGTGCCCAGTCATGAACGCGGCGTGCTGGGCATGTATGCAGATTTGGCCCCAGCGGCCATCATGGTTCCGATGGTGGATAATGCCAAACAGGCACTTGCGGTGGCCGAGAATTTACGCTTTCCACCACAAGGCAAACGTAGTTACGGCGGACGGCGTGTCATTGATAGAAATGGGAGAAATTTCTTTCAAGAACAAAAGTTGCTCGTTGTGGCACAGATTGAAACAGTCCAAGCGATCGAAGAGGCAAGCCAGATCATCGCAGTTGAGGGGATCGACGTGCTGTTCTACAGCCCCGACGATCTAAAGTTGAGCCTGGGAATTGAAGTTAATACGCCCCTGGATGGCCATCCAAAACTTCTCGAAGCGCTGGAAACAGTGGGCAACGCGGCGAAGGCCGCGGGTAAGTACTGCGGCGTGCCGGCACGATCGCCCGAACTGGCCGTTAAGTGTAAATCTTTGGGCTATCAACTTATCGGCGGTGGCAACGATGCAATGTTTCTTCGCACGAGTGCTGTCAAGGCGCTGGAAGATCTAACCGAGGCACTGGGGTAATGAACTCAGCAACCCGAAAGCACCGGTCGGCATCATGATCAACTTCCAAAAGTTGAGTTGTGATTATCGTCGTATCCTAGAGGAGGACATACTCAGTTGGTGGCTTCGCCATGCCATTGACCACGAACACGGAGGCGTCCTCTCGTGTATCAAAGATGATGGCTCGGTGGTGAGTGATGACAAATACGTATGGTCCCAGACGCGGGCACTTTGGACGTTTTCCGCTGCATTCAACCGCATCCAGCCTGACCCGACGTACTTGGCGGTTGCCGATCGCCTGTTCGAATTCCTCGTAAGACATGGTCACAATGAGCACGGACGATGGCAATATCTGCTATCACGCCAGGGAGACTGCAAGCAGGACGCAACCAGTATCCAGACTGATGCCTTTGCCATTTGCGGCCTGGTTGAATATGCAAGGGCCACGAAGCGGCAGGAACCAGTTGACTTGGCTCACCAGACCTACCAGTGCGTGCTGCGTCATCTCAGGAATCCCGGCAGTTACGACACAACGCCCTATCCACTGCCCGACGGAACAAAAGCCCACCGCGTCAGCATGCAGTTTTCCCTCGCATTTTGGGAACTGGGCAAGTTACTAAACGACCAGGATGTTTTGTCGCAGGGCATGGCGCTGACGGATGATGTGTTAAATCATTTTCGCCAGCCAGACCAGCAGGCGATCGTAGAGTACCTGTCGTTGGACAATTCCTGCCTGCCCGCTCCGCTTGGCACACTGATGGGACCCGGCCACGGCATCGAAACTGCATGGTTCCAATTGGAGAATATTCGTCACCTTCAAGATCCCCAACGCAAACATAAAGCCATCGAGATCATGCAGTGGAGCCTGGAGAAGGGGTGGGATCAAAACTACGGAGGTCTTTTTCTGCATATCGATTTGGCCGGCGGTGAGCCTTTTCTGCCACACGCGGACAAGAAACTGTCCTGGGTCCACTCTGAAGCTTTGTGCGGATTGCCCATGGCCTATGAAGCGTGTGAAGAATCGTGGACGCTTGAATGGCTGCGGCGCATCAATGACTGGACGTTCAGGTCATTTCCAAATCCAGAGCACGGCGAGTGGCGCCATCGGCTAAACCGTCAAGGGCAACCCGTTGAGGAGGTCATTGCGCTGCCGGTTAAAGATCCGTTTCACATCCCTCGGGGTTTAATCTACGCGATTGAAACCTTTGATCGACTTTCGCGGCGTGATGGGCACACCCAACAACCGCCGGGCCCGTGACGTCATGGCAACTGGAACCACAAACATCCATACGCTTATTGAACAGAGAAGTTGGGTTGTTAGTTTGGAAATATCAGACTAATTTAAATAGGTTCATATTCATTATGATGCATTTTAATACTGGCTCGCCACCACAAACACGCGTTGAAGAAATCAAACAGGAGATCGTAGAAAAGCATGGTATCGACATACGCATCGAGTCAGGACTTATGGATGATGATTTCATCGGTGGACTGGTGCACTACCTAGAACATCTTAAGCGTCACCTATCCGCACAGCCCAATCAGAATTGGGCAAAACGAGTTTTCTTCAGAAGAATTAAACACAAACAGCATTTTGAAGCACCGGTGGCATTACGAAGGTTCTTGGCCAAGGCAAATGGTCGACTTACTCCTACCAGCAAATCGGAATTGGCCATTGACATTGAACAGATCCCAAATCCAGGCGATTTAGGAAATGCGATCCAAAATGCCCAAGCAGCAACCACCGCCGACAAGATCGCTATTGGCAACTGGTGCCTTGAAAGTGAAAGCCCTATCCGAATATTCAATAATGCCTTTTGGCACTACACGACTCCTATCATGCGTGCCATAGGAATTGACGATTACAGGAAGATCATCAAGGGATCTGTTGATGAGAACATGGAATTCGTCCATGCCAATGCAGTAAGTTTCTGGGAGGACGTCAAGGCTACTCGGGCTTTAGGCACTTGCGAATTATCAATTGGAGAGTTTGGTGTAGCCAGTATTGATTATGCCCGCGATTTTATCGATGAATTGGCTCGAATGGCAGTGGAAGATGGATTGGCGGATTATTTAGATACTCTGACATTTGAACTTGTCGATGAATCCGACACCTTGCGCAAAGAAGCCCTAGAGGCCTTTGCGAAAATAAGACCCAAAGATGCACGTCAACCCATGACAGGTCATGAGATATTAAAGTACAAGGAAGTTTCACTACGCTTTTCTCATGTCGATATAACTGACCCATTGCAGCCGACACTTGAGAACAATCGGCATAAGCATCTGAGATTTCGTTTGACCAATGTCGCTGACAATTTAGAGGGCGATAAGCTTGCCATTATTGATGGAACACTTCAACAAGTTGAAACTCAATTAACTATCACGCGGAGTTACTTATCCAAACTGGCTTTAGAATATTCAGACAACTATGGCGTAACCCTTGATATCGACCGCCTGATTATTGATCTCCAGCGTATTGCACAGGTTGGTAGCCTTGGCTTTTTTATTGATCTCTATCGCAAGCAGTTTCAAGAGCAAATGGGCGAAGACGCTAAAGGCGAAGACGCCTTTTTTAAATTCCTGCTTGACCTCTATGGCAACCCTGCCAATCGGAGTGATGGACTGAAATTGGATCGAAATTACGTGGCGGTTGATGACATAGAGGAACTAAACGATTTATTTCGCTGGCCAATTCTCCAAAAACTTGAGGCCCGTCTTGGTCGAAAGTTGCCAAATTTCGCCCAGATCATGGCCCATATTCTCGATGAATTTAATGGCGATGTATCCGTTCATGTCTCAAACCGTTTGATTGAAGGTGTTTTGCAGCTTATGTATCTCCTGCATCCCCAAGGCGTGATTGAGATTAATGATCTTCTCTTGGAGGATATCAAAGAGTACCACCAGATCGCCCAAAGACATTCCGAAAAGTCCGGCAGAAAGCTTTACCGCACTACCTTCAAGGGGCCTGCCAAATATCACATGACTGTCGTAAACTGGGTTAACGGGCACTTCTTAAAGGCTATTGTCAAAACGGTATATCCAGATGCAAATGTAACGTTCAATACACTTGAAAGATTTGGCAAGCCCAACATGTGTCAAATGCTCATTCAGCGCAACATATAACACCAGTCATTCGTTTTACCGTTCAGGTTTTAGTGCCACAGGGCGGGAGTTGACGCGTTTCATCCAGCGATCACGTTCAGCCCCTGAAAAACCCAGCGTAATATTAGCGCCTGTGTCAGGCGAGCACGAGAGTGGTGGCACACAAAAGGAACAAACAAACACTTTAGTTCTCTAGATCATGAAGGCGTAGTACCTAGATGGATCATCCGTTAGGTTTCGACCGGATTAATGCCGTGATAGATATATCATCGGCCAATCAACAAGGGTTGCGCAGGGCACCCGCTTCAGTAAACCTCTCTTTTGGCATCTTTTTCCACTGATGACCGAGGTGGAAAAACCTGTTACATTCCTGTGAATATGTACAGCACAGAGCTCCCATTATGCACCCTGCATCCCCTAGTAATGGCAACCGTTAAAAGATGGGATGAAACACCCGCGCAATCTTACAAAGGAAAGTACCCATGGCTTGGATGCTAAGAGCAACTGATACCGTTCCCCTAGCCAACAGGCCAGCGTACGAGGAAAAGATACACGAACTTATGGAAAGCCTGCCTGGAAAGTTTCAGCACAAGGGCTCTTACCGGGTCGCCTTCGGGAAATCACTGGAGTATATGCACCTGATCGAGTGCCCCACCTTGCACGACTACGAAAACGAACCCTATGAGACGTGGAAGCCGGTAGTGGATGCCTATGAAAGTGGGCTGGCCACAGACAGCTGCTGGGAATGGCTGCGGATTGTCTAATAGCCATAATGGTTGAGATGTACAAGCACCTGCCATGACAAGACCGTTGTGGATACATGCCCGGTCACCGTCGTATTACTTCCCAGTAAAACAGGCGTTGTTTCCAATGAATCAGGAACCCATGGGAACAATTCACTAGAAGTAAACACGCCAGAATCATTACAGAATTTTAAAGAAAGACGACATGAAGATGAAGACTTGGATGATCATGACGGCAACCACCTTGGCCCTCTTGGCTACGCAGACCTCGGCATACGGCTGGTATCCCTACGGTAAGCGGTATCAAAAGTGGCAGGAAGCAAATGGCTTCATGATGGCGGGAGTCCACAATACCCTGCCAGCTGACCACCTGCCTGAACGTCTTGCACATTTTAAAGCTGCGGGGCTCAATACCCTGTTCACCATGGAACCGCATAATTCCCTCAAGTGGCACCAGGCCGCGCACGAGGCTGGTCTCCAATGGGCGACGGAACATCCAGAACGGTTCGTGTCGCCCAACTGGAAGGTCACCAACCCAGCCTCACCACTCAATGGGTTACAGGTCAACGAAATGTTCGCCCGTGTCCTTGATATGCCCGGCGCGACTTTCATCAAGGCCGGTGATGGCCCGAAAACCGAAGAGCACCTGGATAACATCGCGCAGTTCACCGAGTGGGTACACGCTAAGTTCCCTGATGTCCTCATGCTGACCTGCCTTTCCATCGGGCAGTTGGCGGCGTCGATCACCGACTACAATGAGGATCGCTACATCGCACAGACGCGGCCCGACATTTTTGCATATTTCAAGTATCCGCTGCGGGTGCACGATGAAGCCCCCGAGTTCCTCGCCCAGATGCGACGCGGTCGGGACGCCGCCTACCGGCACCACCTGCCGAACTGGATGTACGTGCAGACCTGGGAACAGCCTCCCATCAGGCGCGATGGCACACAGCGTGATGCCGATGGTTGGCTGCGCCTTCCTGACGAAGCTGACGTTCGCTACCTGCTGTTCACCTTTCTTGCCCATGGCGGGAATGGCGTCATGTTCTACCTCTACTACGGCCATGATGGGACGGTCATGATGGAAGATACCGTAGCGGACGAAGCGCGTGACCCCGCGGACCGTCACCGCCTGGAGAACCTCGTGCCGACCCGGGCGTGGCATGCCGTTCGGGACGTAGCACCCGAGGTGCAAACGCTGGCTCGAGCCCTCCTTAACCTGAGGACCAAGAACCCGATCGGTTATGTGGGGAAGATGATTCCCGATGGATGCTCCGCCTTTAAGGGGCACGATCTTCTGGACTCGGTGGTCAACCTGGATAATTCTGGGGAAAGATTGCTCATCACGTTTTTTGATGACAAGGCGGGCGAAGATTACTTCATGGTCGTAAACCTTGTCCATGGCCTTAACATGAGCAAGATGGACGGCTCGCGCATGGTACGCCTTACGTTCGACGCTGATGTTGAGCGAATCGAAAGATTGAACCGACTCACGGGACAAATCGAGACCTTGCGAACGAAGGTGGAAGGTGAAGCGCGTGTTCTGGATGTTCTTCTTCCCGGTGGTACGGGGGACCTGTTCAAGTGGTCGAACGGTAATCCCTGGAGCCTGCGTCCGATGTGAATCGCAGCCACGTGAGGTAGAGACTGGAGATCCTTGCCATGCCGAAACAACGCGAAAACTTCCAGACGCACCGCCACTTGCAAAAACGCTGGTCACGGATCGGAAGAAAGCTGGCGTTCTCGTGCAGCAGACGGCAGGAAGTGGCCCCATGGCGTTCTAGGACCATCCGCAAGCTCAAGCAATTGACCGGCTACAACACGATGCTGGGCGCAAGCCTTGCGCCCAGAATTACCGAGGAGAAGATCTTTAAGGGGTACACACGCCAACGGATTGAGATCCAGACGGAGCCGGGAGTGGTCATGCCCGTGTATGCCCTGATCCCTAAAGATCTCCCCGGACCCCATCAGGTGGTTATCGCGCCCCATGGCCATAGCAGCGGCGGAAAGCTTGCCGTCGCCGGTTGTCGGGAGATTCCAGAGATTGCGGCAACCATCGTTGAAAAAAATTACGATTACGGTTTGCAGTTTGTACGCGAAGGTTTCATGGTCTTTTGTCCAGATGCACGGGGCTTTGGTGAACGCCAGGAGGAAGCGGCAAAAGAAAGTATTCTCGAGCCTTCGTGCCGATGGCTCAGCAACATGGCTCTTCCGTTGGGGCAGACGGTAACAGGAATGTGGACATGGGATCTGCACAGGCTGATTGACTATGTTCAATCAAGGACCGATTGCATTCCCAATCATATTGGCTGTGCAGGTCTGTCCGGCGGGGGATTGCAGACACTGTGGGCGTCTGCCCTGGACACGCGGATTCGATGTGCAGTGATCAGTGGGTACCTGTACGGATACAAGGAATCTCTCCTTGATTCGCACACCAACTGTTCATGCAACTACATACCACATTTATATGAATATGTTGACATGGGTGATATCGCGGCACTGATTGCACCGCGTCCATTGCTGGTTGAGACTGGGACAAAGGATCTTCTAAATGGGGCCAGCGGTCTTGCCAATGTACGACCCCAAATACGTACAACCCGAAAGGCATATCGCCTGCTGAATGCCAACCGAATGCTAAAACATGACCTCTTTGAGGGCGATCACAGGTGGCATGGTGTCAATGCGATACCTTGGATGAAGCATCACCTTGCTGGAAAGAAAATTCGTACGTCATAGCAATCGCAAAACAACGCAACAGCAATCCTGGACATTGGGCTGTGTGGAACTTGGTACGCAACGTGAGTCTTAGAGGCCGGCTAGATATGGTTGAGCGTTGGGAATTACACATTTTAATATCAATCAGAAAACTACTCTTGCATTGTGCCCGGCAAGAGATTTGATGTGTCGTGGTGAAAGTTTGACCTGTTTGCCCACAGACCTGCGATCCAACTACTATCCCCCGGGTCAATTCACCGTCAGAGGGGCCGTGGTTGGCAAAGATCGTGATAAGTTCTTCGTGACCTTGGGATAACACGCTTGCCAAGAATCCATCGCACAGGCAGATATCACTACGGCTATGTCATTACCGCCAGTTGCTTCAGCATCCAGGCGATCGGCATCGGCACCTATGCGTCATTTGGCGTTTTGTTCAATCCCCTGATCACTGAGTTTGGCTGGTCAAGGGGCACCATCGCCGGTGCCTCATCCGTAGCTTTCTTGTTAATGGGGCTTCTCGGCATGGTTGTCGGCAGGCTAAATGACCGAATCGGACCACGACAATTAATGACAGGCACTGCCGTTTTTTTCGGCCTGGGTTGTTTTCTCATGTCCAGACTTGAAACAGTTTGGCAGCTATACCTTTTTTGGGGGATTATTTTTGGCGTCGGCTTGAGCTCCATTGATGTTATTGCCATGACGACGACCGCCCGGTGGTTTGTCAAGAAAAGAGGCGTGGTTACCGGTATTGTTAAAGTCGGCTCCGGAGCTGGGCAGATGGTCATCCCTTTCCTGGTGAGTCTTCTAATCATCAGCTTTGGCTGGCGAAACGCCTGTGCAATCATTGGCATCAGTGTGATGACAGTCCTTGTTGCAATTGCCCAAATGATGATACGTGACCCTGGCGTCATGGGGCTTTTGCCGGACGCAAATGAACTGGCCGAATCCAAAGGTGCACCTTTGGCTGCCGAGGGCCTATCCCGCAGTGAAGCTGTAAACACCCGGTCATTCTGGATAATTTGCGGTGCCAATCTACTTCTTTCCTTTTCCCTCATGGCGATCATGGTGCACATTGTGCCGTTTGCCATTGAAATCAAGGTTTCCACAACTAAAGCTGCGGGTGTCCTCGCAACCATTGGCGGCGTGAGCATGGCAGGTCGATTTGCCAGCGGTCTTGCCATAGACCGTATCGGCAGCCAAAGAGTCATGATGTTTTGCGCCATGCTGTTAATCACCGCGCTTCTGTGGTTGCAGCTTGCAACCGTACCGTGGATGATTTACCTGTTTGCCGCGATATATGGTGTTGCGCTGGGGGGATGTTTTACAGCTATTTCCCCACTTGTCGCCGAACTATTCGGAATGAAGTCGCACGGCGCACTTTTTGGGATCGTTGCATTCATCGGCACCCTGGGCGGTGCGGTTGGTCCGTTTTTGGCAGGAAGCATTTTTGATTTCACTGGTGGATATGGCCCTGCCATATGGATCTGTGTATTGATGAGCGTGCTTGGTTTCGTGCTGATATCCATGCTTAAACCAGTGCCAAAAAAACAATGCGTTGGCGTGTAGGACCAGGCAAGCGTAACGCGGCGGCAAACAAAAAAAAGGTGGAGGATTCGCACCCAAGACATCCCCAGTTAAAAGCGGTGGATTCAGTTGATCGGCGGCGCCTGGGCTAAGACCAGCGACTGCATCTTCTTAAGGGGAAACACGAGTGCCCGCTGGCCTGATCCCCCATCACAAAAGCTATCTCGATTCATCGAGACTGGGTAACATATACCTCAACCGGGCTCTACAATGAATCGCGCGTTGGGCATTGCCGACCTTCAACGCAGGGATACGCCTTGACTGTTAATGACGTAGAACCAGCTGCCGAGATCCACATCGCCTATCCTGCCAACTGCTTTATTCATGAGCACAGAAATCGGCGTCCGCAATGAACGAAACAATCTCGTATCTAAAAGGCGAATTTATACCCGCATCAAAATGCGTGCTTCCCATTTATGATCTTGGAATCGTGCTGGGTGCAGCTGTCACTGATTTTCTTCGCACCTTCCACACAGAGCCCTACCGAATCCAGGATCATGTGCAGCGGTTTTATCGATCCTGCAAGTATGCCCACATTGAACCGCCTGTTTGCATCGATGAAAGTATCTCCATTTCAAAAACCTTGATCGAACATAACAGCAAGATTCACCCGGATCATGAAGTAGGCCTCGTCTACTACATGACAGCCGGGGAAAATCCGGTTTATGCAGGGGCCGCAGGCCTCAATGATGCGCCCACACCCACCTATGTGCAACACACATTCCCGATGCAGTTTCATTTATGGCGCAATATTTTTCTTCACGGCGCACAGTGTGTCACGCCCACGCCTCGTCACTGGCCCCCACAATGCCTTTCTTCAAAGATCAAAAACCGTAACCGTCTGCACATGTGGATTGGCGAGCAGGAGATTATGCAGAATAATCCTGGCGCAATGGCCCTTTACCTTGACATTCACGGCAATATCACCGAAACCTGCGGTTCAAATTTTGTCATCTACCAAGATGGAAAAGTTATTTCACCACAACGCGCCAATATTCTCTGGGGCATCAGCTTAACCGTTCTTGCCGAGATCTTGTCGGATATGAATATTCGATTCGAGGAACGGGATCTTCAACTCTACGATGTCATCAACGCCGATGAGGCGTGGATCCCTACGACACCATACTGCCTTGGACCTGTAACCAGCATCAATGGGACTTTAATTGGAGACGGCAAACCTGGTCCGATGTGGCGGCGGATCCTGGATCACTGGAGCCGGATCGTGGGCAAGGACATCTACGCAGAAACCGCGGAGGCGACACCCTAAAGAACCGCCATCGCAAACTTATTGACAGCTACAGCTATGGATAATTGCCCTGGATAAAGCTAAACCCTAGCACCGATCATCTCGTGTTTTTTTTAACCTCATGAGCTGGCTCGAAGAGCGTGGATATGAGCCTGCCGAAGCCAGAGCCGCAGGCGGATCGGTTGATCTCTCATATTCGGCGGAAGTGCATCATGCATGTACGTCTTACCATCAGCCTGCCAAAATATCTGGTGATCAAGTGATTCTCCAGTGATTATGACGGACTTTTTGTGTTCGAAGCCTTTGATGGTCACACCATTAAAATCGGCAAGCTCAGCCCGGATCTGACCGGCCGCGCTGGTTGTCGCGTTGAGTAGAAGTCGGGCTTGGGGAAACTGCATAGGAACGAGTTCCACCATCGCTTCGTCCATCATGCGCTTGGGTTGCAACGCGACAAAACGATCACGGGGCATTGTTGCCAGACCAATCTCCATCCCTTGCTTGATCCAGTCCGGGTCGTCGGGATCACACATTCGCCCATCACAGTAGATGTAAACCGTGTCGTCATGCTGCAACATTTGACTCGCGGTGGTGTAACCATGTGTCCCAAAACCCCCACGGTCCGCTTGCGCCATGAACAGGGATCGGTCAGCAACGCGGGTGAAGTGAACACCATCACGGCTAGTAACCAGTTGTATTTCACTTACCTGCGCACCTTCAAACAATCCTCCGCCGCCTTCTTTACGACGTTCCGTTCCATGGACGTATTGCTGAATTTGGAACATCGAAAGCAAGCCAACGTAGATGCCATCCAATCTGGTGACGCATAATTGCTGGATCTGCGCGTCAGGATAGCCGTCGACATCATCTGTTCTCATCAGCTCTCGTGGCGGTCCCCAATGAACAAAGTCCGGCGACTCGACCAAGCGCGACCCGCGGATTCGTTGGCCGAAGGCATCCTCTATTGTCATTCGAACGTAAGCTTTAAACGTTTTGGTGACCGGATCCCAGACGACACTTTGCCCACTGTCAGCTTTACCTGCAAAAGCAGGTCGTCCCATATCAGGCGACCAATGTATGCCATCGGGTGATTCAGCGGCGTATAACTGCCTGCCATGAATACCAAGTTCCGTGGCATCAGGGCGCCAATGTGGATACGAATCAAACAGCATGAGATACCGCCGCTGTGGATCGCTTTGGTCCGGGTTAACCAGTAGGCCCGGGCCATGAAGGTTGATTTGCGGCCCCATGAGAATGTTGGTCCGTTCGTAGCCGGGCCAGGGGCGAACGTCCAGCATCGGTTTAGTCCAGGTGATTCCATCAGGACTTTCGGCATAGGCCATGACCTGCTGGTTGTAGTAATCTTCACCGTAAGCGTTGTACCACATTCGAAAGAGTTTCTTGTTGTCATCGTAGAGTACGCTACCGTAAATACAGGCATGGCCTGCCTCCCATGGATACTCCCGACGGACCACAGGATTGCCTTCATAGAGTCGAGGGCGGGTTATCCGTCGACACATATTTCGTGTATTGCTGATCATCTGGTCATCAAGAAAAAGTTCGAGGCCACTAAACTCCATATGATTCCCTTTCCCGTCATGGGGATTGATCGGATCCCGCTTGCCGTTATATAACAGCAAGTATAAATTAGGCTTCTGCCCCAGTGTATCGAAGGCACAAGATATGACCATCAGTATCTGTGCCGTAGATAGATCCATCCGGATGAGCCGCAAGGCTACAGACCATGGGCGCCGGCAACGCAACGCGGCCGACCAAATCGAGCGATCGACCCTGCAAAAGGTTGATGTAGCCATCGCCAGAGGCAACCCACAGACGATCACCTTCCACTACGGGCGAGCCCATGCATGATCGGGCGCGCGTTCGGTATGGAACGAACATTCGCGTGTCCTTGCCAAAACTGCGGGCAGCAAGCCGTCGTCCGTTAACGAAGGAGTACCGACCGACCCCATCAGCGGTGCCGCCCACTATGGATCCCAAATATGGAACAAAGGCGGAGATAATTCCCCCTTGCGATATTCGTTGTCGCCACAACCGTCGACCAGTTTTGATCTCGAAGCAACACAGATAGCCAATGGAGCCGCCGACAACATACCGTCCCTGATGGGACAATGAGCGCGATCGCAATGCATCAGACCTTTCATTTTGAACGTGGCCGAGCGATTGACCGGTCTTGGCTTCCAGCAAATGGGATTGGGGGCCAATGATCAATATGCGATTGCCATCGGCAGCTGGGCTTGCAAATCGACCCATCGCATCGGACGCACTCACGCCACCTTCATCCAAACACCACCGTTTCCGCCCAGTCCGCAGTGACAAGCAGGCCAGAAAACTGCTGGTACCTATGACAACATGATTCCCAATGACAAGCGGGGTTGAATAGATCCAACGATTGTATTGGTCAGGAAACGTACGTTGCCACAACGTCTTGCCGTCAAGGCGGCGCAGACAGGCTACACGACCGGCCTGTGTCACGGCGACAAGTCGATCACGACACAGGATCACAGGTGATTCGACGGATTCGCCCAGTGGCTGCTGCCAACGCGGCTTGCCAGTGCGTCGGTCCAAGGCAATAACACCGCCCTGAGTGCCAGAGGTTTCGTCTGTTGTGCCACAGTAGAGCAGGTCATCGGTCACACAGGGTTGAGCAAGGCGTGCAGTCCGATCAAACGGGGATCGCCAGACAATCTTGATCGGCGACTGGCGTTGCCTTGGGTGTGGCTTGGAGGGGCTCGACGGCAGGCGCAGCGGCCTACTGGTGGGCTTGCCATGCTGCGGAAACTTGATCACGCGGCCGTGAACATCCGTCAAATCGATATTTCCCATCGCCGTCGCACCGGTGGAAAACACACGAATCCGACCGTCGTGCATGAGCCGGCTACTATGCATGTGGCCGTGCAGCCAACTATCCACGCGATACCTGCGAAAGACCCCCACGTTGAAAGGGAATGGGTGTTTATGTGTGCAAACGGTCACGGGCATCCGTTGGCCGAACCGTCGAAGATCTTCGGCGATAAATGCATCCTGTAACTGCTTGGTTGGTTGGTCGATAAATCGGCTCTCACACATGAAAGCGATGAAATGCCGGCCACCCCAATGCCACGAGTAGTACGGCGGCGCCATGTGCTGCATAAAAAAATTTGCATTGAAGCCAGCTCCGTTGCTGAAATACTCCAGATCTCCGTCGTGTCCGCCGAAGATAGGGTAAAATGGTATCGGCATTGAAGCGAGCACTCGCGCTGCCGCTTTGAGTTTCGACGGCTCACCCCAATTGGTGATATCACCAGTAACCACTCCAAAGGCGATCGTGGGCGACTGTTCGACCAATACCTTGATCACACGTCCCATCCGCGCCGCAGTGGGAAAATCTTGATCCATTACTGCAGCCGAAGGGGGAAGGATACGCAGCCATTTAGCAATACGGGTATCGGTCTTACGTCCGTCAACATGGATGTCGGTCACATGCAATGCAGTGAATCCCCGCCCCGGTCGGCGTGCCATCTTTTGCAAACAAAAATCTGTCCGCGCAGGTTTGTCTCGGCCATCTAGACAATAGGACCAGAACGGTGTGATGCAGCGATACCCATTCGGCGGGATCACGAAGACAAAACGGTGTCTTCCGGTTGAAAAAGGCAATTCATATGTATTGCTTGCAGACACTTCAACGATATGTTCGCCATTGCTAACATGGCATGCCGTGTGGGCTCTTGAGCCTTGCCAATGAATGCGGCCTTTGAGAATCGAGGTCTGCTTGACATTCATAACAATCCTGTTTCGCAAGTCGATGGGTGGTCGAGCTGATCATAGCGAACAAAGGAGTTGCAAGTGTGCCACAGCAACTACATATCAATAACAAATACGATAGAGCCCCCTAGGAATTTGAATGCGGTATTAAAAGTTACCGACATCGCCTACGCCCAATCACTAACATGCTCATCGCAAAAAGTGACAGGGTTGCAGGTTCAGGGACTAAAGAAAATATGATGGCTGTTGCCTGGCTTGCAGTCCAGTTGGCACCCACGACGCCCAAGTCAGCCACATCGATCATATTATCCAAGTTGGCATCGCCATCGATATAGGTGACGTCAACATTGTTGAAGTTGGCGCCTACGATACCCAGATCTGCCACGTCAACGACGCCATCACAATTGAAGTCTCCCGAAACGGGTATGGCCGGGCCTTGCGATCCACATGTCCCTGTTTCAGACAGCACCCCCATAACGATATTATCGTAAAGCGCGTTTTCGAATGACGCGATACCACCGCCGAGCTGCACACCCTTAATATCGTAATTCCCGTCGTACGATTCGAAGTCTTCAAGCAACAGTGTATTATCAAGCCAAAGGTCCAGACGCTGGTTTGACGCCTTATAGTGAAGCGTCATCGTGCCTTGGTTGAGCTGCCCCGGGATGAAATACTCCTGGGTGGGCCCATCTGAGCCCTCAGGTGCTGGTCCGTACCGGATCTTGTAACGATTGGGATCGCCATCAACGAACGATCCCCGAGAGCGGGGCCAGATCCCGTCTTCACTGGCACCGGTAATCGTGAGGATATTGCTGCCGGTTAGCCCCACCGCTTCAAAAAACTTATCGCCACCAAAGGTGTCTCCGGGTACCGTCTCAACCTTAAAGTCAAACCTCAGCACCCAGTCCTTATTAACATCCATGGGGGCGCCATCATTCTGACCCGGAGCCGGCGTGTCTTTGAACGTTGGCACAACACGGACAGTTGAATTGACGCAGGGGTTTCCCCCACCTGGCCCCTCGTTGCCCGAGCATTTCCAGCCACCATCATCGGAATAGGGTGACTCACCGAGAACGAAGAAACCTTGGAGAAAACTGGCCTGACCCCAGTTTTTCGTACCAAAATCCCAGTTGTCGCACTCAAGTAGATCATTGTGCAATTTACCGCCTTCGCCACCAGATCCTGCGCGAGGACCGTCCTGGCTGCACCCATCCTCCGTGGTATTCGGGTCACCGGAAAAAAGCATCTGGATTCCTGGATGCGAATCGCTTAGAACGGGAACCGGCGGGCCGGCAAATGCGATCATTGAAAAGCCAAGCACCAGCACCCCTCCCAAAAACCCTATCCGTAAATTTCGGTTTCTCCTCACACGCCTTTTATACATGTCCACTTAGGCCTCCTGGGCCGCAATGATGTCCTCTATTACGTTATAGCCGACAAAAAACGGTGTGTCCGAGTATGACTTACACCCGTACATCGGAACACCGTTACGATAATCGCAAACAGCTATTAACGTCGCCTGCAACCAACCATTAACACACTCATTGCAACCAGTGATAGCGTTGCTGGCTCAGGAACCAAAGCCGATGCATTGCCTGTTGCTTGCGACGCGGTCCAGTTGGCACCAATGATGCCAAGATCCGCAATATCTGTTGCGCCGTTGAGATTAAAATCACCGGTGCTCCACTGCATGTCATTGGCGTTGAAGTTTGCACCGAGGATGCCAAGGTCCGCCACGTCCACAAGTCCGTCCAGATTGGCATCGCCTGCAAGGACCATCGTGGTGGAGAGCGTGGCGAGGCCTCGAGTTGCCAAATGAAAGGGTTTTGTGACCCCGCTGGCGCGGCCAAGTGTATATGGAAGTTCGTTAACTGCTTCTCCCCGGGCGGCCATGTGGTTGAAGAACGCCATCTCATCTTCATTTAGCAGGCGATCGACACTTAAAATAATGCTCGCCAGTGAAAAATGTGTCTGCGTTTCACCAGCTTCTGGAATACGCATTCCATTGTGGTCGATGATGTCCTCGATCGTAACAAGCTCAACTGGACCTTCTAGTATTCCGCCATGAACTAGCTGGTCTTTCTGGTTTTGATTTAAAAATACGCGGCCTGGGGACACCTCCTGCGGAGCCATCAGTCCCATCAGATAGAGTTCCAGATCGTTGAATTCATGGTCCAATTCCGTAATTTGAACGAGAAATGTACCGTCAGGCTGCTCGATGAAGTCAAACGGGAATTGTCCACCGACTCCCCCAGATAAATTGAACCCCATGATTCCGCGGGCAAAATCCGATACCGGCCAATGGGGTCCAGGCGCATCAAGTGATGGAAAATCCAAAAAGACTCCCCATCGGTGCCCGATTTCATGGTTTGCGCCGCTTTCTCCCAGGTCGAAAAATGAATCAATCGGGTAGTTGACAATCCCCTGTAGGCGATTTGCACTTCCATAAGTATCGCCATTGTCCTTCCTACTCAACCCAATGCCGCGAATATCGTTTCGCACGGACCAATATCCTCTATTACGTCCCGTCTCCACCTGGCTCACAATGTTGACAAAATCAAAGTTGTCCCCAAAGTGGTTATAAAAACGGTTAAATACATTCGCAGGCGCCCACCCCGATAACCATAGTTCATCATCTCGTAAATTGATGATATGCGTGCTCGCTTGTGCTATTTCATTGAGCGAAATACTTTTCACACTGGGCATGGTTTCATCACGGACATTGATAGAAAGATTCCGTCGGATGGTTGTGTCGTTTCCAACGATATCCAGAAAGCCAATAAAATGGTGTCCGTGCCCAATTTTGTAGCCATCGAGAAAATCCTCTGGGTGCAGTGTTATCTGATATGTATCGTCGCCAGCCGGTGTAAGAGGAATGATGGGCCCCGATTGGGGCACATATGCCACAGACGTCGGGTTACTGGTGACTACGGATGTAAAGGTCACAGGTACGTTGGAGACCGTATTAACAACTCGCGGTTCCCATGAGGAATACAAGAACGATGGATCAGCTGTCGCTTCGTGGTCAGCTACTGCGAAGAATAATGAAATGAGGAATCCTATAGTCACGGACAACCGAGAAATGATAGATACCCACCATTGGCATTTTTCGCCAACAATCAGGGGTGGGTACGCCGACCCACCCATCTGGGTAGCTGTTGAATGAACTGTGAGTGCCATCAAACCGTCCTTGTGCCTTCGAGTAGATGTTTTTTATAATTAGTAACTTGCAATAGACCTACGCCCAACCAATAGCACACTCATTGCAAGAAGGGATAGCGTTGTGGGTTCGGGGATGACGATGCCGTTGGTCGCAATACTTGAAAGTGTTGTTAGGGTAAGTGCTTCATCAACAATAAAGAAATTATCGATAGCGCCATCCCAGTACTCAGCAACTGACCCGAATGGATTTGCCCCAAGATAAATGTAATCGTGACCATTATCCACATCAGCCAAGGCACCCGCTATGACGGCGAAACCTGTTTGGGATGTATCGCTTTGTTCGGCTACGTATAGCTTGATCTCATGGGCTATTTCGTTATAGGTCGTTGCCACAAAATACCAAGTGCCCTCGCTCTGGGCATAACTTCCCAATACGCCATCTCCTTTGAAAGCAGATATCCCACTCCCTGATCTATAATCAATTCCAAACTGCCTATCAAAACTCCCATTATCCTGACTGGCAATGGCCCGAATGGTGCTTACCTGATGTGAAATGTCCGACTGAATCCACGCCCCCCAAGTAATATTTGGAATAACATCGACATTGACATTGATGTCGGCATGAATGTAGTCAGCCCATCCGTCGAACTCGTATGCGGACAATTCTATTCCGTTGCGGTCCATGGTTGGATCAGCACCAAAATTTGTGACCGTTGCGCCACCAATCACGTCTACCGGTGTCGATCCATCCAATGGGAAATAGTGGATAACAGCTGCATTAGAAGAAACATCCACCCACATATATAACAATGGGAAACACCATATAAATAAACATTTCAAGATAATGGTTCTTCGCATTTATTACATTCCTGACAAACTATAGTTCATAAATCTATTGTGAATTCTTATGCAGGAGATCTAGATGGCGGCCAACCAAATCAACCTGGCATACAAAATCCTTTTGACAATCATCCTCGCTGATATCCTCCGGCATCGGCTGATTCGACGACCAGCGCCATCGATAATAAGGTGGGTAGCAGCCAAGGCCATTGGCGCAACAATCCCACTGCCATACCGCCTTCCTTACGGGCAAAGCCAATAGAAAACTCGTCAACTGTACTATCACAATATCGCGATTCCCATCCTGTAAACTGCCACATTGAATCTTTCTCCGAGATTTGTAGTGGCATTTATTATAGCAGATAAGGCAGGGTAATTTAAGGGGTTTAGGCAGATTAACAGCTCTTAACGCCAACTTTTATAGAAAACTATTGACGTTTCAAATCGCCGCGATTATAAAACAGGCATCATGTCCAGCTCGTTAACTGAATATCTCCTGGACCAAATCAAATGGCTTGGTTATGACATCGACATTAAAGCCTGCAGGATAAGCGCCAAGGATCAGGACGGCGGCGAGTTGTACATCGTCAGCATTGACAATGACGATCATTACACCGCTGCCTGCACGCTATCTGAAATGGTTGGCATTGAATTGCAAGATAATAAATCCGGCAACAGGATCTATCTGACTAAATACAGACAATCTGAACTGAGGAACAAACATCCAATGAGACATCCAGCATTACAAACGATTGCCGTGTTCTTCGTACTGGCCTTGTCCGTCACGATCAGCACACCGGCATGGGCTCAGGGGCAACTTGGTCGTGGGCATCAGTGGGTGCGAAGCCATCCGTACACGATCATGGGTTTGACTCGAGCGGTACCCCAGCCGTTCGACATCAAGCAATATCGCGGTGCAGGGTTCAGTGCGCTACTCACATGGGAGCCCGGATCGTATGACACATTGCTTCCACTCGCCGCATCAGATGGTTTGCCCTGGCATCTGCACCTGGAGCACTGGGGTGAGGAGTTTTCCAACAAACAGGGAACCACGAACACGACGCTTGTCGAGGGTCTCAAGCAACTTGACAGCCAAGCCAATCGTGACCGCCTGCACAAGATGCTGAAAAACCCCGGCTGTATCGGCATCATGGTCAACGATGAAGCCGCCAAACCATCCTACCTGCGTTACACCCGCCAACTTCTCAAATGGCTTCGCCAGCAATACCCCGACGCCATTGCCTACTGCAACGCACATCCCCTCGGGCACGAAGCACAGGACGCGGGCTATGTCGACGTCGAGCATTACTACGACGAGTTTGCCGCGATGATCGAGCCGGACGTGTTCATGACCGATTTGTATCCCCTGGCCGAGCCGGATGGCACGTCTGACGACTACTTCAAACTGATCGGCGCGATCCGCAACACCGCGCTCGAGCACGGCATGCCGTATTGGATGTTCATCCAGTCATTTCAAAGGGAGGGTAAATGGACTCGGCGACTACCCAGCGAATCCGATCTACGTTTCCAGATGTTTGTGCTACTGACCCATGGCTATACCGGAATCTTCTACTTCACCTATGACGTTGCGTACAAATGTGGCTTGATTGATGAATCAGGGAAACCGAACCGGCTCTACCACGCGGCCGCAAAAGCAAACCCGGAGGTGGCAAACATCGGCTCCGCCATGCGTTTTCTAACCAGTACCGACGTGCGGTACATTCCGGGAACGCACCAGGACAATGGCAAGAACGTGACAAACCCTCTGCCCAGAGACACCAAACGTTGGACGCCCGGCGCCGGCG
>CAUZIY010000034.1:0-25835 GCA_963579995.1 Phycisphaerae bacterium
GGCTTGGGGGATTGAGGCAATAACAGTTTTAACGTATTGGTGCAGGCCGGTAAGTTTCTTGAGATAGGCCTCGCAGTTGGTGCGGTAGTATTCACCATTGACAGGATCCTCGTCGGTCAACGCTTCCCGCACGGCCTCAACGCACTTGGACCATGCGACCACATCCATCCACACATGCGGATCCCAATGACCAGCAAATCCAGGTGGTTCCAGAAGGAATTCCTGATCAATGGATTCCGTCACAGGGTAGACGGACTTGCCCAGGCGGGCAGCCTTGAAAAACGTGTCTGCCATGCGGCCTTCAAGCATCAAGCCATTAAAAAATATGTAATCACTGGCCAAAACCTTGCGCACATCCGCAGCGTTTGGTTTGTATAAATGAGGATCGATGCCCTCGCCCATGAGACCCACAACCTGTGCCTTATCGCCAGCAACCTCTCTGACGATGTCGGTCACCATGCCCGTGGTGGTGATGACCTTATATGGATAGGAGCGTGTCGCCGAGGCCACTGGCATCGCAACGCCTACCACCATTCCAAGCATGCACAATCCGACAATTCTGCTACAGAAAAAGTTCATACCCAGATCATCCCTAGTACCCCATCTGACACTGCATCCCGGCTTACACCGATATTTTGGATAGACAAAATGGACATTTTTGCCTATAAAAGTATAGCTGCCTCCGCATGGCGGTCAAACGTCCCGGTAGGCTCCACGGCCGGCCCCAGAAATGGTCTCATAGAAGCCAGAACCATGCTTAGTGCAACCGTCGAAGACTATCTCAAACATATTTATCTCCTTGAGCAAGCGGATGTGGACAACCCCGTGGCAATGGGTCACCTCGCGACAACTGTTGGGGTCGCACCTGGAACTGCCACGGCAATGATCAAAACACTCGCTAATGCACAATTAGTGGACTATGAACCGCGCGGGGGTGTACGCCTTACATCAACCGGCCAGCAGATGGCCCTGCACGTCGTGCGGAGACACCGACTGGTCGAATTGCTGCTGGTTGAAGTCCTCCGCCTTGACTGGTCGTTGGTTCATCATGAAGCTGAGCAACTCGAACATGCAATCTCAGATATTGTTCTTGAAAAGATTGATGCGTTACTGGAATATCCGACCGTTGACCCACACGGGGACCCGATCCCAACCGCCAAGGGCCACTTAGAATATGTGCAACCTGTCAGCCTGACCGACTGCAAACCGGGGCAACAAGGGCACATCACACGCGTGAGCGACCAAAACACCCAGTTTCTACAGTTCGCCGAACGACACCGTCTTACCCCGGGAATGGGAATCACCATCGACGCCTATGACAAATATGGTGATGCCGTAACCGTTTCGCCTAAACATTGCGACCCAGTCACTTTGGGTACCAACGCAGCGTCAAAGATCTTTGTCGCACTTCCCAAGGACCCGTAAGCGTCGGCATTTACTGATCGGGGCGGATACTCGCTTTGGTGATATCACGCGGCTTGAGAGTCGTTGCGTGACCATCACAAAACAAAAAATTTGCCGACGTGTTGTTGTGTTGTCGCCAGCGGATCAACCCTGCTGCAGCCAATGAATCTTCGTTCGGACCAGGCGCAATGGACTGGCCATTATCGACAGCCATGGGATCGTAATAAACCGGCCTGTTCTGCTCATCCCAGAGACTGTGCTGATCGATATTTACAGCAGTCGCATTTGCATTGTTTCCTGGTGGCACCTGTGAGCTATCCATAACCAAAACAACCTGGGTTGACCTGACCAACTGGCCAGCACGATAATGAGTCAATGAGGTTCGGGTCACATCCACGAGAATGATGGGATGACCGGTATAATGGATCGAACCACCATCAACGGCGGCACTGGGGTCACGGAAAATACTACTTGTTTCGTACTGCGCCACAGCTTGCCGATTCGACGGCATCTTGGACAAGTGACCATTTATGATCCAGGCCCAGTTTGTATCTTCGCCACTCATCTTCGGGAATAAATCCTGCCGCCAACCTGTGGGGTATGTCCCCTTATAATCCGCGAGGTAGGAACTAAAACCGCGACCGATTTGGCTCAGGTTGGAAAGCCCCGCAAACGTGCGAGAATGTACACGGGCGCTGTGCAGTGAAGGCAGAACCATCCCCAACAAAATGGAAATCACCGCGATGACCACCAGTAATTCAATGAGCGTGAACCCACCGCCACCCTGGTTGACTTGCCTCGTAACCATCAAAGGTATTCTAGGAGCTGAGACCCAATAATGATGGATCAATTTGCTGACTGGCTTAATCCTGTGCAGATCGGCTTAATTGGCCTGGTCGCTGGCGTGCTGGGAGGGATGCTGGGCGTTGGGGGCAGCGTCATCATAATCCCCGGTATGACGATTGTTCTTGGATATGACCAACACCTGTATCAAGCGGCGGCCATGGTGGCCAATGTGGCCGTTTCTATTCCAGCAGCGATGCGGCATCACAGGGCCGGGGCCGTGATGGTGCCTGTACTCAAAAAGTTGTTACCCGTGGCATTAATTACCGTGCTGATCGGCGTGGCGATCAGCAACCTACCCGTATTCTCCGGTGCTGATGGCGGTAAATGGCTGGGCCGAATCCTTGCCTTTTTTTTACTATACGTCATCTACGAAAACGTGCGTCGGCTTCGGTCAAATCGAGAACCGTTGGCGGGAAAGCCGGTCTTAACGTTAAGCCGAACCACCACCGTGGGAAGTGCCATGGGGTTAACGGCGGGACTTCTTGGTATCGGCGGCGGGGCCTTGGCGGTACCACTGCAACAGGTCGTCATGAAGCTTCCGCTTCGCAACTGTATTGCAAACAGTGCCGCCATTATCTGTATTAGCGCAACGATTGGGTCCGCCTATAAGATCGCCACGCTCTACCAGCACGATGTAGCGTGGACCGATGGACTTCTTTTTGGGTTCATGCTCGCGCCCACTGCATGGATTGGTGGCCGCTTTGGCGCAATCCTCACTCATCGCCTGCCGCTTCGGCAGGTCCGGATCGCTTTTCTCGCCTTGATGGTCGTCGCCACCTGGCGGATGGCCGCACTGCCATGGCCGTAAATCAAATGGGGAATGTTCATTAATACTTGTATAAACGCCGAAAATGAACTGGTGGCAGTTAAAGACCAGCCCAAGCCACGAAGATGGCGACTTGTGGCACACCAGTTGCCCATGGAAATAGCACCGCAAACCATTAAATTCTGCAATACTATGACCCGACGCCATTGAGGAGTTTGATGATGACCCAATTTGTAAATAATGCCAAGACAGCTGCATTTTTGGGATTGATGTTCGCATTTTTGCTCCTGATTGGCTCCAGATTTGGTACCGGTGGACTGACCATCGCATTTCTACTCGGTGGCATGATGAATATCATCGCTTACTTTTGTAGTGACAAGATTGCCTTGTCCGCGATGCGTGCCCAGCAGGTCGACGAACGCACTGCGTCTGACTTGGTCACCATGGTTCAGCGATTGGCCAACAATGCCAACCTACCCATGCCACGTGTATATATCTGTCCCCAAGATGCACCCAACGCATTTGCTACTGGCCGTAACCCTTCAAAAGCCGCAGTGGCTGTTACCCACGGCGCACTTCGCCTTCTTTCCTACGAGGAGCTTGAGGGCGTCATGGCGCACGAACTGGCCCATGTCAAGAATCGTGATACACTCATCAGCTGTGTAGCGGCAACGATTGCCGGTGTAATCAGCTATCTTGGCTGGATAATGCTCTGGTTTGGCGGAAGTGACAGCCGTGATGGTAATCCGCTCCTTGGCCTGCTCCTTGTCATCTTCGGACCCATTTCTGCAGCCATTATCCAGATGGCTATTAGCCGTAGCCGTGAATTTGTTGCCGATGCTGACGCCGCCTCAATTGCTGGCACACCCGCCGGTTTGATTAGTGCCCTCCAAAAGCTTGACGCGGCATCGCAGCGTATTCCACTCCACGATGGGCGCCTGGAGACCCAGAATCACATGTTTATCGTGCAGCCGTTTAGTGGTAAGTCACTGGGGAAATTATTCTCGACACATCCGCCAACAGCTCAGCGCGTTGCGAAGTTACGTGATCTGGGCTGATCAGAACCAGCCGGTTGAACTTCCGAATCACGGATCGCCACAGCAGGCCCCGCGAACTGCCGCAATAAATGCACTGCCCCGATTCTCGTAATTCTCAAACTGGTCCCACGAGGCGCAGCCTGGACTAAGTAACACGATGTCGCCGGAATGGGCATTTGCAATTGCCTGACCTACCGCCCGATCCAAGGTCCCACAGCAGAACACCTTGGCGCCACCATCTTGTTGCTCACAAAGCCGGGCAATTGCAGGGCCCGTTGCGCCGATTGTGCAAACGCTTTGACAATGGCATGAGGCACAGGATGCCAGGCGGTTCAGTTCAACACCTTTGTCGTAACCACCCAGAATGACATGCAAACACTGATTAGAAAAACTCCCCATCGCCGCAATAGCGGACTGCGGCGTGGTGGCTTTTGAATCATTGTAAAACTCAACACCGTCAAATGTGCCGACCCGATGCAGGCGATGGGGCAAACCAACAAAGGTGCTTATACCCTGTTGAATCTGATCATCCCGAACACCTGCCTGACTTGCGGCGCTGGAGGCAATCATCGCGTTAATACGTTGATGGCCGCACGATGATGCAAAAGAACCACTTGATGGCGCACCACTTGGTTCGCCTAGAAGAACAACACCCTCAGATTCCAGGCGGTGACCAAGTTGGCTTGAAAAGTGGTTGACGTCCTGTTGCCGCAGGACAGCACAATCATTGTCGGACTGATACTTCACGATGGCCTGCTTGGCCTGCACATAGGCTTCAAATGTGCCGTGTCGATCAAGATGATTTGGCCAGATGTTTGTGATGACCGCAATGTGCGGCGACCATTGGTCTTCGCTCAGACCCTGGAGCATAAAGCTAGAAAGCTCCAGCACGACCCAATCCCGCGCATTAATTTGATCTAAGTCGGTCAAAAGCGATCCACCCAGATTGCCGCCGACATGGACGCGAGATACTGGTTCATACTGTCGCGGCTGGGCCAATATATGACCGATCATCGCCGTCACTGTTGATTTACCCGCTGACCCCGTAACACCGATGGTACGTAAACGTTCCGGCAACCGATCAACCAACAAACGAATCTCACTTGTCATGGCCACACCAGCATCTTCAGCCGCCTGCAGATAGGGGTTTTTCTGTGGGTCAACGGCTGGATTGACAACTATGAGGTCTGCATCGGTAAAGTCTTTCGTGACGTGGCAACCCAAACGAATGCCAATGGATAGATCACCGAGTTCATTAATACTCTGGCGCAGTTGTTCTTTGGATGCGGTATCCGTAACTAGGACATCCGCACCTTGACCGACTAAATAACGCGTGACACCCACACCCCCACCAAATCGGCCGAGGCCCATGACCACAACACGCTTATTGCAGAGTTGGTGCACCTGTAACGATTCCAGGTCTCGAGTAGATTATTCTTCTTTTTGAATTTCCAACGGTGTATCCAGTGTGTAAACATCTTGATCTAGCTGATACGAAACAATCTTCACACCACTGGGAACTGAAAAGTAAAGATGAACAACATCATTTTCACCTGGATTTTGCGGTAATTGACGTGCATATCGGATTTCACTGAACTCTTCAAAATGAAATACCAGCGTTTTGCCTCGCTTAACCCAGACGTAACCAATCGGAAAATGCTGGTCACCTTGATGATCGGTAATCCAGATTGGGCCCAAGCTGGCAGCCAACGCGCGTGCTCTACCCAGCAATGTATGCAGTCTCTGCTCGGCAAGCCGAACTCGGACCGCCACCTGTCCCGGTGGCGTGTAGACACGGTGGCATTTCAAGTGCTTGGGAACCCGACCCCGCGGCAATCGAACCTCGCCCTTGCCGAAATGCATCTTCTGCTCTGTAAATGTCAAGAAGGTGTCTGCCTTTTCAATGTTAATCAATGTATACAATTCATCCGTGACCTCGATCTCCTTGGGCTTCTTGGTTGCCTTTTTACCCGATTGCTTGGTCAGTTTGGATGACTGTCTTTTCCTACTTGATTTCTCGGTGGCCTTTGGTGGCTTGACCTTCCCCAGGGCCTGCTTAACGATACGGTGCTCGTCTTGGTACTCAGCAACGGGGGGCAATTCCAAACGCAACTGACGCGCCAATAGGTAGGATGGCTCCTCGTCATCGGGCAGGACATACACCCAACGGATGATCTGCGGCTTCGTATTAGCCGAAACCAGCCCATCACGAAGCGAATCGACAGGCTCAAACCATGGGTGGCCATTGATGTCAGTCTCAACAAAAGCCACGGGAAAATGCATATTCATATGGACCTGACGGCCCTCGCCCGACTTGGCGAGCAGTCGGACCTGTGGTGCAGCAAGTCGAAGTATTCGGTCAGAATCAAAAGGTGGCACTTTGAAATAAACCGTCGTCTCAACAATCACCAGTTGCTTGGCCCGGGTTTCATCAAGCCCCTTGATTTCCATCGCTTTTTGCAGGCCGGCGATGACCCCCTGATCGAACTTGGTCGCATCCAACGGCATGGAATGCTTTAGGCAACGGCCAAAAGCAATAGAATCCCTGACGGCGGTAACCATCTCACCACCATCTGCACGAATTCTGAACAACCATGACTGACGGGCCAACTCAGGCATGTATCGGCCCAGGGGTTCGCCTCCATAAAAACCACCACCCGACAGCCGCGTAAAGAAGGTGGCCGCCATGCCATCAACCGGCGGCCACAGCCTATGGTGGTCTTCAATGTGGCCTGCGTGCGTGATCGTTAGAGGCTTATACTGGCCAAACGAAAAGTCTAGAGGTAGAAAGCCCAAGCCAATCACGGTAAGCCCGGCAGTCAAAATCCCCGAACACAGTCCGCAGACACCTCCGCCAATCGCATTTGCAAGCAGGGTGTGGTCAACATTCAAACTTATGAACTTATCTGTCAGGAATCGCAGGGCAACCATGTAGAGTACGAATGGACCTAGTAACCATATGCCCCATGCATATTCAGGCTTCATCGCGAAGCCGAACTGAAAGACCAACGGTTCCCAGAAAGCAATTGCCAACGATCCCGCCACGATCGTTGTCACCAAATGCAACACCGCTCGGAACACGCCGTAGTGCGACCACATGTAGGCCATAAAGATCAAGAAGATGACGACCAGAACTTGAGTCATAAGATTACGGGTTACAGGTTCCTATTTAGTGACCTTCAGGCCGCTGGGGGCAAGTCAACACGTCAACGTTTATCCGTAGTCAGCGCCCGGTTTACTTCACTGGCACTCGTCATTCCTTCAACCGCTTTAAGTAATGCAACCTCCTGAAGATAAACCATCTTTTGCCGTCTAAGATGAGCCCGGAATTGATTCAACTGGCCCGTCGCCAGCACACCACGAGCTTCATCATCAAGCACCATCACTTCAAAAACCCCTATTCGGCCACGATATCCGATTCCATGGCATTCCGGACACGGTCGTGTACGATCCTTGCTCACCATGACTTTGCCAGAATGCTTGAAAAGTTGCGGAACTCGATCGCTTGGCAGGTTGAGTTTCTTGAGGATGGACGCGTCCGGTCTATAAGCCACACGGCAGGTCTGGCAGATCTTGCGCACCAGGCGCTGCGAAACAATGGCTCCCAAGGCAGATGCCGCTCGCTTTGTATCCCCCACTGCCTTGAGCCAGACCTTCAAGGCCGCAAATGTTTCGTCGGCCCGCAAACCCAGATAAAATCTCGTGTCACCGGCATTCTCGGCGACAAGCCGTGCCTGCGATGGGTCAGTCAACCGACTTAACATGACAACCGCCGGCTCAGTCCTCAGAATCGCGGCAAGACGACGTTCCACCGTTTCCGCATCGGTACCCGGTTCTATCTCCTCTTGCGAAACACCCTCCAAGTCAACCTCAATCTCATCCTCAAGAGTAACAACACTCTGGGTGTAGGGATCATGGTGACTGACCAGGCTGCTAAGCGTTGATGTCAAACCCTGATGCGACGGACAAGCCACAAGAACAACATGCTTGAGATCATCAAGAACTGGCGCCAGTTGATTGTACTGTGAATCAAGAAAACCCAGATTCTCGGACCGCATCAACAAAAGCTTCTGCCGATCAATTTCGACCATCAGGGAAAGCCCGCGCGTTGTCCCGGAGTAGACCACGGTTAACTCATGTTCACCGTAGTCACCAGCGTGAATCTTCGTTGTCCCGCGTTGGCGACGACGACGCTCCGACAGGTCCATACCCGCATGCTCACGCATATACCCGATCAGCGCAACTGCTGTCTTGGGATCAACCTCTGGCAATGGATAGCTGACGCCATCCACACGCACCGCAATAGATGCTTTGTGTGATTCTGCGACCACATCAATTCTTTCCGCCTCTCGCGGAAGGGCAAAACCTAGTAGTTGCTCAAGCACACCGTGCGCCGCAACATAAAGGTCGTCTCCCGTAGGCACCTCCTTCAACTCGCCATCGGCTTTCATCATCCTCACAACAGCTTGTTTCTGTGCTCGGGCTTGATCCCGAGCGTTCATCTTCTGTCGCCATGAATCCAAAGACAGCCGCCACTGCACAGCTTCGGGCACCTTCGTATTGCGAAAGATGGTGTAGCCACTGAACGTCATGGCAAAAAGAATGAGCATGACTGGCAGCCCAAGCCAGAAGAAGGGGATCATCAAGCCGATCAAGATTGCCACCACCCAGCTGCCAAGGTGTATCAACTCCCAGATGCGGCGCATTGTCAACCCATAACGAACCGCATCATCCGAAATGAATGCAAGGACCCACCCCCAAGCAGAGACGACAATCAAAAACAGAATCGGCTTGAACGCGCTCATCAAGTATGCCGGATGAGCAGTATCGCCGGTAGCGATGGCAAGGAGGGTCATCTACTTAACTTTCGCATCATGAGAACCAGTGCAAGGGTCGTCATCGTAAGCCCTTTATCACCAGGCAACAATTACAATTGCTACTCGGTTTCAATACCCCTAAGGCGCATGGCGAATTCTTCAGGTCTCGGCGCAAGTTCCCTGGCGACCCTTGGATCAACAAGGTTGCGATCAACAAGATCAATCAGGCTGTCATTAAAAGATTGCATCCCAGATGCACGCTGTTCCTTAATCACACCATCCAGTTCATGTTCACGACCAGCAAGGATAAACTTGCGCGTCGGCGGACTTTGCATAAGAACCTCCACCGCTGGCACAACTTGGGCATCCTGGCGCAGCGTGGGGACAAGCTTCTGGCAAATGAACGCCTGCATGTGGAACGCCAGCAAATGGCGAACCGCACCCTGGTCGTGTTCAGAGAAAAACTCGTAGATGCGAGCAAACGCCTGTGATGTGCTAGCGGCATGAAGAGTCACAAAAACAAGCTGCCCAGTTTCAGCCGCCTGAAGGCAAACTTCAAACGTTTCTTTATCCCTTACTTCCCCAATCAGTACAACATCAGGTCCCTCACGCATCATTGATTTCAAGCCGGTCTGGAAATTGGGAACATCAATCCCGATCTCCCGCTGATTGATCAACGCTTTAGCATCGGAGAAAAGGAATTCAATAGGATCTTCGATCGTCAAAATATGACAGGCTCGTTCCAGATTAATCTGCTGCAGCATCGCCGCAATCGTGGTGCTCTTGCCACTACCCGTTGTGCCGCATACAAGAATCAGTCCTTGACGCTTGGCCGCAATATTGCCGAGACTCTTTGGCAGATAAAGTTCTTCGTAACCAAGAATTTTCGGGTTGATACGGCGGGCGGCCAAAGCGCATCGCCCGCGTGTTCGAAAGATGTTGACCCGAAATCGAGCCGTTGCGCTCAGATCAACGCCCAGATCAACGGATCCTACCTGCAAGAACTTCTGCCAGTGAGCTGCACGGAGTGATTCCTGGATGATCGCCTCAAACTTCTCGCTATCCAGTGGGGGTGTTTCCAGTGACTTGAGCTTCCCCGCGATCCGCATACAGGGTACATGGTCACTGCGCAAAAACAGATCTGTCGCTTCGAATCGTTCCGCCGCTTCAAAATACTTGCGTAGTTCACTTTGGGTCAGTGAGTGCTGGGTATCGGAACGTTCGGGCAACGAATCGCGCAATGTGTTCGCCTGATCAGTCAAGAATGAACTTTCATACTTATGGAAGGAACCATTGTGCTCATGAGTGTACTACGCTTCGGTTAACCTTACAGGTATCCCATGATCATGCAGGTACCGTTTGGTCTGGCCGATCGAATACTGCCCGTAATGAAAGATAGTCGCCGCAAGGGCCGCATCTGCGTTGCCTTTGACCAGTATGTCGCGAATGTGCTCAGGACCACCACAGCCACCAGAAGCCACCACCGGCACATCCACCGCTGCCGCGACGGCCGCTGTCATCTCCAGATCGTAACCATCTTGCGTGCCATCAGCGTCCATGCTTGTGAGAACAATTTCGCCAGCACCGTACTCAACCACCTGCCGAGCCCATTGCACGGCCTCCAGGCCGGTGGGTTGGCGGCCACCATGCGTGTGCACTTCGAACACCATCTTGCCATCACGCTGGACCCGCTTGGGATCAATATTCACCACCGTGGCACACCGGCCAAAGCGTTTGGCCGTCTGCTGGATAACCTGCGGATTGGTCACTGCAGCCGTGTTGATGCTGACTTTTTCAGCACCTGATTTGACCAATGCGGCCGCATCGTCAATCGTACGGACACCACCACCAACCGTAAATGGCATGAAGCAGCATTCTGCCACCTTTGCAACCACATCAAGCATGATCTGGCGGCCTTCGTGGCTGGCACTGATATCAAGGAAAACCAGTTCGTCGGCACCATCCTGCTCATATTGCTTGGCCACTTCTACGGGATCACCGGCATCACGTAGATTTAAGAAGTGGACACCCTTGACGACACGGCCGTCTTTCACGTCAAGACAGGGAATGATCCGGTGGGTTAACAACCGCTTTATCATAGCAGATTCAACATGCCCATAGCGGGACGACATGGGCCATCCCTCACCGGCCCCAATCGATGCCGCGTTGGAATCGCCTTGCTGTTCATTCTGCCGTGAAATGCGTAAACTTGCCGCGCAATGAGCCGACATGTCGTCATAACGGGCCTTGGACCAACCAGCGCGGTCGGCTTGGGCATCGAGCCAACTTGGCAAGCTGCACTTGAAGGTCGTACCGCTATCGGCCCCATTGAATCATTTGACCCATCGAGTTTTGACTGCCGTATTGCCGCGGAGATCATTGGATTTAGAGCCCAAAAGTATGTCCCAAAATGGTATCGCAAGGCAACGAAGGTCATGGCACGCGACATTGGTCTGGCCGTGGCCGGCGCTGATCTGGCAGCACGCGATGCAGGCATTAAAACGCGGGCTACAACAGACAATGGTGAAGATCGGTCTTATTCATCACAACGCATGGGTGCGCATATCGGAGCTGGTTTAATCGCAGCGGAATTGGATGAACTTACCAGCGGTCTGGCTGAAGCACGCGATGCAAACGGCGCATTCGATATCCACCAGTGGGGGCAGGAGGGCATGCAACACCTGACGCCACTGTGGCTACTGAAATACCTGCCCAACATGCTGGCCTGCCATGTCACAATACTCCATGACGCACAGGGGCCGAGTAACACAATCACCTGCACTGAAGCGTCAGCGGGGTTGTCCCTTGGTGAGTCACTGCGGGTAATTCAACGCGGTGATGCTGATATGTGTTTCTGTGGTGGAGCTGATTCGAAACTGAATCCAACGGAATTTCTGCGCCTGCTGATGACGGGCCGATACAACACAACCGAAGAGGATGACCCGCAACTTGCCGCACGCCCCTTTTGCCAAACTGCAGCCGGAAGCATCATTGGTGAAGGCGGTGCAATTGTGGTTCTAGAGGCCCGCGATACATTTGAGCAACGCCGTATCCGGAACAAACCTACGGGGTACGCCGAAATCGTCGGGTTTGGAGCGGCACAATCGATCAACCGCAATGCAAGAAACTTACTTCCAGATCCTGAAGGCCGTGGCATTGACAATGCTATTTTAATCGCGATAGGGGAAGCCGGTATCGATCCCCAACAGATCGACTTGGTAATCCCAACCGGGATCGGTCATCCCGCTTCTGACCGCGCAGAAGTAGCCGCACTAAAACGAGTATTTGGTGACTATCTGTCCCAATTACCAGTCATACCCAACAAAGCCCTGTTCGGAAACTGCTCTGCCGGTGCCGGCGGATTGGATGCATGCATTGCCGCCAAGGCGTTAGCTGAGCAAACCTTGCCGGCGATTGTCAACTGCAAGCAACCTTGGCCAGAGTTGGCAGGTGGCACAACGGCCATGCGGCCAGCTGATTTGCAGTATGCCCTGATATGTAGTTGTGGCCTGGGAGGCCAAATCGCCGCACTAGTCCTTAAAAGATATGACGACAACGCATCATCCTAAGGCACCAGATCAATGGCAACCCGTCGTTTTCACTCTGTCACCTTTACGGCCAACCAGACGGTCGAACTGATCGAGGCGGAACTGGATCCATCCCCATTAGAACCAAATGAAATATCCGGCAAAACAATTGCCACACTGATCAGTCCCGGTACTGAGTTAAATGATGGCTTTCTTGGCAAGCGGTTTCCACGCACCATGGGTTACTCGGCCATTTTTGAAGTTGAAGATACTGGCCGACAGGTGACTGACATTAAACGTGGCGATCTTGTGTTTGGCCTAGGCCACCACACTTCGCATCAGCGGGTCAAACGAAAGATGGTCGTCCCTGTACCCAACTGCTTGTCACCCCAAACAGCCGCCTTTGCACGCTTGATGGCTGTAAGCATGACCACACTAACCACCACCAGAGCACGGCCTGGTTCCGAGGTGCTGGTTACGGGCCTGGGGCCTATTGGCCATTTTGCAGCCAAAATCTTTGCCCTTTGCCAATATCGGGTTAGTGCCGTTGACCCTGTTGAATCGCGACGCCGTCTGCTCAATGATGGCCCATATGAAAACATATGGTCGACCGTACCGGTCGAAGATAAATCGATCCAACAGCGTTTTGCACTGGCCATTGATTGCTCGGGTCACGAAAAGGCTATTGAGGACGCATGCCGCGTCGTGCGTAAAGGCAGTGAAGTTGTACTGATTGGCGCCCACTGGCGTAGACACACAGAAATATTTGCCCATCAAATACTATCTGCCGTGTTTTTCAACAACGTCACACTACGAGGTGGCACGGAATGGGGGATCCCTTTACACCCAATTCCAAGCGCCCAAGCCAGTAATTTCTCAAGCTTCGTAACTGCCTTACAATGGCTCGCCGAGGGTAAGGTCGACGTGGATGGCCTGTACGACATCGTCGACCCCAGCCAAGCTCAACAGCTGTACGAGGACCTGCTCCATAAACGTCGTGACAAGTTAACCGCAATATTCGATTGGTCACCTTACCAGTAAACATGCTCCCAATAGCATGAATTGATGAAACAGATGTCTCAACGAGTTGTCATTACCGGAATCGGATGGATCACCCCATTAGGACACAACATTGAAACGGTGTGGGATGCCTTATTAGCTGGCCGCAGTGGTGTACAGCTGACACGCCAGTTTGACGCAAGCACATTCCCCACTCAATTTTCAGCTGAAGTCAAGTCCTTTGACTACCGCCAGTTCGTTGCCAACAGTGACCTGCACGATGGAATCGGCTCGAATACGGCATTCGCACTGGGCGCTGCCGCACAAGCGTGGACCCATGCGGCATTGAATTCATACCCTGACCTTGACGTTCAACGTCTGGGCATTTATCTCGGATCCGGTGAAGGATCTGTCGATTTCAAAAACTACTTTGCGTCTAACCTGTCTGCATGGGATGACCAACGGCGTCAAATTGATGCGGTCAAGTGGGGGACTGTAGCCGCGCAGAAACTTAGAGCGGTACGGGAGATTCAACAAGAACCCAACATGCCGCTAACCCACCTTGCCATGGAATTCGGAGCTCAGGGGCCGGCATATAACTGCCTGACCGCTTGTGCTGCTTCAACCCAGGCCATTGGAGAAGCAACCTCCATTTTGCGTCGTGGTGATGCCGATGTGATGATCGCCGGCGGCGCCCACTCGATGATTCATCCGCTCGGCGTCACAGGATTTAATCGCCTAACCGCACTGTCCACGCGCAATGATTCGCCAACCACAGCAAGCAGACCGTTTAGTGTTGACCGTGATGGCTTTGTACTCGGCGAGGGGGCGGCCATGTTGATTCTTGAAACGTTGGATCACGCAGCAAAACGCAAAGCACCCGTACTCGCCGAAATCGTGGGGTACGGATCAAGTGCCGATGCGTTTCGAATCACTGATATGCACTCGGAAGGCCGCGGGCCGATCAGTTCCATGACAAAAGCACTACAGGATGCTGAAGTTGCCCCAAGTGATGTTGACTACATCTCAGCCCATGGCACCGGCACTAAAGAAAACGATCTCATCGAGACCAAAGCCGTCAAAGCAGTTTTCGGGGAAAATGCCAAGGAAATTCCAATCAGTTCCATCAAGAGCATGATGGGGCATCTCATCGCCGCTGCTGGCGCTGTTGAGGCAATTGTATGTGTATTAGCCATCCGCGATCAGAAACTTCCCCCTACAATTAATCTGGCACAACCCGATCCGGCGTGCGATCTTGACTATATTCCTAACGTTTCAAGGGAGGCGCAGATCGAAGTCTGCTTATCAAACAGTTTCGGTTTCGGCGGCCAGAATGACACGCTCGTCATCCGACGTGCACCCAAATAATCACCTTATCCGACCTCTTTTATTCGCCGGGAATATAGCTGATCACACCTGACCACGGACTTGATGCTGTGGCATAGAGTTTCTTTTTAATTCGGCCTGCGAGATAGGCTTGACGGCCGGCGATGACTCCGTGGCGCATGGCGTGAGCCATTGTGACTGGATCCCTTGCGTGGGCCACACCGGTATTGAGCAACACACCGTCAGCGCCTAACTCCATGGCAATCGCCACGTCACTTGCCGTACCCACACCCGCATCAACAATCACTGGATAGTCCGGGTCGCCCTGTTTTAACATCTCAAGAATAAGCTGGATGTTGTTGGGGTTTAATACACCTTGACCGGAGCCAATCGGCGAACCTGCAGGCATCACGCTTGTTGCGCCAGCCTCTTTGATCCTCATTGCCATAATTGGATCATCGCTGGTATAGCACAAGACGGCGAAGCCATCATCAACTAGTATCTTGGTCGCTTCAAGAGTCCCCTGCGGATCAGGAAGAAGCGTCTTGGTGTCACCGAGCACTTCGAGTTTGACCCATTGTTTACCTGGATTATCAAGTTGGTCAAGGATCTCACGCCCAAGCCGTGCCACGCGTACAGCATCGTCCGCACAGAAACAGCCGGCCGTATTAGGAAGAATCGTATAACGATCCGTATCAATGAACTCCAGTAGTGAACGACCCTCGTCATCAACAAGTCGTTCTCGCCGAACCGCAACCGTCACAACCTGCGTACCGCTGGCTTGCAGCGATTCAGCCATCAGTTCATAGGTATTGTACTTGCCGGTACCAACAATCAAACGGGATTGGAACTTATGCCTTCCGATGAGAAAAGGTTCGTCGGTCGACAAGTTATTTGTTACCATTGTTGATGTCATAAGTAAATATGCTGGCGATTAGCCACCTCCAACGAGCGTCACAATTTCAACTATGTCACCTTCTTGAATGGCCGTATGCTCGTGTTCTCGACGGACAACGAGTTGGTGATTAAGTTCAACCGCAACCGGCTGGGATCCAAATCCCAGATCGACCACCAGGTCGCGAACCGTCTGCGAATCCGTTTCTTGGGATGTACCATTAATCGTTATCTTCATAGCAACAGCACATTCTAACTGACTTGGCAACCCGCATCTTCTATCGGGCCCGCAGTGACAGGTCGTAGAGGTATTGGGTACGGTCATGAATACGCAGAATCCTGATAATGACACGGTCGCCAGGCTTCACCTGATCCAGCAGGTCGCCAACGCCATCAAAGCCCTCCAAGTGGTGACGGCCGATCTGAATCAGCAGATCACCACGTTCTAACTGTGCCCGATCTGCGGGGCTAGTCCGTTCAATCCGCTGGATGACCAAGCCGCCCAACAGCGGGATCTCGTGATCGTGGGCCATTTTCGGTGTCAACGGTGTCGCCTCAATGCCTAGTAAATTCCGCAAGAGCTTGTCACCATCAGGGCGTGGCCGTACCGCAAGGTGGACCTGCACATCGGTTTTGGGAGCATTACCAGACCGCACTGCCAGCGTGACTTGATCACCGGGCACCTTCCCCAACAACGCCACATGAAAATCACTGGGGTGACGAATTGGCTTGCCATCCACTGCGTCAATAAATACCGCAGGTTTTAATAGGCCAACCCGGTCGGCAGGAGATCCCGGCTCAACCGAATCGACACGCACCCGAAATCCATCGTCGGCATGATACTGACTGACCGTCAAGCCGAATTCGAAGCCATATCGCCGTTCCACATCGAGCAACTCGGGAAGCAACGCCCGTAGTCGGTCAACAGGAATAGCAAACCCAATATTCTCAGCACCTGCCCGGATCGCCGTATTAACCCCAATCAACTCACCCAGCACATTGAATAATGGCCCGCCAGAGTTGCCGGGGTTAAGAGGGGCGTCTGTTTGGATCAGGCCATCGAACGACACGTTGTCCGCCACTTCAATCTTTCGATTTATTGCGCTGACTAAACCCGCTGTAACTGTGTGCTGGTATCGCAGGGCGTTACCTATGGCAATGACTGACTCACCCACCATAAGATCGCTGCTCACCCCTAGGTGAACGGGGTGAAGTGGCTTGCCAGCCTCGATTTTAAGTATGGCTAGATCATGACTCGGATCGATGGCGATAATCTTTGCATCATATTTTGATTGGTCTGCAAAAATGACCTGCCGTTCCGTGGTTCGGGCCACAACATGCGCATTGGTTACGATATATCCTGCCGAATGCAGGACAAATCCACTCCCAACACTATGCCGCGAATAGCCGCGAGAAGGAAACTCAAAAAGCTCTTCGAAAAAACGGTCGATGCCGAACGGTGACCGTACTGGGATTATTTGCGTGGTGGAGATATTAACCACCGAATTTGAGGCCCGCTCAAATACCTCCACGGCCGGTGTGCGGCGGCGGTCCCAACTGGACTCAAGTGTTCCGCCCTCATGACCAAGCAACCATGGCGAGCATATCACAAGGAAAAAGAAATACGACGGTATAAAAGCAAGCCTAACCATACCAGTAACCTAATTATCGATATCTACCCCAGCAGGTGGCAACCCTTGTCAATTGCAGCTATTCTGCGCCCGGTCGACCTACAATCTCCAGTCCGACACAGGGTCGCCACCATCGTATTGGATTGGGTTCAAGTCGTCGTACTCTAAACAAGGTTGTAGTAAATCGCCATGGGCATGAATGAGGCTACAACAAGCCAGATCTATGATCTATGGTCAAAGATCTACGATCGAAGTTTCGGGGCCCTTGTGGACCACCGGTATCACCGTGCTCTAGAGCAAATGCAGCTCAAATCTGGAGATCGGGTACTGGATATAGGCGTAGGCACAGGGTTGATGCTGCGACGTTATCGGCAAGATGTAACGGTTGTGGGAGTCGACCTCAGCGCAGGCATGCTCGCCAAAGCCGCGAGTAAATGCCGGGAGGACCACCTCTCACACTGCCAACTGGTTCGGGCTGATGCCATGATGCCGCCATTTCCTGATCGCACGTTTGACCATGTCATGGTGAGCCACGCCCTTACGGTCGTAAGTGATCCTGCACGATTGCTGCATTGGGCCGGTCGGCTGGTAAAACCCGGTGGCCGGATCGTATTATCAAACCACTTCCAGTCCACTTATCATGTAATTGCAGGCCTAGAGAAGTTGCTTAACCCATTATTCATGAAAATTGGCTGGCGCAGTGATCTGGCCCTTGAGGATGTATTGGATGGCATCGACCTTGAAGTTGACTACAGCTTCAGATTGCAATTACTCGACGTGTGGCAAATCGTCGTCCTCAGACGCGCCACACCACTTCATCCTGATCGTCTCCCACCGTCCAGCACTAAGAACCAGTCCAATATTGAACCAACTGTCACGGGCACACCATTGGCAATGGGCAGCCATTAGATTCATCATGCTAACCCATGGGAAATTGCCGGCTCACTTCAACGCCTTGTCACCAGACCGCATATTTCACTGCTCCCAAAGGTCCGGGCTGATGCCACAAAGCCGCATTAATTTCAAGGGCCAACGTGGACGGTGGCTTATTGCACTGCTGGCTATTTGTGTACACGGGTATATATCACCGTGGTCCGTATTTGCCGCAACAAGTTCCAACTCAAAATCCCCATTTGCAGATCCTGTGGTTAGCGCAAATGCCCTGCTCCGGGCAGATAAAACACTGACCTGGTCGTTCAACCACAACCAGTACCTGCGCGTTGAGGGTAATGTGACGATCGAAGTCGGTTCATATGGATTCCGCGCTGAACGTGCGCTCGTGCAGATTGAAACTGAACGATCTCCTGGTCGCCTGATCCATCATCTATCCATATATCTCATTGAACCGCGTCACATGGCGGGTTCCGGGCCGGTCAGTGCCGAGGGTGCGCAATTACTCGTCACCTGCTCTACGAATGGTGCCGTTCGGGTACAAACGAACCTCATGCGCCGATTGCCTGAACCATCCGGGGAAAAATGGGTCAAGGACGCCATGAAACGGATTGCAACCCACCACCAGTCAATCAGCCGAACCCCTGACCAGGTGCCCGATGGTGGTTGGAGCACACAAACAGTTGACAAATCACTCGCAGCCGAAGAAGACCCACATGACGACCAACTGCCTCTTGAGGGCGTGGTTATTATCGACTTTTCAAAAAAGGCGATTGGTCGACCGACGGACGACGGTCATGTGCTGATATTGGAAGGGGATGTCAATGTGGCGTTTGAGAGTGAAGCGCGTGATTTAGCGCTGACCTTAAGGGCTCAGAATGTGGTCGTGTTTCTACACAAGCAAGACGATGGCCAGATCCGACCAGGCAGCATCACCCCGCGTGACGTACAGGGTGTTTACCTAGAGGACAATGTGATCATTTCGGATGGCACATATACCGTCAGGGCACCACGAGTGTATTTCGAGCCGGCAACCCAACGGGCAGTGGTACTCGATGCAGTTTTCTATACCTGGGACATGCGACGAAAGGTACCTCTATATGTGCATGCCAAGAAACTCCGCATGCTGTCACAGAAAAGCTTTCGTGCAGACCAAGCGGTTCTGACAACCAGCGAGTTTGCCGAGCCGCACTTTTCAATAGCAGTCAATCAAATTCGATTTGACATGGAAAATCCGTCTGATCGAAATACCGTTCCGAAGGTGCGGATTGTGGCAAAAGGCATCACACCAAAGATCGGCACAACGCCAATCGGCTGGTTGCCGGACTTTGAAGGCGATGCCGGACGAACTGCCTTGAGACGGCTTGACCTGGGCCGGACCGAGTCAGGAACACAAGTCACCACACACTGGGATGTCTGGTCACTTGTAGGTTTGACGCAGCCCAAGGGTGTTATTTTATCCGCGCAGCTTGACTACCGTGGTGATCACGGACCTTCAACCGGGTTGAATCTACAGTACAACAAACCAGGCATGTTTGGACACGCCAACAGTTACCTTGTGGCACATGACGATGGCAAGGATGAAATCAGCAACCGAGAATTAAACCACGCTGGGAAAATGCGTGGTACCCTAAGATGGCAACATCGGCAGGAACTGGAGAAGGATTGGGAGTTGTCGATGGAGTTGGCCTATGTCTCTGACGCAACCTTTCTTGAAGAATTCGAGCGTACTGAAGCGGAAACAGAAAAACCGTATGAATCCTCAGTCTACCTCAAACATCAAACCGAAGACCTTGCGTTTACGTTTCTGGCACAGTACGACCTGATGAACTTCACCCCGCAAACCCCCCTATGGCAAGCACCGGGTTACGGAATTGAGAAATTACCTGAAATTGGGTTCTATAGAATTGGCACAAGTCTTTTCAACGGCCGCTTATCGTATTTCACTGAAAATCGATACAGCCGGATGCGAATACGGGCCGGACGCGATTCGCCGGCGGACCGTGGGTTTAACGCGGCCGAAACCTTGGCCACCTTTGGAACCCGCACCATTGATCCGACGGACATTGATGAAACTGTTAACACCAATAACGTTGATGCCTTAATTGGCGTACCGCGTGGTTATGTCAATCGCCTTGACACCCGGCATGAACTACAGGCACCCATGAGATGGGGCACTATTGATGTAGTTCCCTATGGCGCTGGCCGTGTAACATTTTACGATTATGATTTTTCTGAATTTCGTGGCGAAGATGATGAAATTCGGTTCTGGGGTATTGTCGGCACACGACTGGGGACATCCTTGAGCAAAACGAACAATGACGTCGAGGATCCCATCTTGGGCCTACACCGATTACGTCATGTCATTGAACCCAATGCAGACCTATTTGTCGCAGTATCGTCCCTCAACCCCGAGGATATCCCCATTTATGACGTGGACGTGGAAAACATCACGGAAGGTGGTGGTGCCCGCCTGGGCCTCCGCCAGCGACTTCAAACGCAGCGAGGGGGCCCCGGACGATGGAGAACCCTTGATTGGCTGGTCATCAATACGGATCTGGTCCTGCGAACCGATGACACAGACACCGACATAGACCCCGCTCGGTTCTTTCCTTACCGGCCCGAACTATCACGTGGAGGCGATCATTTCTATGCCGACCTGATGTGGATGTTAAGCGACACGTTCGCTGTCAATGCTGATGTCACACAGAGTATTGAACATCACCACCTCTCACAATGGCATGTTGGCGCAATGATTGCCCATGGAAACCATTTGAGTTCCCACCTGGAATATGCCGACCTCGACCCTATTGCCAGCAGATTGATCAAGGCGGGCCTGACCTACAAACTCACGTCTAAATACCGTATCGGCGCCAGCCAGAGGTGGGACCTGAACCGAAATGAAAGCCGACGCTCAGAAGTCACAATTGAAAGAAAACTACCCCGCTGGACCCTTATCTTGGTAGCAAGTAACGACGATATAGACGATTTCACATCTATCGGGGTCGCCCTAATCCCCGATGGAGTCGGATCATCCAGTACACTTGGGCGATTCGGCCAGTAAGCTGTCGGCAAAAAACGCCCGCCGCAAGTGGCGTTTAACCAACCGGAACCATGATCCATGCTTCAGTTCTTTCGCAAGTACAACAGGTACATCCTATCGATCGGCGTATCGCTACTGATGATCGCATTTCTTGTTCAGCCCACAATGCAGATGTTTGGGCCTAACCCACAAAAGCGGACCTTGGGTTATATCGACGGAGCCAAAGTAACTGCGATCGATATTCAAGCAGCAGCAAATCAACTGGGACTGCTCCAGTACGTGCTGCGGGCAGGAGTGGGCGCCTATGAGCCAACGCAGTGGCTTTTGATGCGACATGAAGCCGAAGAGGTTGGCGTGGTAGCAAGTTTGGCTCAAGCCGCCGAATTTCTAAGAAACACCGGCATCGGCGAACAGGAATTAGCTCAGATCGCTGAGCGGCACCAGATTACCATCGACATGCTTCATGCTGCTGTACGTGACTGGATCACAGTACAGCACTACAGCGAACTGCTTTACGGGGTAACCAGTATGCCTTTGACCCTGAAAGCGTCTTTGCGAGGTTTGGCTTATCTACAAACCCTCCGGGATTCGACTGAGGATCACCTGGAGCGGTTTCTGCGTGCATCACATGGCAGTTTCCGCGTAAGCCGCCCACTGATGCGGCGGTTCATTTACGACTATCAATCAACAGTCCGCATCTCGGCAGTCGCCGTCAATACCGACGTATACGCGGACAAGATAGAAATGCCCACTGAACAAGAGTTGCTTGAATTATTTGATAAATACAAGCAGATACTTCCTGGCGAAAGCGAACCGCATGGCTTTGGCTACCGCTATCCGGATCGTGTCAAGATCGAATACCTTGAGATCCCAGCCGCACTTCTGCGGAGAGAAGCCAAAAAGAAAACTCAAGAACGCGAAGCCCTGGCCTACTACACCAAGCACCCTGCGGACTTCTTGGAACCGGAAACTCCACAAAACAGTGAAGGGGACAACACCTCGCAGGGTTCTTCGACCCCAGGTAACCCCAAGGTCAAACCGTATGCACAAGTGCGCCAAGAGATCCTAAATCAGTTGTACCGGGACAATGCCAAGCAACTTGGCCAAGAGATGCTCAAAGCTGCGCAATCCATGCTTGTCAATGATAACCGCGGCCTTGATACAGCATCTGGCTATTTCATGGTGGATAATGACGCCAATTGGAAACCAATAGGATTTGATCAGCTTGCCGAAAATTTACAGGAACGCTTTGGAATCCTGCCATCGTGGCATCATTATGATCACCGCTGGTTCGACCGCCAAGCGCTTAGCAACCTGCCAGGTATCGGACTCAGCAGGTTAACTGATAATGGCACATCCCTTTTTACTGATTATGTTTTTAGCGCAAAAGAACTAAGCCCCGACTCAGATAATGACCTAGCCACACGTCGCCTTCAGAAGACGATTGCGAGTTTGCCACTGACAGCTGCGGAATCGTTTTATATCTTTCGCCTCATCGATGTGCAACCCGCACACAGCCCTGCATCACTAGAGGAGATCCGCACGCGGGTCACGTATGACTCCAAACGCCTGGCCGGGTACCGAATGTTGCAGAACGATAAACAAAGCTGGCTGAAACGTGCTCGTACAGAGACACTGGAGACCATCGCCCAACAGCTTGGCACAAACATTCGCAAGCCGTCGCCATTTTCCCGCCGCGTTGCAGATTTACTTGGTGGATTAGCTGTCCCAAATATCGTGGGTATCGGTTCTGACCAGGTACTGGTGGATCGAATATTTGAACTGGCCAGGCAGGGCGATGAGGTGGCAATTGATGCGATTGGTTTAGATAAGAAACAGGTGCTTCTGCTGGTCCGCGTGGAGGAATTCAATCCAATCACAACCAACCAGTTTAAAGCCGCCGTCGCCAACCCGCTTGTGGCCCTAAATCTAATCACACAATCCTATGTCGATGAATTGGGATCAGATCCACTGGCCTACGAAGCATTGGTGGAACGTGTCGGGTACGTACCTGAAGTCGACAAAAGCGATCCTTTCACAGAATCGCAAGTTGATGCATCCGACGAAGGTTCTGAAGATCAGTAGATCCCCAAATTTTTTTTGGGCCGATGCCTGTCAACCAACGGAGGACCCATCTGGCGTCACTGCCGAAGGCGTAAGCAATACAATATCCTTCAACTCGCCGCCGTCCAGGACACTTGCGGCAAGCAGCATTCCATTGGACACCTCGCCCCTAATCGTGCGCGGCTCAAGGTTTGCCACAACAACAATCTGCTTGCCGACCAGATCCTCCGTATTGTAATGCTGCCTAATACCGGCGCAGATTTGACGCGGCTGATTATCCCCAAGATCAATCTGCAACTTGAGCAGTCGATCCGCATTCGGATGCGCATCGGCTTGCGTGATGGTAGCCACACGCAGATCCAATTTGGCGAAGTCCTCATATTTAATAGCAGGCACGGTATCCATGGCATAATCTCCAAAACAACGACTAAAGAACGAGAGAAAGATAGCGGATTTCCCAAGTGCCTGCCCGCGGACCAGGCGACAGGCTCCCGCAGCCTGCCCAATACGGAACCAGCGATCCGATGGCAATCCGCGTACAATATTCAACCCTATGCCGAGACTCGTTGCTTGCGATATCAGCGGGCAAAGAACCAGGTGGGATAAAACTTTTGAGCTCTCAAACTTCACGAGACAGCAGGCGGCATCTGTGGTACCGATGGCGGCTTAAACTGGCGATTATCATTCTGTTAATCGCCAGCGTCTGCTGGTACATCGCCAGCCCCCGAGGCGCTGCCCACCTTGCGCAGGGGGTGATAGAAGCTATTATTGGCGCTGAAGTAGAGATCCACGCCGCTCAATTTGGGATTGATGGCAAGATCGAACTGAATCACGTCGTGATTCGATTACCAAAATCTTCTGATAAAGCTGGACAGCTATTTGAAGCAGAACATATCTATATCGAACATAATCTATGGTCATTGCTGATTGGGACTTTCGAACCCAGTGTTTTTAATATTACCCGACCGGTAATCTGTCTTACCGAAGACCTGGAAACCGGCAAATTCAACTACCAACTCCTCCAAGAATACAGCGCCAGCCGACCTCTGAAAAAGCTGCCATTTACACTACCTGAAATCCAACTGGACAATGGTCGTATTCACTTTTCCGAAGCACGGGGAGCCCGCTTCACCAGGTTAAATGAGACTGCATTTGAAGGACACTTGTCGGCAGCAAGCGGTAAAGAGGCCATGTATAACTTTGTCATCCGGCAGGTCAGCCCCGACGGTACACCCGGGGCAACGGTTAACGGATCGTTCAATCCCCGTGATCAGAGCTTCACTGCCCAAGTTGACCAATTCGCACTGGAAAGCCCACAACGCAACTGGTTGCCGAGCCGGTGGCGTCAGTGGTGGGATGAGCACGAACAAGGTCCAACTGGAACAATGCAGAAACTTTGGATCGGATACGATCTGGAAAGCAATCAGTTTTATGCTCAGATCACATTCGATGACGTCGTTCTAATCCCACCTTACACCCCTTTCCGCAAAGCCGGCCTGCCAATGATCGGAGGTTCAGGAACGTTCACATTTCATAATGATCGAATCATCGTGGACAGCCTGCGTGGAACCATCGAGGGCATCGAATACACGATTAATGGGACCATATCCGGCTTCGATGCTGATGCGCCACTAGAACTGACTGTGGCAGCGCCGAAATTCACACTCCCAAAGGACACGCGTTACCTCATGGTCCTCCCGGAAAACATTGCCCAGCAGTTTCGGAAATACAACCCGGACGGCGAATTCAGTAGCCAAGTACTTTTCATACGTGATAAACATGGAGGACAACTTCGTTACCAGGGCACGATCGACTTCCATAATGTCGATGCTGTATATAACCGCTTTGCCTATCCACTGCAGTCAATTCACGGACAGATCAATTTCGATCAAGACCAGATTGAGTTGGTTTCACTTTCAGGACGAGGACCAACCGGCGCAAAGGTCCTGCTTTCCGGCAGGATATGGCCACCGCAGCCGCACGCAGCATTAGATCTAACCATTACCGCGACCGGGGTGCCAATTGACCACCATCTGTATCAAGCCATGTCGCGGCAAAAACATCGTGACATCTTGGATTTATTTTTCAATACTCCTGCCCATCGGCAATTGATCGCCGATGGAATTATTCATGCGTCAGGCAAGAAGAATGCGGCAACAAACCATTCAACAAAACGGCCAGTATTTGATCCCGGCGGCATGGTTGATCTGGTGAGCCACGTCACAAGCCCCGGCGGGAAGGGGGTCAAACCCGCCGTTGAAACCATTGTCCGTGCCAAGGGCGTTCACGTCTTACATAAACATTGGCCCTATCCGCTTCGCATTACTGATGGCAACCTTGTTATTGGCAGCAAGCAGACCCGGATTAACCAGATTCATGCACAGGGGCTATCCAACCAGGAAAGCCAATTCATCGCGCACGGCGTCATTGCTTACGACAAAGGTAGAACCGTTCCAGACGTGAAAATTACAGCTACCGATGTGGTTCTTGATGATTTCTTGATTGCTTCAATTCCCAAACCGCAGCGTCAATGGATGCATCAGCTAGGTATTTCCGGCATTCTTGATGCACAAAGCCACTTGCATACCAC
>CAUZIY010000035.1:0-24830 GCA_963579995.1 Phycisphaerae bacterium
GGCGATCTCGGTGGAAGATGCATCACCATCGGCGGGGATCACCATCCAGGGCAATACGATCAGCGGCGCAGCGACGGCGGTTGAAGTGTTGTCTGGCACAGTACTGGTTACTGGTAACACCAGCTTCGGTACCGGTGGCGTGGCTGTTCGGGTCGACGGTGGTTCGGCCACGGTGACCGATACGATCAGCGGCGTAGCGACGGCGGTTGAAGTATTATCTGGCACAGTACTGGTTACCGGCAGCGACCTGGTCGGTAATGGCATTGGTACGGGCGTCAAGGTTTCTGGCGGTTCGGCCACGATCAGCAATAACCTGACCACGATTACTGGTTTTACCACAGGCGTGGACGTCGATGGTGGCACGGCCCTGATTGAAACAACCAATCTCAACGGAAATACAGTCGGGCTGTTGATCCAAAACGGCGGTGTGGTTGACGCGGGCCAGGAAACGCCCGGCACCGACTTCACTGGACTTGGCATCAGCACGGGTGGCAATGATCTTTCGGGATACACCGCAACGGCAACTGCTACCAGCGGTGCCATTGTGGACGTGAATTCTGATGCGGTTACTGGGCGTCAGGGAGCACCCGACGACGTGTTTGCGTTCGGTAATACCTTCTTCACCAGTAATTTGGTGGATGTTGAATCCGTAATCTGGCACGACATGGATAACACCAATGTCGGCTTCGTTGACTACGCCAGTTTTAGCGGTTCGATATTGAACCTCGACTTCAGCGTCATCGACGAAAGTGATACGGTTCAACTATCAGGTTCATTCACAAACGTGGCACAAGCGCATACGGTCACGATCACCTGGGGCGACGGCGAGCTTGATGATGTGATCAACCTTATTCCCGGTGATTTTGATTTTGTGGCGACCCACACTTATGCGGACGACGAAGATGGTCTAACCAATACGACCAATTATACGGTTGACGTAACGGTGACCGAAGACCGCACAGCTGCGGCTATTAATGACAGCACTTTGCTCGTGGTCAACAACGTGGCACCCACAATTGATCTGAGCGCAAGTCCTTTGACTCACAACGAGAGCGGGACCGCGCTGTACACATTGAGTTTGGGTGCAATTACAGATCCTGGTGACGATACGGTCACGCAAATCATCGTCTTCTGGGGCGACAACATGTCTGACACGTATACAACGCTGGGTAACAAGACACATATCTATGATGACGATGCTGATTTGGTCGGTCCTATTTCGGTTACCCTTGCGGATGAAGACGGATTCCATGGTGGTGCCGGAATCCATGCTTTGGTCGTCAACAATGTTGCTCCTACTGGAACCCTGCTCAATGGTGGAGCGGTTTCAGAAGGTGACACGGGTGTGGTCGTGATTGCCGGTCAATTAGATCCGTCCAACGCGGATGAAACGGCTGGGTTTACCTATGATTATGACTTCAACAACAACGGCACTATTGAGACCGGATTGGGTGAAATCTCCAACACGACCTCTACATCGGAGACGGTACCGAGTGATTTCCTCAACGATGATCCGAGCAGCACTATTCGGGTCGTGATTCGTGATAAAGATGGTGGTGAAACAGTCCTCTTCAACACAATGACGGTCAACAATGTGGTTCCAGTTGTAGATGCAGGTCCCGATGCTTTGGTGGCTGATAGTACTCAAGCATTTACTGCCGCACCGTTTATACAGGTAGGCTCCTTCACCGATCCAGGTGCAGACAACTGGACAGCCGAAGTTGATTATGACTTCGGCGGTACCGGCACCTTCCAGCCATTGGTCCTGATGGGTAAGACCTTCGCGCTCAACCACACCTATGCCACGGATGGTACCTTTATAATTCGCGTGCGGGTTGATGATGGTGACGGTGGAATTGGTACTGATGACATCACAGTGGAAGTTGCGGATAACACCCTTCGAGTGATTGACTTTGTCTCGAGTCATAGCGGTTTTGACGTGCAGTTCAATAACGCTGTCGATCTGGCACCACTGAACCTTTATGACGGAATTTTCTTCGATGGAGGTCTCATCAGCCCACCGGATTTGACGCTGGTTTACAATGGCACTGAAACAGTCAACGGCTCGATGGTTTGGGATGTTGCCACTAATACCCTCAGCTTTGTGAAGACCGGTGGTGTGCTCAAGTCTGGCAGCTATGAAGTCACTTTGACCAGTACTGTTGATGCTTTCCAGAGCACATCCGCTAGTCTATTGGACGGTGACAGCGATTTTGTGCCGGGTGGTGACTTTATTACGACGTTCACTGCAACCAATAGCACGGTCGTTGTTTATCTGCCAGACTTTGCGCGAGGAGCAGGGCAGGATGTGGACGTCCCGGCAGCTACGGCGGGAGCCAAACTGCCTATCAGCATCGACAAGGCTTCGGGTGTAACAGCTCTTGACTTAGACGTGGTTTACGATCCGAATCTTCTCAATATCAATAACGCTTCATTGGCCTCAGGCTTGCCGATGGATTGGGGACTTACCCAGAATATGGTATCTCCGGGTGTACTTAAGTTGACCGCTTCAGGAACTACTCCTCTGTCGGGCACCGACGTGAAGATTTACACCTTGGACGCCGACGTGCCGACAACGGCGCCGTACGGTAGTTCACAGGTTATTCACCTGGACAACGTTCGTGTGAATGAAGACCAGATTGCCTCGAGAGCTGACTTTGCCATCCACAAGGCGATTTACCTTGGCGATACGGACGGCAATTCGATCTATACCGGTTTTGACGCAGCATTGATCTCGCGTGTCGTCGTGTTGCTAGACAGTGGCTACGACCAGCACAATTGGACAGATCCGGTCATCGTATCTGATATTACAGTGGACGGAACTCTGTCCGGTCTCGATGCGTCGTATGTCGCACAAAAGGCCGTGCTGTTGGCACGACCCGAGATTCCTGATCTACCAGGCATCGTCGTTATTGCAAGCGAGCCGGGAATTGATCCGGAACTGAATATTGACACTGAAATCCCAGGTGTTGCGGGTGGTGTGACAACCGTTTCGGTGGGGTTGGATAATGTTGCTAATGCTATCTCAGCTACATACGACGTTTTTTACGACGATGCAGCCTTGAGCATTACCAATGATGACGTGAATTTCGGTACCATCTGGACTCAAAATGACGGATGGAATCTACAGGCCAACGTAGTAACTCCGGGCCATTTGCGGACCACTATGTTCAACAGTACTTCATCGGCTACGGGACCTGGCGATATCGCCGCGTTGGACTTCACACTGGAGGCCACAGCTCCAATCGGAACGACATCTTTGGAATTGTTGGATATCGAACCTGTTGCTCGTCATGAAGGTGGGTTGTCATGGACCGACTCGGATGGCAGTGTCTTGATTATGAATGCCATGCTTGGTGACGCGAACTTTGATGGCGTGGTCGATATCATGGACCTGGGCATTCTTGGTTCTAATTTCAACAAGGTCGATGCACCGTGGTCTGAAGGCAACTTCAACTTCGATCCAACGGTGGATGTCGCAGACCTCGCGATCATTGGCGCTAATTGGAGTATTAGCGGTACGGCAGCAGCATTGGCTGGTCACGCTGGATTCGAAGACCGGGCGGTGACGTTTGTTATTGATCCTATCTCAAAGCGGCGGAATATGCTCAATTTACCTGCGTTGCTAATGCAGGATTCTGCGGGCAATCTGGCTTCGATGATCGCTGGCCACCAAAATACCATTGGCCTGTCAGCAGATGATCTGGCTGCCTGAATTGCTGGTGGGGAAGGCAGTACTGGGCCAGCAACGCACAATCCAAGTTCCCTCCCCAAATTATTGTGGCCGTAGATAAAAATTCATTTGTTTTTCGCCGAGTGTGTCCGTTGATTGAAAACAAGCATACAAATTCGTTGCAATTCAGGGGGGTGCATAATATGCTACCGGCAAACATATCGCGTCGAACTCTGGAGTATTGGAAGCAGCCACATCGCCTATTACTTGGCGCACACGATGGGAGATAACCATGTTGATAGATGGAAAGTCAAAGCTTCCAATCGTGTTATTGATGACGGTGTCCGTATTGACAATGGTTGTGCCGGCCCTCGCGGAAACCATATCTTTTCAACAAGGGGTCAATGGTTATGACCGGGGGCAGGACACTTCAATTCGATGGGCCTATGGCGTTAATTTTGGAGACACGGCTGACATTGATAGCCCGCATCAGGGTGATTCTGGCGCATATGAGTTGAGAAACACTAATTCCGGTGGCTCAGCAATTCTTGAAGTCGGCAATTTCTATCATCGCGTTCTGGGTGGTATTGGTTCAAGTCTATCAACCCCGGAGGCGGGACCAACCTACCGATATTCAAAAATGATGATCAGGTTCCGAGACGTTTTCGGCACTGGTGCAGGGCAGGTGTCACCGGACACACCCATCGCGAAGGCCACGTTGAAGTTATATAACACGTTTGATCTCGGCGCAGAAGCTTCTGCGGGTGCGGCATTTCTGGGTGACACCGTAGCGGGGCCTGGGGGTGTGATTTACGATAATCCGCACGCCGCACCGAAAATGAACGCGGGACGAATTGCGGCCTATCCACTTCTTAGCGCAATTAAATATGGCAAGTCAGATGGCCCCGCAGTAAAAGGTGAGACCACTGCTGAATGGAGGAAGCGAGCAAAAGAAAGGTGGGCAGCCATATTTGAATGGGGGATGTTGAGCCATTCCAATGATCCTGTTTATATGGCAAAATTGGGTCCACGTGATGTTGGTGACCCAGCCGTGGGGCACTTTAGTGAAACGGGAGAGGAAATCGCGCCCGGTGTGACCGCTGATTACGACTCGGGTCATCCTGGCGTGGTTGAGGTGTTCCAGGATGCCACCGAAGGGTTCAAGGCCTTTGATGTCACCGGATTGATGGAGTTCATTACGGGGGAAGGTGTGTTGCTGATGGTGGAACTGCCCGATGAAAGTGCATTGCCCACCATGGAACAGAATTTTGGCAATGCTTATCATTCCAATGAATTTGGTGGTGCCAATGCTTCAGCCGAGGACATTGCAACCCGCCCCATACTCGTAATTGAGTTTGTGCCAGAACCGGGAACGGTCGCCCTGGTCAGTTTTGGCGGGCTGCTGTTACTACGACGATGCCGGATCTGACAGTACAAGATCTGTCCATTGGCAGTGGGAGTGCTGGCCGCAATCACGATTCTGGCGTGATTAGCCACGAAAAGTCAATTCATATCGCCACATGCAAAACCAGGGCTTGTGACTGGTGTTCTAATATGACATGGGTTCAAACTCCAGTCTCCTGAAGTTCACTCATCTGTATCAATTGCATCTTCTTGGTTTATTTAACCGAAAACACTTGTGTAGGTCTGGTTATGGCCCCGAAAAGTTTTTTCTGGATCGCAATGACGTTGTGAGCTTATCCGATGCAAGGCCAGATTGGCACGGGATATAATTCGGTCTGGGGTTTTCATGCTAGGCAAGCCATGCTTCTGGGGGCTGCTGGGCTCTGGGTGGTGCTTGTGGGGTGTCAGTCACAGACGGTCTACGATCATCCGTTGGTTGGGGTGGCACAATCCCCGGTTACGATCGAACCGACTTTCCATGCGGTTGGCGCTTTGGGAAAGGCTGGCAGGGACTACGGCCATGACAACGCGATGCAAGACGAAGTCGAGGACCTGACACTCGTTCAATGTATTGCCATGGCTGTTCGAAACAATAGGGGCCTTCGGCAGACCACTTACGGTACGCAGCAGCAGGGCCTGGAGCAAATTCTTGCACGTCGCGAGTTGGATAAGCCCGTCCTTCGCGCTGGATACAGTGTTTACGAGGGAGACGACAACGCAGAGGGCCGAATTGCCACTGTGGGACGGTTGGCCGGTTTCGAGATCGAACCATATTTTAGTTTTGATTTTGAGGAGGGCGATTCCGTTGGTCATCATACGGCCAACTACGGGATTGCCGTATCACGACAACTATTTCGCATCGATTACGAGCATATCAATCAGATGCTCCCGTTAACGCGAGCCACCCGTGATTTTCATTTGGCGATTAATGATCGCCTTCTTGAACTTCGGAACCTGCGACTTTCGGTGGTGCGGAATTTCTACAACATTCAGCGGCTCAAAAAGCGTGTTCGCGTCAGAAGTTTTAGAGTCGATGATGCTCGGCAATTTCTCAAACAGGTTGCGGAGAAGGTTAAGGCCGGGTTTACTGCTGAAGTAGAAAAGACCAATGCCCTGATTAATTTGAATCAAGCACAGACTGATCTGGTCCGGGAGCAGACCAACCTGCAGAACACCAAGGAGGAATTCCTGGATTTGTTGGGATTGCCCCTGAGTTTTCAGATCACGGTGTCAGATGAGGATCTGGAAGAAATTCGCTCGCTAGAACTCGAACTGGAAAAAGATCTCCATTTGATCAATAAGAGCCATGAAACGGTTCTTAACAAGGCATTAGAAATGGCGGTTCAACGTCAGCAGCTTCAGGTGAGCAAGGCCGAGTTGATTCCTGACATGAAAGCCACCTTTACATCGAATCGGCGGGCGGAGGGAGGGGACGGAGATCTGATGGTTGATCTTCAACTCAATGTGCCGTTGGACGGCTACCGTGCCGAACGTGCGCAGGCGGCGAAAGACCGGCTTGAACTGATGGTCTTGGCAGTTGAACTGGCGGCGATTCGCAGCGACCTGCAACGTCAGCTACGTCGGCAGTACCGCCTGATTGACCAATTCAAACACATTGTAAGTTTGGCCGGGCAACGTTTGGAATCAGAACGCCAGAAGTTGGCGGCCAGAATGCAGATCTATGAGAAGCAGGGTGGTGATAATCTGGAGGTTACACGTGCCAAGGAAGCTGTCGATGATGCCGAGGTCGATCTGCTTGATGCACGCATCGATCTGATTCTTGAGGAAGCGGCTTATGTCGCGTTGCTTCCGTCCAAGGATTAGGCCGACATACGTTCTTGCCGGGCGGCTCTATATTGAACCTTGACCAGATCGTGGTAAGGCTGGAGCTCCATCTGCAGAAAAATATCTGCCAGGTCCGGATCGAACTGCGTGCCCTTACACTGCTCGATATTGTGGCACACGCCATTCAGGTCCAGAGATTGGCGGTAACCGCGATCAGAACTCATCGCATCAAATGAGTCGGCCAAGCATAGAATGCGGCCGAACAAGGGGATATCGTATCCCTGTCGACCTTCTGGATATCCATTGCCATCCCATCGCTCGTGATGAAACTGGACACCGGGGATCAAGTCATGCATCTGGGGGATGTCGGCGAGAATGTGTGTTCCGATCATTGGGTGTTGTTTGATCAAATAGAATTCTTCGGTGGTGAGCGGACCAGCCTTGCTCAACACCATTTCAGGTACACCAATCTTTCCGACATCGTGCACGAGGCCTGATAGATAGGCGCGTTCGATCATACGGTCATCCAGTCCGGCCGCCTCGGCCAGCATTCTTCCTATGAGTGCCACGCGCTCAGAATGTCCATGGGTGTATGTGTCTTTGGCATCGACTGCGCTGGTCAACGCATGCAGTGTTCCCAAGAATAACGCATGCATATCCTCGTATAGCATCGTGTTTTCGAGGTAGATCGATAGGCCCGCGGCCATCGAGGTGCACAATGGTGCACCGATCGTACTGACGGCCGACCCATCGGTCTTGTCACCGCCGAAGAGGATGCCGAAAAGCTTGTTTTCACGCATCAAGGGAACAGCCAAGAGAGTCTTGGTCACTTGTGGCAGGTGTTCAATGTCAACCTGGTTTGTGTCATCAACCAGCATCGGATCATGAGTTCGGTGTTCCATGCCAATGAGTTGTCGGCCGATGTGCTGCAGTAACTTGTTGTCACACCCGGTCGATCCGGCGATGAATATTCGTCCGGATAATTCATTGAGTCGGGGTTCGTCCTCGACCAACTGGACGGCGGTCCATGAGAGTCTCATGACCTGTAGTAGATCTTCGCAGGCCTGAGACAAGAAGACATCCGGCGGTTGGCTTACGGGGAAATGGGTTGACAACTTATGCAGTAAACTCAGTTCTTTATGGAGAGTATGAAGTTTGCTGCTTGTTTTTTGTATTTGAGTGGATTGGTCGGCCAGTTCATTGGCATCCTGATGTAACCAGATGATCATCGATGCGGTGGATTTTAACTGGGCTTCACTGATGAGACGGGTTGGATCAAGCTGTTGGACGATAGCGTGATGGTCATGCTGCTGTATTTTACAGATCTGATGCAACTGTTCACAGTGGAGCAGTGCGTTGGTATACAGGACTGCAACCGAAAGGGGATCTTGGTCATGATGATTCTGGATACCATGTTTTGATGGTAGTGGAATCAACCAAAGCCCCGGCCATATGGATACCGCGGTGCCGTGTGCCTGGACCAGGTCAGGCCAGTGGTGATTGGTAAGCTTTCTGAAAAGTGGCGATTCGATGATAAGGTGGTCGATGAGTTGGCTGCTTTTATCAATGCGTGGGTCGCGAGATCGATTCAGGTGAGCCAGTGTGATGCCTAGCGACAACAAACGCTGGCGTAGCCTAGCATCGACAGCGTTTGGATTTACGATTTTCGTGAGGAGTGAGCTATTCATGTGTTTTGTGTTAGTGGCTGGCTGTCGCCATGATTATTTTCCTGAGGTATAAATTTGGGCCAGTAATTTTTGAGCGCGATTATCCTGTGGATGTCGACGGATGGCTTCCTCGTATGCCGCGACAGCCCCCGTGATATTGCCTGAACGCTCCAGGGTGATGCCACGCAAGATAACTGCTGTAGACTTCGTTGGCGCTGCTGTCGCCGCCGCATCAAACATCTTGATTGCCTTATGTATCTGGTCTCGCTTGTGCCATACCATTCCGGCCAGTAGATAGCCGTCGTGGTTGTTCGGTGCCAGTTTGATCACGCGTTTTGCGGCATGCAATGCGTTGGCTGTGTCACCGCCGGACCATGCAATTTCACCCAAGGTCAGCCAGGCTTGATGATCAGCGCGATCTTTGCGAATTAGGCGTTGACATAGTGACCGTGCATCGGTTATCCGTCCTGTCTGGGCATATGCCCTTGCCAACGCTCGCTCTAGATCAGTTCTTTGGTGGTTGTCTGTCTGGGCGATGATGCTGCGCAGGTTGCGGATTGCCAGGTCAGCCTGTCCGGCCTCAAGTTGAGTCATCGCCAACATTTCGCGGATATGCATGTCCTGTGGTGCTAGTAGATTGGCTTCTCGGAGATAGCCAAGGGCACTGCGATGGTTGCCATGCATGATGTACAGTTGGGCGAGGGCCGAGCGGAGCCCTGCGTTGTTCGTGAAATAAGTAAGCTTGGATTTGAATAGTTCCAATGCTTCGCCTGGACGGTCTAGTGCGACAAGCATTTCGCCTATTGTCAGTAAGTACCCAGGTCGATCGGGCTTCAAATTGTAAGCACGTTGATAACACCCCATCGCATCTGAGAACTGGTGCCAACGCTGATGAACTAGGCCTTTGTAGTAATGCGCTTTGGCCAGGTTTTCATCCAATTCTGTTGCCTTATTGAATAGGCGGTGAGCCAGTTCCAAGCGATTGCGTTCCAACGCAATGCGGCCGGCTAGCACATAGAACGGGCCGCTTTGTGGGTTGATCTGTAGGGCCTCGTTTACCGTGCGATGCGCCTGGGCGAGGTCTCCAGCTTCAAATTGTTGTGTGGCTAGCGGTAACATGAGTTGACCCCGCATTTTGTGATAACGCTCGTCGGCATGTTTACGATTGGTGGTGTATCCTGGCTGGTTGGCGCACCCGGCGATGATCATGGCTGGTAGCAGCCAACTGGCGGTCAACAAAGTGAATCGCATTTGGTTGTTCATGATGTTCTCCCAAGGTCCAACAAACTTTTGTCCGGGGTCACCCTGTTGGCTGGGGCTACTGCGAATTTTGGAGTGCCGACACCAAATTATGGGCCAATGGTTCTACTTCGTCGACACGTGGTTTTCGGGTTGTGGGCGGGGCAGGCCACGGCCGGTTTGCCATTATCCACCCTGATGGCATCTGTGATTCGTCAGTATTGGTTTGCTTGTGTTCTTGCTTTCCTATCTGATCGGTGATCATTGCATCAATTCGTTTATGGAGCAGTCCGCGGTCGTACCAGGAGGGATATTCACTGGTCAACTCACTTCTCATCCGCATTGCCTCAACGGCAGTTGAGGTGAGTGTTAAAGCCATGTTGATCGACCACAATGCCATATCCCTACGGCCTTCATCTAAATGATGAAAGGCATCTCGCAAATATGAACTTGTCAGCCTGGTTCGGGACCAGGGGAGCAAGCCTTCTCTGGCGCCTAGGCGGGCATGTTCAATATCACCGTTCACCTTCACTGCCGATGTGATAAGAGATTCATCCTTGATGATCGTTGGCCGAATTAGGAAAATCACCTCTGATCGGCGTACCTGATCGTCTTGTCCCTTGAATGCGGCGCCAAGAATAGGAGTGTTGCCTAGGCCAGGAACCTGGTTACGTGACACGTTGGTATCTTCCTTGAACAGGCCACCCAATACCACTGTCTTGCCATTGGGTACGATCACGTTGGTGATCACTTCACTGGTCGTTTCATCTGGAATGATGAAGCCGGCGATTGACCGTACTTCGCCTTCAGAAATCTCCGGGCGTAATTCCAGGCGGATGAATCCGTCATCACTCACAAAGGGACGAACGGTCATTTGTGTGCCGACTTCAAGGAACTCGACGGTTTGGGTCGAAGAGGTTTCCGTGTTGGTTATACTGACGTAACCAAGTTTGGCGCCGGTAATAAGTTTGGCTGATTGTCGGTTCAAGGTCAGGATCGACGGCTTGGCTAAAATGGTTGTGTCTGTGACCTGATCCAGTGCCCGAATAAATGCTGCGACATTGTTAGTTACCACGCCGACCTTCATCCCCGAGGAGCCAGCCTGGGCATTGCCAACGGTGCTTTGTGCGGCGTATCCGCTGGGACTGACGGATCCAGTCAGTAGGTCATCAATGACTGAAATCGGACTGGAAAATTCATTGATTGCAAAGTCAGCAAGTGTGCTCAGGTCAACGCCCCATGCATTATCTTCATTTAGTCGGGCTTCCAGGATGATGGCGTCAATCTGAACTTGCTTTGGTCGCACATCCAACTGCTTGAGTACGTCAACTATTTCCGCAACGATCTCCGGATAATCATGGATGACCAGCGTGTCCGTGTCGGCCCAGCTCTTTTCGCCGCCGTCTTGGATTGTCGGTTCGAAGCCGGGCGTGTCAGCTGCACTGACCGTTACGGCACCTTTCGGGCTAATCAGTGGTTTGATGAATTCAAGCCCGTCGGTGGCAGTCAGGTAGTTGAGTCTTACCACGCGGGAGACCAGGCGGCGATCACGCGCATGAATCTGGTCAAGCTCAGTGGACGTGTAGACTTTGATGAAGTTTCCTTCCTCGATATATCCAAACCCATTGGTATGCAAGATGGCATCCAGGGCTTCGTAGAAATCAACGTTATATAGTGCAGCTGAAATCTTTCCGGAGACATTTAAACTAGGCAGAATGTTGCGTTGTGATTGGATCGCCAGCATCTGAAGAACCTTGACAACGTCCTGGCCTTGCACCGACAGATCGATGTGACCGAGCGGTCCCAGGTCTGCTTCTGAGGTGATGTGAACAAAGTTATTGACGTCGATGCCGGATGGCGTGTGTGAATTGGGGAGCGGGGAAGTCTGCCCCGTTTCCAGTTGGTTGCCATCTTTTTCAGAAACATCTAATGAAAGATTGTTTTTCGCTTCAGGGCTTGTCCTGGCATCTAACTTGGGTTCGGTCAAGATGGGCTTGTCGCTGGAGGCCGATGATTCAACGATGGATCCGCCGGTAATAATCCAGAAAACGGCAATCGCAATGACTGGGAAGCCATGATGACCTGTTTGCTTTCTCATCGTGATATCCTCGATTGCCTCTGCAGCTAGCGATCTTGCCGCAAGCAAGTTATGAGCGAAAGGCGAACTGAACCTACAACGATACACCCGACAGTGTGGAAAGCTGCCAGCAGGATCCAGGGTGCCTGTTGGCGATGGTCAACGGATGCATGTCGCCCCTTACGTGGTGATTCATGACGTTTTAATCGGCGTCATAGGGCTGCGACTTTCTCTAGTTAAAACTCAGGAATCAAGTCCAGTTGTCATATGAACGGTCGTGACGGGTGGCCCGTCTCGAACGGTAAGCAATGCTGGTTCTATCAGTCCGTTGTGTACGAGGACTTGGGTTGGCTTCTGGGAGTTGATAGGCCCTGTAATGCTGGGTGGGCAGGCGAAGATTCGGTGAGTTGATGTGGTTTGGGTACTGCAACTGCTTCGCGAGGTACCTTAAGGCGCAGCCGGCCCCATAATAAAAGTCCTGTGCTAAGAATCCCGACCAGCAACCAAGCCATAATGACAGGCCAGCGACGCGTTGGTTTACTTTTTGAATATAGGGACGGTTTTCTATTAAGAGATTGCAAGGGAAATTCTCTGTTCTGGGGGTCCTATTCTGGACAGATTATGGTGCCTGGGCATTAACTGTTTCTACCTTGGCTTGTCCAGTATAAAACATGGTAAGTAGCTGTTTATTCTGGCCGTTAAGTTCTTGGAGGAGGTCGATGATTTTCTTGCGCTGTACCGATGCGTTGGGGATGCCGCCGGGAGATCGGGATTGTGTTGCGGCAGTTGCGGTTGACATGAATGTGGGGCCTGAGTGGATTGTGGTTCCGCCCCACATCGTCCAACAGTTGAGTGTGAGCAGGATTGCGATCAGCGTCAACACGGTATTTAGATATCGCAAAGATCCCATCAATGTCTTCCTGCCTCCTGGCTGTTTAATCATGCCAGTGTGTTGATCGGTTAGATCATCGAACCACTTGGTATGCCCGCCTGATTTATACTGTCCGATATCCATACAAGACCTTTTTGGGATCGTAAAATCCCAGTGATGGAGAAATTATGGGATCTCTAATACGTCTCGAAATTACTTCCATCCAAGTGCAGGGTAACAGCATGGTTGGTGGGGATGCAGACTCGCAGGTCGCCGGTTGCTTCGTTGTAGCTCCAGCCGTCATTCGTTGTGCATGTACCGGCGGCAGTGACTTTGGAGGACACGGACTTGTCGGCGGTGAAGGGATTACGGGGGGGGCTTGGGAGGTAGGGCCCAAAGCTGGTCTCGGCTGTATTGCCGCTGGCATCGGTGCTGTTGATCATGTTGTTAAAGTCAGGTTCTTGAAGCTGTACCAGCGTAGGGTAGGCATCCTGGTGCTGGATGCGGTAGGCTTGGATATGGCTGCGTAAGGTTTGCATTTGAATTTCGACATTATTCTGTTTGGCTGATTCGCTTGCCGAGGTGAACTGTGGGATCACGATCGCGGCCAGAATTCCCAAGATTACTACAACAATCAAAAATTCTACAAGTGTAAAGCCCTGCGTAAGGTGGTTGCTTTCGGACATCTTTATACCTCCTTGGTTGTGACCTGTTATTATGCATCCAGATCGGCACGACCCGAATATGTTGTTGTCCGGTATCGTCCACCAGGATTATTGGATCGTTTGAGGTCTGCTGTCCTATGCCGTGCCTGCGGTTGGTCACGTATTCATCGGATCCAAAATTTTATTCGTCTACCTAACCTTGTTACTTGATTGGTAAATGGTTTAATATCTGTTTCCTCATGAGGTTCGTATGGGAGGTGAATATTTCATTCGGCGGCGAATCGTGCACGGGCAGATGCCTTGCGACGTCCTCATGTGAACATTGAGCACGAGGATTATTATTCACAACGGTCCGGTAGGTCATATTCGATACAACAGTAAAATTTGTTACAGGTTGAACAGACCGTCCGATGTGAATGATCTTGTCCTGTTGTGAAAAGCCGATTCCGGTGTCCGAGTGTAGGTGCTGATTGTCGCGATCTTCGTGACTGCTAGACTACGTATCATGATGTATAGACATGTTCATCGTCAGCATATGGTCGTGGTGGGCGTCTTGATGGTATGCCTGGTTGGGTTGGCAAAGGGGCTGTCCCAGGCAGGCATGGTGTTCGCTCAGGCGGTTGCAGGCAACGCCACTATGGTGGCTGGAGAGGAGGTGGTACAGGGGGCGGTTGTATTAACAGAAACATCCAGACCTGTGGTGACCGCAAACAGCCGGCTGGTTCTGGTCGACGCAATGATCGGCCAAGTCAATGGAGAGCCGATTTATGCCAAGATGATTTTCAAAGCAATCGAAGAAGAATTGGCGGCTTTGGCGCAGCAGGTTTCCCGCGTGGAATTCGGCACCAAGGCTCGTCGGATCATCAGGCGTAATTTGGAATCGGTTATTGCTAAACGATTACTCCTGGATGAAGCCGGGCGTGAGTTGTCGGGTAAGCAGCAGCTTGCATTTCCGGATTTCCTGGCAGAGTTGCGTGAGCAGACCATTCGGCAGTTTGGCCGGGGTGTACAAATCCTGGCGGATCAGGCTTTGCGTGCTCAGGGTTCTTCCTTGGATGAACGGATGGAAGAAAAGCGTGAGGAGGTGCTTGTCGGCATCTACCTGCAACAGCAGATTCGTCCACAGGTTAGTGTGTCTCGTCGTGATATTAGAAACTACTATCAGGACCACCACGATCAATTTAATCCACCGCCAGGGCGTATCGTGCGCCTGATCCGAGTTTCTGATCTGAATCATGTAGAACAGATTGAGAAGATTCTTGGTGGGGGGATTGCATTCGAGAAGGTTGCTGCGCACCGTTTCAATGAGAGTAATCGTGGTCGCGGTGGGTTATGGAGTGATGAGCCATTGGTGGGTGATCACCCCTTTCGCTATGACGAACTGAACGATGCGATGACCCAACTGAACGCGGGTGAGTATTCGTCTCGCCTTGCCATTGGGGACAGTTTCTTCTGGGTTTATGTGGAATCGCAATCAGCCGGTATCAGCAGGCCATTGCATGAGGTTCAACTTGAAATCCATCAGATTCTATTTCAAGAACAATTCAAGCAGCTCACCGATCAGTTCCAGCAAGAACTCTATCTCAATGGCAGCTATGACGACAAGGCGGTAATGACAGAGAAATTGCTGGAAATTGTACTGAATCGCCACGCTCCGGTATCATGAGATGTTCCGTTAACTGGTGGTGACTGTTCCTGTGGAATCTTTATCGATTCTTGAGATGGATGGGGCCATCGGCTGGTTGGATCTGTCGGTGAGAAGCTGGCGGCACAACACCTTCAGCGTCGGGGGTTTCGGATTCTGGGTCGGAATCTACGTCGGCGTTACGGTGAAATTGATCTGTTTGCCGAAGCGCCCGGCTGGCACACAATTGTGGTCGTAGAGGTCAAAGCGTCGCAATTACAGGTGCCTGATGGCAATGAGCGGGCTCTGCCGGAAATGCGGGTTAATCGACGCAAGCAACGGAAACTGGTAGGGCTGGCTTGCCGGATTGCACGAGAGTATCGCTTGGACAACAGGCCGATCCGGTTTGATGTTGTTGGCGTCGATCTACAGAAAGATGGTCGTGTCAAGCAGATTCGACATCATCCTGCAGCATTTGAATCGCATGTATGACATTTTCGCAGCGGGGCCTAGTGGTCAACCTCTTCCTGGAGAAATGACGCCGGTGACTGGTTGATCATTGATTCCAGTAGCGGCACAGCGGGCGAGTTCGGATTAAATTTTCGAATTCGATCAATTCCCAACCGGGCCTTGCCTGGTTCGCCTGCCTTGTGCCACCAGCGAACGGCGTTGGCCGCGAGACGCGAGTTGGTCGGGTTGGTTTGGAGTGCTTCTTCAAAGAGCAGGGCGGCCGCCTCGAACTGGTTCTGCATGGAAAAACACATCGCCATGTCGCCAATGACTACCGGGTCGTTGCGTTCGGTTTCAGTGAGTTTGGATTCGAGGACCTGCAACGCTTCACTCGGTTTGTTCATGCGGCGCAAGATCGCAGCCATGTGTCGCACGTAGATGATGGTTTGTTGTCGGTCGCTGATTGGTATCGAATTAAGCGCCCTGGTGATTTGGATCATTGCCATATCGAGCTTGTTTTGTGTGTAGTACAGCTTGCTGAGCATGGCATATGCATCATGTGCAGAAGAATCTCGGTTGATCAATGACATGAGCAAGGTGCGGGCATCATCAAGTCGTTTTTGGCTGGTATAACAAGCTGCTAGGTGTAGGCGAAAACGGTGATTGGATGGGTCAAGGTTGATTGCGTTGCGGTAATGCAGTTCAGCTTGATCATATTGATCAAGTTGCATGCAGATTGAGCCGGCGAGCAGATGCACTTCCGGCTGGGCATTATCGATGCTCAAGCTGCTCTTGAATTGGGCATAAGCGCCCGTTAGATCGCCTTGATAGAGCAGTACCTGTCCCAGCAGCGTTTGGGCGTCCGGATGATGCGGATGTTGTGCGGCAAAAATTTCAACATCCTTCTGTATCCTCTCTGGTGTGCCGGTCTCCAAGGCGCGGTTCACACGCTGACTTAGATCGGCCAGTGCCTGGTCGCTTGCGAGAGCCGTCTCGGCAGAGTCGGTACCCGCATCGGATAGTACCCGATCTAGCTCGGTGGTATAGAAGCGCCAATATAAGACACTGGTGACACCGGCCGTGATGCCAAGGGCGATTATCACAAGCACAAGCCAGCGACCCTTGCTGGAATTGGGGCGGTGTGGGTGGTGGGACACGGTGTAAGGATACCTTACCGTGGATCTGGCGTCTGGTTTTGCCGGGTACCAGGTAGGCCTTGTGTTTTGTGGGGCGAATTATCTATTTTTTGTCAGGGGTGTAGGTATTTGTAGTTGCTGATTGACGAGGAGCATCGGGGCGCGGCTTTGCGGATTGATCTTGATGGTGACGCCAAAGACATCAATGTCCTTGATTAGCCGGTTGCGAACCCATGGGGTCTTGATTGCGGCAGCCAGTCGATCAGTTTGGACATGCTCGATAGCACGTTGCTCGGCTAGTTGAGGGGACAAACCCTGCCCAGTCTTTAAAAGCCAGTTGTGAAATGCTGGGAATTGATCAGGACTGGAATGCCAGACTGCCAGTGCAAGTGCGGCATATCCACATCCATTACGATACTGATGATCCTGTTCGTTAGGTATATATTTGTTGCATACTGATTCTGCGGGTGCATACACGATCATTATGGCGAATGGGGGAGTGGTTCGGCTTTGCTTTGCTTCGAGGTGACGGGCCACGGCTAAGCATTGCGGAGAGGTGTAGTCAACAATGAAGGCGATAACTTCCCTTGCGTTGGGGTCACCAATAATCGGGTGATCCAGTGGATCGAGTTTTACTGCGCCCTTGAGAAAGTTGATGGTTTTCTTTTGGGGCGACTTGATGGCGGGGGGGGCGTCGGTATGCACCTGTGTTTTTGACGGGGGTGAAGGTCGTGCCGGTGGAGGCTTGTTTGCGGCGATATGTTCACGTGGCAGCACGGCCAGTTCGTGCCCATAGCGTTGGACGGTAAGCTGTCCCAGTAACAGCACGCCCGTGCCCAGTAATCCTGTGAAACCGAGTCGAATCATGGCGGCGCGATGGATTTTAATGGGGTCGCTTTGTGACGGATAAATACGATGGGGACGGTTTGGGCCCAGGAACCAGATCAGTAAGGATAAGATCAGTGTAGAGGCTTGTGAGATCGTGCAAAACGCACAGAAACTGCCCGTGTAAACCATTTGTGCGATGAACCAGACTGCTGTTGTGCCGATGAAAAACGCCAGAATGAGCAAGACGCGCCATGCAGCGGCGGCCATTGATTGGGTTGCACCCCACCGGGCTAATATCAGCATCACGAAGGTGAGCAGGTATACAAATATTGCCGGCAAGGCCACCGGTATGCCAACCCACGTTGCCCATACGGTCCGGCCTATATAGCTGCAGTCAATTGAAAATGGACTGCGGCAGCCCGTATAGGTGATGATGGTCAAAAAGAGTGCTGACAGGGTTGCGGTAAAAGCCAAAAGCAGCATCAGGGACACTGCGATGACATTGGGTGACTGATACCGTGTTGAAATGGATTGACTCATAAGGCAACCGCTTCGATCACCATCATGACCGAACTGTTAGTACCCAATTGGGTAATCTACCACCTGATTTGAGGATCCGCTGTTTTCCGTGTCAGTCATTTCATGTCGGTGCTTGACATAGAATCAATCCGCCGCTTCATGGTGCATGTGAAATTGGCTTTAAGCTGCCTGGTTGTCATTGGGGTCACCAGCCTGCGGATTCTAGTTATCTATTACATGGCGGTTAAGGGATTATCGGCCAACTGTTGGCTGACTGATTAAATCCCAGCCTGGTCGTGGCAAGGTTTGATGGAGTTCAGTTGTCTATAGTGTACTGTGGTGTGACGAAGCCTGGTTTATATTGGTTGCATATAGAGTCAGATGGATAGACCAGGAGGTTGCAATTTATGAAAGTGAGGAGGCGGGGTCGAGGCAAACTGGACGCCGAAAGTGTTGAATTCTTGATATCCTCAAGGTCGTAACCCATACTGCTGGCATGGCAACTTCCTCCCTAGACAGCACCTGGCTTCGTGTCGGCAAGCGACGCCAGTTCTTCTTTGATGATTTGTTGTTGGAACTGACGCAGGATGTAACACGTCGCTTTCATCAGCCACGTAAAGTTTCAGAAGAACCATTGATTCAGGCAGACCAACCTTGGGAGCATGTGATATATTTCACTTGCAGTTCATGGAATGTTATCCATGATCCACAAGATGGTCTGTTCAAGTGTTGGTACGAAGATTGGATGATTGATGATCCAGGTAAAACCCACACATGGACCAATCCATTTAGTGGGAAACTCTGTCTGGATGTGCATGGCAGTTGGCCCAGCCGGATCTGTTATGCACAGTCGATCGATGGTATGCACTGGGAAAAACCAGGGCTGGGTATTGTGAAGGAGCAAGGCCGGGATACGAATATTGTGCTTGGCGGAGACATGATCGAGGCGGCGCACTGTGCCTATGTGTGGATTGAACACAATGAACCAGAGGCCGGCCGGCGATTCAAGGCAGTATTCGAAAATCAGCGTATGTCCGGCGCTGACGCCGCAGGTGAAGGTTTGTTTCGCCTGGCGACCAGCCCGGATGGGATCCACTGGCAGATTGCAGGCGAGCCACTCACTTTTGGCGAGTGCGGCACCCTGTTAGGTGATGTGATCACCATTTCACGTGATCCCGAGACAGGGGAATATTGGGCGAATAACCGGCATGCCGCAATGCTTTCGACAACGGTTCTGGATGTCAACAAGCCATCAATGTCCAGTTGGGTTTCACCAATTCCTCATCATCGGGTAGCCCAAGAAAATCGCCGGCGCATATACCGTTCACAGAGCATCGACTTGCATTATTGGTCGACGCCGCGGCCGCTTGTGGTGCCTGATGCTGAATGGGATAATTTAGACGACTCGTTTTACGGGATGGAGCAATTCCAGATCGGTGATGATTGGTTGGGCTTGTTGAACGTCTTTCATATGACTGACAACACGATGGATGTGCAGTTGGCATATTCACGGGATGGGCGGCAGTTTCAGAGAATACGACCTGGGTATCCATTTTTGGCTCGTAGCGATGTGGACCCCGATCGTTGGGATACGACCATGGTCACGATCAGTACAAAACCGATTGTGGTCGGCGATGAGTTGTATGTATATCACGGTGGAGCGCGAAATCATCACGACTGGTGGCTCGTAGGTGCTTGTGAAGGATTGGATGTTCCCGAGGCTCGAGATCTGTCAGGCGTGGGTTATGGATTGGGGTTGGCGAAGATGGTCCGAGATCGGTTTGTGTCGATCTCGTCTGCCGAAGCACGCGAAGGTTTAGTTGTGACGCCAGCAATCTTCCCAACGGGTCGTTATCTCCATATCAATGCCTGTGCCCGAAGTGGGGGCGGTGTTCGCGTTGGTCTTGCCGATGGGCAAGACAAGGTTTTTGATGGATTTAGTCGTGAGCAATGCGAACCGATGGTAGGTGACTGTGTGTCACATCAGGTTCAATGGCGGAACAAAACACGGATCCCAGATACCCAATTCATGAAACTTCATTTCTATTTGGAGAATGCAGATCTTTTTAGCTTTCAATTTTTGGATGAGGACTAATCTGGGGTAAAACCAGTAGGTAGTTCTTTAGAAGAGAAATGCATGACAAGAGGCCTTTTAGCACTATGCGTGTCTGTCGCCATTGGTATTGGCGGGTCGTATCGCTGGTACCCGAACCGGTCACAGGCATGATTCTCGCAGTATCCGTGGTATGCCTTGGATGCAGGCGTTGGTAATGGAATTTGAAATTTCTACGGATATACTTACCCCAATTGGGGAGTACGGTGGCCATGCAAGGGACTTGGTGTAAACGGGTTTTACTCCTACCCTAATCAATAAGGAAATAGTTGATGTTAGATGGTTTGTATCCAAGACCGTTTCGGTTTCAGTCAACGTGTCGGCATTTGGTTCCGGGTTTTACATTAATGGAACTGCTTGTCGTGATCTCGATCATTGCACTGTTGATTTCACTGCTGCTGCCGTCTCTTGAGAAAGCCAGGATTTCGGCCCGGACCCTCCAATGCCAGGCATCGCTTCGTGAGTTGGGTGTGGCTACAACGGTTTATGCTGCGGACAAAAATGATCGTCTTCCGATTGCTTATCCCCTGGATGAAAAACCCCCTTACGATGAACCCAGGCAAAACTATGATTGGCTCCGTGAGATTGTTTTCGGTGTGATGGATTTCAAGAATAACAAGTCCGGAAGAGGTGTGTCGATGGGTCAGAAGACGGACTTTTGGTGTCCGGAAGAATCAAAGTTGCCCGGCACGTCAGTGTGGGACTCGGCGGGGTTTATCTGGAGTCCTGCCAGTTCACGAAATTATGGGATGAATGATTTTGGCGCGGCAAATTCTCTCATGCCGCATTTTCGCTATTACAGTGACTTCAAATACCCGGATACAACTTTCCTGTATACCGATACGTCACCCTCCTACCCCTATTCGACAGGCCGTCATGCTGGGTTGTATTACCCGTTGCATTTCGGTGGAAGGTATCACGAAGCTGTGAACTACGCTGACTATCGTCACGATGGCAGGGTCAATATGGCTTACGTCGATGGTCACGCCGATATTCCACCTCATGAGCCTTATTCCAACTGGAATGAAACTGAGCCTGGGTTGCCCTGGGTGACCACAAAAAACAAAGATCACATGTGGAGTCACATTGGAGGCAACGTACGCGGACCGGACAACTACGATGGCGGTGACTGGATTCCCGGTGCCCGCTGGCACTGATAGACACGTCCAGCAGGGGCAATTAGGATGGCTCGGGCAGGATCCTGCCGGGGCAATGTCGGTTGTCACTAAAAAAAATCATCAGTGATCAATCAGCATCATTGGGTTGCCCCGTCCCGCACCGTAACCTGCTTGACTTGGGTGATTTTATAACAGTTGCAATCACTTTTAAGGGGCTATTTTACGGATGGAGTTCGCACCCCACCGGGTCTATTGGGTTGTAAGTTGTGTTTTTGTAGTTCTTTGCATGCATTTCTCTTCCGCGGTGGGATTCGAGGCATGAAATTTGCCCCTATATATGGGGTCTATCAAAACAAACGGAGATCAAGCAATGAAATTCAATCTTGTGAAACTGTCCGTCCTCCTAGTGGCTCTTGGAGGTTCGTGCGTCATGGCTTCTGCTCCAGTGGCGACGTTCGTCGATAGTGAGCCGGGGATTCAGTACCTGTTTTCCGGTGATCCAGACACCACTGAATCAACAGATGGCGTTCTTGACTGTGGCCGTGGCGCGCTGCGGGCGACGACCGGGGGTGAGAGTGGAAAAATGCACAATGATTTTCTGCTCTGCGATAACTGGGATTTCCAGCCCAAGGATTGGGGTAAGGCAAGCTTTCTGCAAGGTTCCTTTGTCTTGGGCGATTCACCTTTTTCCAATGATGGCGGCTGGTCATGTGAAGGTAATCAGGGGCCGGGAGGAAACAATCCATGCGTTAACTCTACCGTGCGTGCTCAGGTCACTGCTAAACACGGTTCAGAAAACATTGGGATGGACACTTCCAAGGATTGGGTGTTTTCCTTCGACTTTATGACGTCGATCCCAGCCGGGGACACTTTTGGCAACGATACGCTGCTGGGGTCCAGCAAAGTCAATGACAGTGGAGACCTTGTGTCGATTCACGGTGCAGGGCCTGGTATTAGTTTTTTTGTTAACGGCGAACCTGGCCACTACAACCTCCACACTGGCAGCGGAATTATACCCATCCCTGTTCAGATGAATGAAGGCAAGGTCACCATTCACTACAAGGCTGATAATCACAAGATGGACATGTGGTTTAACGATGAACTTATGGTCGCAGATTTTGAATCCCGGTCAGGAGATGAACCCGAGGACTATGCGATTGCACGTATTCAGACCGGTGGTGGCAGCATCTCCTTTGAGAATTCAATTTACGACAATGTTTTTATTGGTGTCCTGGGTGACGGAGGTGCGGCGTGTGGGCCACAGGGGCCGGGAGCATCGGTGGCCGGTGATTTCAACTGCGATGGTGTTGTCGACGTGGCTGACTTGGGCATTGTCGGTGCCAACTTCAATAATAATGATGTCACTTATATCGAAGGTGACGCCAACATGGACAACGTGGTGGATGTGGCTGACCTTGGAGTCGTGGGTGCCAACTGGAGCGCTGCTCAAAGTGGTGCCTTATCCCATGCATTGCAGTCCTCTGGTTTGGTAGGGCGGGTGCCCGAACCGGCGACCTTTGCGTTGCTGGCAGTCGGCTTGGGATTTCTAGCTGGACGCCGATGGTAAGCAGGTTTCAAAGTGGTTGACCTGTGCTGGTTAGGAGATCCATGTGAATTATTTGGGTGGATCGGATTTGGATTGCATAATAACAGGGCACAGTATGCCGAAATAGTGTGGGATTCTTATATTAAATTTTATGGTTTAATGCCGCGCCTTGGCGCCTGATCAGTGTGCTTGGACTGCACGGTTAGTTCAGGTTCAGGCGTTGGCTATCGGTTTATCCGTTCCATCCAGGAGAACAGCAATGGTTAATAGAGGTTCCGTTACGCAGTTGATCTTCTTGTGTGCATTGACATGCGTTGGTGGTCAATCTTTACGGGCAGCTCCACCGGTGCCGGTATTCAGCGACACGGAACCTGGGCTGAAATTATTGTTTTCCGGTGATCCAGATACGACCGAATCATCGATGCATGATCCTGGTGATGTGGCACCCAGTCTTGACTGTGCCCGTTATGCGCCTCGAGCAGGCTCAGGTGGTGAGGGCGGTAAGTTACATAATGATTTCCTTTATTGTGATAACTGGGATTTTGGTACTGAAAATTGGGGGCAGACGGGATTCCTTCAAGGTGCTTTTGTGCTTGGTCAGTCGCCATATTCCTCTGACGGTGCTTGGGTGTGTGACGGCAATACGGGACCTGGCGGGAACAACCCGTGTGTCAATGCAACAATTCGCGCGGTACCCACATTCAAGAACCAGCCTGCGCCAGGGATTATGGAAGGTGTTCCGATGCGGACAGATGTCGATTGGGTCATATCCGTTGATTTCAAGGTCGACAATGTGCCCGGTGATACGTTTGGTGGCGATAAGTTGTTTTCTCTCGGAACCCTGACAGATGGTCCAGAAACCGATGATTTTTTTCTGGTCACCGGTGCGAATAATGACCACCTCGGCGCCCAGTCCAATAATCATAGGGAGGCCGCTTCCTATCTGAACGGGGAATCGAATCGATACAAGATCATGCATGGGCCGGTGGTCAATGGGATGCATACGGAAACCGTCATTCCCGGCCAACTTTTCGAAGGAAAGATGACATTGCATTACAAGGCCTCTAACCAGCGGCTTGATTTTTGGATTGATCAGGCCATGATTCTTGCGGATTTTGAGGGTGCTTCAGGTTTTTATGATTTAAACAGCCTGCAGCTTGGTGGTGGTGGGATATCATTTGAGAACGTTTTATTTGACAACATCATGCTGGGTGTAGTGGGTGATACAGGAGCATGTGGTGCGCAGGGGCCGGGTACATCAATGCCCGGCGATTTCAACTGCGATGGTGTTGTGGATGTGGCGGACCTTGGAATTGTCGGTGCCAATTTTAATGCAACGCAAGTGACCTATATTGATGGCGACGCCAATCTGGACGGGAGTGTGGATGTGGCGGACCTTGGTGTTGTCGGCGCCAACTGGAGCGCTGCGCAGGGCAGCTCTTTGCCCCATGCCCTGCAATCGGCCGGTTTGGCAGGGTTGGTCCCTGAGCCGGCAACCCTCACCGTGCTGGCCCTGGCTCTGGCTCTGGTCTGCCTTGGTAAACGACGTTGCTAGGCTAAAGATTTGCCGTCATTTGTGTAGCCTTTTGGGGCAAGCGTCAAGGACTTGCCGCTATGGGGTCCGGTTCTTGTGAAGTAGTTCCAGCAGTTCACCTCGTGTGGTGACGCCTGGTTGATATCCATGTGGCAAATTGATGCCTGCCCGGTTGACCCAGTCGGTGGCAACTGGTGGGTCGATAACATCATGTAAACACGCTGCCCATTGATCGTCACCGAGGACACCACGCAAGGCCATTTGTGTTAATGCCCAGTAGTGATCATCGCCGGGTTGAGCGTCCTTGAAATAGATAAGTACCGCGCCTTGAAGAACAAGTTGATGCTGCAGGTCATCAATCGGCACATTTCGGGGTTTTATCGACTGTTCAACAGCCAGGCAGGCAGCGATTCCCGCGGCTTGTCCCAGTGCCATCCAGCACGGTTCCATGCGAAGAGTGCTAAAGCCAATGTGTGTTCCAGATACGGGTACAGGTGTGAGCAGCCCCTCGATCCCCTTGGGCATGATGACCCCATAGGGGACGGTATAGGGGCGTGAAGATAGTTTGAAGAATCCGTCGA
>CAUZIY010000036.1:0-23050 GCA_963579995.1 Phycisphaerae bacterium
TTTAATTAGTGATGATCAATCAGCCATTGTACAACGTATATTGGAATTGGGAGGACGTACAGTTGAAGATGAGATGGTGTCATGGGCTGATGTGATTACCATCGGGATGAATGAACCGCCGACGCGTTTGTGGGAACTGGCTCACCAAACCAGCCGATCCCGGTTTCCTGTAATAGATGATGGAGGACAGGTGACTGGTGTATTGGATGTCAGTGATGTGCTAATTTACGAACGCGATCAATGCCCACCGGTCAAAACACTTATGACGTCGTTTGCAACGATTGATGCAGTAACACCCTTGCGTGAGGGGCTCGCGAAACTTCAGCGTGATGGTGAGCCGCTTGCGATTGTTGTTGCGCAAGATCGTCCAGTTGGCCTGGTCACCTTGAAGGACCTTATTGAACCGATTACGGGTGAACTAGCCAGTTGGTAGGTTTTTGCAGTAACTGACCACGAATTGTTTGAGGGATCATGACACGGGAAATCCAATCACAAACGACCTGGTTCTCGACGGCACTTGCTGATGCAGTGGCACATGGTTTACATGCTCGTGCAGAAGAAGACGATATTGAGCAGGTTATTTATGGGTTTGACCATCTGGATGAATTGGGTCTTCATCCTCTTATCCATAAGACACTGAGAGATGCTGGCTATGGCGTATGGTCGGAGCAGCGATATCCCGGCGATTGGAATAAACCAAGTAAGAGCGAGGGACTGCGTTGTGACGTCGTATTAACGCAAGATCCAAATGTATTAGGTCTGCGAGATCCACATATTCGTGGCACCTTGTTTGATCAGTTACACGCATGCGATGCGGAAGACGCCTATTGGCTGGAGATTAAAACCGTTTCGCAGTACACGACCGATGGCCCATTTGCACGGTACACCAGTGAGTTGCTGTCCTCGGTCACGCAGGATCTTGGAAAACTCTGGAAGGACAGCCTGATTTGCCACTCGGGACTTCTGCTGGTGCTTTATACCACCAGTAAGGCTGTTGCTGACCATGATCTGGCGGCATGGCATCACCGCTGTCTTGACCGCGGCTATCCCGTAGGTCCCCCGGCAATTCGGGGTTTCAACATTACGGATAGGATTGGCAATAGTTATTGTGCAGTCGGCGTTTTTGCGGTGCGCGAGTGGTGATGGGTTTTGTTACACCTCGAATCCGGCGTCATCCCATGCCGATCGTGAGTCGAGAGCGGTTTTGAGTGGATCTTCATGGCCGCGCAAGTCTAGCACAACCGGGCCAGTTCTATGTGTCGCTAAATCAACGGCAATGCGGTACGTGCTCACATCGAGGTCGCCTTGTCCGACGGGGCATCGGATTGCATCTCGTGATGAGGCATCACTCAAGCGTGCTACAGATAACCGGCTTCCAATCCGATGGACCACGGCTGCTGGATCACCAGCCTTGGAGAGAATGGCTGCCGGGTCAAGGCCACATCCCACAGTAGGTAAATCAACCTGCTCTACCCAAGCGATCAATTCGTCCAACTGATCCTCAGCATATACGGCGAGCTTTACGGAGTGCCCTTCCGCTGACTCAATCAACGCGGTTTTTGTGTCATCGGCCATCTTTTGGATGGGTAAGGCGATGCTAAGTGGTATGCGTCCAAGATCAGCAGCCAACTCGATGGATGCCAACGTGGCCTGCATGGCTCGGTCCAGATGTTCGGTTTCTAAATAATGATCACGTGGAATGAACAAATCCATTCCGCTCAGTTTCAAATTGCTGCGGTTTAACAGGGCTAGCACATCCTGGCGGGCTCGGTGGTCCAGATCACGCGGGCGCAATCCGGATAAGGTTGCATCAAGCTGGATGGCATCAAACTGATGGTTGGCGAGATGATGGAGTACTTGTCGCAGCGAATGGCCCGTTTGCGCAATAATAGACCGAACCGTCGGAGCCAAACTCATTTCGCCGCCATGAGTGATAATCGACATCACGGCTCAGTTTACCATTTATCAGCTGATACTGGTTTTGTCATTGTGTGGTGGTCTACTACACTGGCTTGTATGAACGTTTCGCTATTCGTCACCTGCCTGACGGATACATTTTACCCACGTGCAGCCATTGCAACTGTAAAGGTTCTTGAGCATCTTGGCTGCCATGTGGATTTTCCCGCGGAACAGACCTGCTGTGGCCAACCAATGTTCAACAATGGATTTGAAGATGAATCTCGTGAACTGGCCAGACAAATGGTGCGTGTTTTGGAGCATAGTGATTATGTCGTCACCCCTTCGGGATCCTGTGCTGCAATGATTCGTGAGCATTACGAGGAGTTGCTGTCTGACGATCATGCGTACAAGCATGCAATATCAGGTTTAGTTGCAAAGACTTATGAATTCGTGGAATTCCTGGTCAATGTCCTACGCGTAGATTTAAAGCAAATGGATGTTTCGTGGCCAGGAAAAGTGACATACCACTATTCTTGCCATCTACGTGGTATTGGCGTGACGGACGAGGCCGTGCAACTTATGGAGCAGATTGATGGCTTGCAATACGTTCCAATGGAGAAAATGGATCAGTGCTGCGGCTTTGGTGGAACGTTTGCTGTCAAGTATCCACAGATCTCTGGTGCGATAGTGAATGATAAAGTTGATTGTATTGCACAGACCGGAGCACAAACAGTGATCAGCAATGATGCCGGCTGCACAATGAATATCTCCGGTGCCTGTCGTCGGCAAGGACAGGATGCTAAGTTTAAGACACTGGCAGAGGTGATTGCTGAGGGAATGGGGCTTTTGGAGTAGAGCCGTAATGTCGACGAATGCACATGCGACCGAATCTTCCCAAACCGTGGCGCTAACCGTTGACGGGCATGACATTCTTTTCCCTGCATTGCCTTATGATATTCACGCTCGTGCTCGCAGTTCGACAGGCGATCCTCAACTGCAGCAGTTTGTCAACTCTGCCACGCTTTTGAAGGATACCGGTCGAAAAAAAGTTTGCGGTGAAGTTTTCGGATCCAATTACGAAGCCATGCGCCGTCTGGGTGGAGATATTAAGCAGCACACCTTGGATCATCTCGATTTCTACCTAGACCAATTTGTCGAGAGGGCTACTGATGCGGGCGCACAAGTTCACTTTGCAACGGATGGTAACCGTGCCAATGAGATTTGTTTGAAAATTGCTCGGGATAATAATTGCAAGCTGTGTGTGAAATCCAAGTCGATGGTGACCGAGGAAATACTTCTTGTGCCCCAGCTTGAATCTTTGGGCATTGAGACCGTTGAAACTGATCTGGGGGAGTTCATTATCCAACTCGATCATGATGCGCCGTCGCACATTGTTCAGCCGATGATCCATAAAGACCGCCGTGCGGTTGGGCGAGCATTTGAGCGTGAGTTAGGGACCGAATACTGCGAAGATGCGACCAGTCTAGCCAGAGTGGCAAGAAAACATTTGCGTGAAAAATTCAGACAGGCGGATCTTGGGATCAGTGGGGGCAACTTTCTTATTGCCGAATCAGGATCGGTGGTCATCTGTACCAACGAGGGCAATGGGCGGCTGTGCACCAGTGCACCCCGGGTCCACGTGGCATTTGTGGGTATCGAGAAACTGATTCCAAATTTGGAGCATCTTTCAGTTCTTCTCAAGCTGCTTGCACGTAGTTCCACCGCTCAACCGTTAACCTGTTATACCCATATCATCACGGGGCCTCGTCGCTCTGATGAGCCAGACGGACCGGAGCAGGTCCACATCGTCCTTGTAGACAATGGACGAAGCGAGATACTCAAACCCGAGACGCGGGAGATGTTGCGCTGCATTCGCTGTGGTGCATGCCTTAATTCATGTCCGGTCTACCGCAAGATTGGTGGGCATGCATATGGCTCAGTTTATTCCGGTCCTATTGGTGCATTAATCACACCAATGTTTAAAGGCTTGGCTAATTACCCCGATCTGCCGCATGCCTCGAGTCTCTGCGGTGCATGTTATGAGGCCTGTCCGGTCAATATTGATATTCCCAAGTACCTGGTCAAGCTTCGTGTTGAACTCGTCAAGCGGCGGATTACGAAGTTATCTGATCGGGTCTTCTTTAAAGTCTGGGCGGCCACATTACGGTACCCGGTGACCTATCGTTTGGTTGGTTTTCTTCAAAAACTGATATTTCGCCTTAAAGCGCGTACGCAGAGCCAACTAGACAGCGGCGATCCATATGTTTCACGGGGTTGGATCAGTGATATGTCCGGCCCTGTCCGTGGTTGGACTGATGAGCGGGATATGCCCACGCCAACGGCTCGCAGTTTTCGCGATTGGTGGCGCAATGAACATGAAAACAGTGAGTGATGTGCTGATGAGTACAGATGGTAGTGATCGTGATGTTTTGATGACCGCCGTCCACGCGGCGTTGGGGCATACCCGTACGCAGCCAGCCCCACCACCACCGGTTGTTGACGATTCAATTGCCCGCTTGGCTCATGCTAATGAGGATCTGGCGGAGTTGTTCATACGTCGTGCCGAGGAAGTTGGCATGGTGGTTGAACGGACATCGTGGCAGCAGGTTGTTGCTAAGATCGTTGGTGTATTGGGTGAGCACAAGGTCGAGCGGATTTCTGTGGCGCTTACTGATCAATGGAACATTGCGACTCAGGTTTTGGAGCAGGCAGATGTCGCGATGGTGGTCGGTACGGGGGGGAATGGTGTGAGTGACCTGGATTGTTACTACGATGCAGACGCAGGCATTACGGATGTGCAAGCTGCATTGGCCGAGACCGGAACGCTTATTTGTACAAGCAGTGCCATTCACAGTCGGGCGCCGAGTATGTTGCCGCCACTTCATGTGGCCCTGTTACGCCGAAGTGATATTATGCCTGATATGATCGACTACTGGGCCATGCAAAAGGGCAAGCGTAGCATGGACCTGCCAAGTAGTATTACTTTCATCACGGGCCCCAGTAAGACCTCGGATATTGAAGGTATCCTGGTCACCGGGGTTCATGGCCCGATGCATGTGCACATTCTTCTCGTGGAAGATGCTTGAATATAAAGCAGTGTTTGTCTTCCATGGGGGATCTTGCAGCTAAGGTTGAATTTTCTGGTTCGTTGTCTGCATGTTATCCCTTCGGCTTCATCAATTAGCACCAGCCAAAAGATTTGTTTCAGGTGAGTTTGGAAATGGGCTAGTCACCATGTTTCTGGCGGAGTCTAGGACTTAATCGCAAAATTAAGTGTATGCGTTCGAATTCTTCAAGTATTTCATCCAGTACCATCCTGACGGGGTTTTGTGGTGGAGGTGTCAAGACGTTTGCTTGATTTTGGGGCAAGGCTTTAAGTGCCATGGAGCGATACCGGCTCAGTGAACGGTCTCCAAAACACGCGACCGGCTCGAAGTCTTCAGATAAAAACCAAGTTACCGGTACACGAAATCCAGCATTGATCTGTGATTTGACAATGAGTTCGGCATGTTCATCATCGCGCTGCAAGTAGCGTAAATGGATATTTCCAGGATTGGCTTGGCTGATACGGGCCATCGCTGCACCCTGCAGGGCGCAGTCACCACACCAGGTTCCGGTAAGGCACAGGACATGTATCTTTCTTGAAAATGACCGGATGAGGTCAGTTTGTTCCGGTGTCAGTTCGAGTTGTCCGTATCGTTCGTCCCATGGTAAGCGGTGTTGCAATGAATCAGCAAGATCCATGAATTCATCGAATTCATGGCCCTGTTTGTATTTCTGTTGGAGCAACTGTTTGTCATTGATCATATTTGTTCAATGCCTTTGGGCAAACCATTAATCCATCGGTCTAACGTTATCATCATGAGATCCTTTTTTCTGAAGCTACGGGGTCCAGTGCAGACGGGAATACCTCACTTTTAGATGCCAAAATTCTCCCGACGAGCCTGCTCAAATCCTACCTGACCAAGTTGAGGGACACAGTAAGACCGGGATCCCTGCTTGGCGAAGGATATTTCCTGGAACATCTCCACCAATCAATCTTTTTAGAACACTCTTGCCCGTTAATCCAAGCACGATGACCGTACAATCTCTCGCTTTGGCGGTATTGATGATTGCTTTGGCGACGTCATCGGAGAAGAGCATGACACCCTGTACTTCAAGTCCAGCATCGAGTATGGCCTGAGTCAGCATTTTAAGGGTCTGCTCACCACGTTCTTTGGCATCCGCTTCGGTTTCGTCGGTTTCCTGAAGTTTTGCAACGTGCGCAACCACGACCTCGGCATCCAGTCGGCGGGCTAGATCAAGGATCGGTTCGGTTAATTTCTGACTGGCCCACGGTGAACTGACCGCGACCATAATCCGGCTGGTACCCAAGACGCATACTCCTAGATTGGTGGGTTCGTGTTGTTGGTTATGATACGTTCCCTTGTAATCAGGGGCGAACAGGTGAGGCCAAGCGGGCGATTGGCGGTCTGTTAAGGGTTATTAGGCCTCGATATCTCAACAGGCTGCAACTGAGTGCGATCGAGTGGGATTACCCTTCCAAGAAAGACAGTGAGTTCTAGGAGATTCAATTTTCATCTGCCATCGTGCCACGTAGAGCCTGTTGGACATCCTGTTCGGTGAGCAGTCGTTTTCGATAGCCGGGAGCGTAAACGGCGATGGGTTCGAAGTATTTGCGGTTCAATGCCATAGACAATAAATCTTCAGCGCTTAGGGTCAGTCGACCCACACGGGATTTGAGTTCGAACTTGATTCCCCCGATTCCCTCGTAAGACCGATAAACCACCTCTGTACAGACAAGGCGATTGGAACGTGAGAAGTCAAAGTCAAAGTCATAGGGTTTACTATCATGAAGCAGTCCATGGTCTATGGCCTCGGTGATATGTCTTTCATCAAGGATGGGGCGTATCACGGCTACTGCATCACAGTGGAATACCGAGGCCAGCGATCGTACCTGTACACCATCCTTTTTTGCTTCTAGAACACGGTGTGGTTCGCCTGCTCCGCACACATCTTGGTGCTCGCCATATGGCAATCGGGAGTTAACGTGCTTGTATTCACTCAATCCAAGTCTTTGAATGGATTCGGCATCACCTAGATAAAGAGCGACATGTGGCCAGTAGCCCGGCAGGAAGTAGTTGGTGACCGCATACTCCTTGCGATTAATCATGATGTCGCCGGGGCGTAGCATCTGCATGAGCCTGCTTGTCACTTGACGTGGTAAGCAAGGTTCGTGCATAGGATTCGTGTGAATGTCAGCGATCAACTCGGCAACGAATTGTTGTAGGCGAGCTAGAGCTCCAACAAAGGGGCGTTTACTCTCCCTTGCAATTTTCCGGCATCGAACCTTCAGTCGTTCGTTCCCATACTTGGCTAGTGAGATACGCACGCACTGTCCAAGGAGATCAATAACCTGTAATACAGGTTTGAGTCGTGGGTCTTGGCATGCTTTAAGGACTTGGTCTTTATGTGCATCAAAGTATTGATTCACCTGATGCAGTTGCCATGCGTTAGATGGATCGGTGAGTGACATTTGAACAGTGTCGTAGACTCCGGTGGGGATTCCGAAATAGGGTTCAGGTTCATTCAGTTTGGCGCGAACAATATCATTATCTCCAAACTCTTTTACCATAAACTGTCCTGCATCCACCAGAAGAATAGCTGCTGCATAAGCAATGACGAAACATTTGGATTCAAGTTGATCAATGCGCTTGGTGTCATCAGTAAATTCATCAATCAGTTCGAAGAGGGCCTTTATTGATTGCCAATAAGAAATCAGCAGGTGACGCACTTGATCATCTTCTCGAGGAGTGAAATACCCACGCTGTCGCGCCGAAAATGATTGCCGCATTTTAATTGCGAGTTGCTTATAGCTGGCGAAGTGATCTGTCAGGTGGGCAAGTGTCCGTGCTGCTGAATCTATCTTGTCATCAGACTTAAGATGGGATCGATCCATGGCATTCGTGTCCGCCAGTGATAGGCAATTCCATGGGAACAGTACGATAAATGTTGATGATCATAGTGATTTGGATCTTATATGTTAACTCAAGGAGGAACATGTTTTATAGTCATCAAGTGATGTTGACTAACATATTGCGCCCACTTAGAAACGTCTTATCGTGTATAACGCCAGTTGCGGATAATGGGTGTGTTTCCGTGCGATGATTACGAATCATGGAAGGGGTAGATTTACGAAAGTTGGATATGAACTACAAAGTCACTTGTGAAGTGTGCAACAAGCCATTTTCACCACCAATGAATGGGATTTGTAATTGTGGGCAGCGTGCCAAGGTGATCTACCCACAGGCGATGGATTCGCCGCCATTATTTTCAGCCGGGGGAAATTCCATGTGGCGCTATCGTGCGACATTGCCTCTAGCTACAGATGTGGATCTGGTGACAATGGGTGAAGGTGGTACGCCTCTGGTTTCCAGTGAGTCACTCGGTCCGGCGGCAGGTTTGGGTGGACTGTATTTCAAACTTGAAAGTTGTAACCCTACCGGTTCATTTAAGGATCGGATCGCATCACTCATGGTGAGCCAGTTCCGGCACGAGGGAGTCACGGGCTGCATAGCAGTTACTACCGGCAACGCCGGATCCGCGATGGCGGCTTATTGTGCGCGTGCGGGCATAAAACTGGTAGTGGGATACCTCGCAACAGCACCGCCTGCTAAAAGAATGCAGATGCACACCTATGGCGCTACGGTGATTGAGGTGAGTGGGATTGAAGAGGCTCCGGAAAACCTTGAACGCCTTTTCGATGGTTGCCTTGAATTATCACAACGCAGAGGTTGGCCGATGTGCTGGATGGCACATCGATACAACCCACTGACTGTGGAGGCATACAAGACCGTTGCTTACGAATTGATTGATGACCTTGGGCAGGTTCCCGATTATATTTATGTGCCATGTGCAAATGCGGCCTTGTTCTCTGCGATTTACAAGGGATTCTTGGAATATCGTGATTGGGGCCGGATTGATCGTGTGCCGCGGATGGTACCTGTGCAGCCTGCTAATGCGGCACCACTGTTGGCTGGTTATGAACAGGGTGCAGAAGATGCGGTACGTGTTACAGCTCGGACATGCATATCAGGGGCGGGCAATGCTTATGCACCGGATGGTGTGCTGGCTTTACGGGCGGTTCGGGAAAGTGGCGGACATTGTGCCGTGGCCACAGATGAGCAAACGCTTGATACCGAAGTGCAACTGGCCAAACAGGAGGGTGTCTTTGCTGAGCCTGCGGGTGCATTACCCGTTGCGGCTGTATTGCATGATGTGCAGGCAGGGCGAATTCCGGCCGGCAGTACCGCAGCCTGTGTTATTACGGGGTCCGGTTTCAAGGAACCGCAGGTTGTTGAGCAGGTGTTTGACACCAGGTGCCATTCTGTGCGATACGATCAATTTAAGCAGGCGGTGGAGTCTTTGGAATTAATGTCATGAAAATGTTTATAATGATTGGTAGTTTGAACGCTGCGGTTGCAGTCATCATGGGGGCATTTGGTGCACACGCGTTAAGGGAAAAATTAACGACGGAGATGATGAGTGTCTATCAAACGGCAGTGCAATACCAGTTTTTCCATGCACTGGGATTGTTTGTCGTGGCGTTTGTGGTTGGTCAATATCCTCATGTGGTGGTTTCCAGGTGGTGCGGTTGGCTGATGGTAATTGGAGTTCTTCTATTCTCGGGAAGTCTATACGGGCTGAGTCTTAGTGGTGTGCAGTGGCTGGGGACAATTACGCCTGTGGGAGGTACAGCATTTATTGTCTCTTGGACCCTGCTTGCAATAGCGGTAGCAAAGGGTTGAGATTAAATACGGAATTGTTATTGGATGAAGCTACTTGGACGGAATCAATCTGGTGGTTACAGATTGATAATCTGACCAGTAGGCCAGATCATCAGTGATGTATTGACGGAGCCCTTGCTGAGTTGCAGCATGTTCATCAAAGCGGAACGATAAACATCAATCTGTGGGCGATAAGTTTCGGCCAGGGTAGCAAGGTGTGGTGATGGATCTGTTTTGAAGTCGATAAGGTCAGCGCGGCTGGCTCGGCCATTATGATCTCGGTAGATCACCACACGATCAAACGTGCCGTGGATCAATGCATGATTCTGCGTAACCGCGAAGCGGCGTTCCCGCCACAGATCAACGTCTGCTGATTCGCTAGGTGGCTGGGCGAAGGCTTGTCGTATGGCGGATTGCGATAGTGTCCTTAGGAAATCTTCGATCTGCTGTGCAACCCAGTTATCTGAACGGTCGTGCCCAAAAGATCTCGCAATGGCCCATAAAACCTCTTTAGACAGCACCTCTGTCAGATTCTGTGATGATGGGTTAAGCCACGAGATCTTCTGGAGCCAGGCATGGATCATGCGGCCACGAACGAAATCGCCAGCTTTTTTAAAGTTGAAAAGATCCGAGATGCTGACCGGGTTCGGTTGTTTTGACGGTGTACGGCGGGTCAGGTTGTGGAAGGGGCGTGATGGGGTTTCAGAAAAAACAATGGGGCCCGTTTGAATCATGTTGATTTTATTATCTGTTGTGATTGGCGAACTTGGATCCTCCAGGGACTTGTACCATTGGGGGTCGCCTGCCTGATAAAGTGTCTGGTTAAATTCGAAACCTTCCTCGACCTTGTGCAGAGAATGGCGAAGGATCGAGGCATATGACAGGTTGGTCCGACCATAGGAGGTTGGTTTGCTTGTTTTGGATTTTCGCAGCGGCTCAATAACCATGTGCAGTGCGTGTCGAGCACGGGTCATTGCAACATATAGGCTACACAAATCGTCATGGAATCGACGTGACTTTTCTTGGTTGTAGGCCTTGTCAACCAAATCACAATGTTTAGCCAGCACTGGACGAAGCTTATCGTTGACTTTTGCGAATATGGCTTGTGGTGGTTCAGTCGGTGTAGGGCGATAGGTCCACACATCCTTTCCTGTCAAACTGGCGATTAGATGGTTGAGTTGAGGCAAAACAACGATGTCAAATTCAAGCCCTTTGGCCTGATGAATCGTCATGACGCGAATAGCCGCGGCCGTGGGCTCTTGAATGGAACTCCTTTCCACGTATTGAACGAAATCGCTGGGGCGTATCTTTCTATCGGGGTCATAGCGGTTTGCCAGTTCAATCAACTGAACCAAACGGGTCAGGCTTCTTTGGTTACATGCCGGTGCGAGATGTTGTGTCCATTGTGCAATGGTCTGGCCATAACCGTATGCGGAGAGGTACTGGCGAATAGATCTACTCGTACGGGCGAGGCTATTGGTGTCCAAGTTGGTTAGCTGGATGTTCGGAGATGTCGCCAGGGGTGAATGTAAGACGCAGAACGCTGCCGCCGTGTCGCCGGGATGGTCAGCCATTTTTAAGGCAGAAAGCACGGTGCCGACGGCGGGGTCATCGTTGATAGGTCCGCCGCCTTCACCACTGGCATTCAATTCAAGCCGCCGCAGTAAGTGAATCAAATGTTTGACCATCTTGTTGTCGCGTACGAGCACACCAATTGATCGGTTCGGGGCCGCTGTGTGAAGTTGGTAAACCAGGTCGGCGACCATTGATTGGTGAGGTGATGGTGCATATGCCAGTTCTGAATCATCGCCTCCTTTGGGGTTTGGAGTGTCAGATCGTGAAGCAGATGTGACCAGAGTGACATGGCCCGGCCGTGTTTTATATTGGGCTTCATGAGGCTTGAAGTGATGGCTCCATTCGTTTGCCGCACCCTTGAGCATTTCGAATGTCGGCAATGATTTTGTTAATTCGCCAACCGCACCAAATACAAGGTTTACGACATTCAGAACGACTGGTGAAGAGCGGAAACTGGTATTGAGCTGTTGAATATCTTTCGTCGGAAGTTTCAGGTCATTTTCAACCTGATCAAATATTTCAGCGCAACCACCGCGCCACCCGTAAATTGCTTGTTTGGTATCACCTACGCAGAAGAAAGTCTGTAATCTAGAGGATCCATCTTCGCGGCGTCTGATCTGGTCGGCGAAAGGTCGCAGGACATGCCATTGTTCTAGACTTGTATCCTGGAACTCATCAAACATGAGGTGGTCAAACCGCCGATCAAGCCTGCTTGACATGATTGTGAGTGTGTTATCTTCTGCGGTTGGTACAAAAGCCGCCAGTTTACGTGTCAGGTCACCGTAGAGAAGGCAGTTGTGTTGTCGGCACAAGCGGTCATGGTGACTACTGAATCGTGAAAGTAACTGGTACATGGCCTGCGTACGACGAGAGGTTTGGGCGACAAAAGCGGTTGTGGCACTACGTATTGCTGGTTGGTATGCGTCAATGACTTCTTGGGGGATCGGCTTCCTGTAATAGGTCCCATCCCCGGTTGCGATGGGGGCGGTTAAACCGGTTGTTAGGAATGTCCCCCAGTCCTGGCGCTTTGCTGCAGCTAGGTTTTTTGACCAAGCGTCGTTCCAATTTTTGGGTGCGAGCATATCTCCAGCTTTTTGCAGGGTGTCAATATCCTGTGTGGAAATGTGTGTTCTCACGGTTCCCGTGGTCTGCAGTTGCTTCCATGCTTTTTCGGTTGGTGCTTGGTGGAAAATTTCAAGGAGTGTGCCAATGATCTTATTAATCGTATGCGTCACAGAGCATTGCGCTTGATCAGGATGCAGGCGGCGCAGCAGATCAAGTAACACCTGTGGCTCATCATGGTTGAGCAATTGGTTGATTGCTTCCAGTTGAAGTTGTATGGCCTGCGGGTCGTTGTTAGCCATGATCACCACCTGTAGTGGTATGGCCAGGTCGTGCCTCAAGTTCATGACCAATTGATAGAAAAAGCTATCGATGGTACAGATCATGATTTGGTCAAGATTATTGGCTATCTGCTGTAACATGTTGCAAGCGTCATCTAAACCCATACTTGGCTCATCCAACTGGTGGGCAAGTTGGGTGGCTGCGTCATCATCGGCAGCTGCTTGTGCCAGACGCATGAGAACAGTCTGCTGAATTTCCCCCGCCGCTTTGCGAGTGAAAGTGGTTGCAAGGATGGATGGTGGTTGGGCGCCGTGGAACAAGAGCCTGATATACCGACTGCTCAACTGGTAGGTCTTCCCCGATCCGGCCGAAGCACGGATGATTTCATGTCGATTTTGTTTTGAGGATAATGATGCAGTCATCGTATGGGTTCAGACGCGGGTTCTGTTGTGGCAATGATTCGAGTACGGTCTGGATAGTTATCCATGCAGATGTATGAAAAGCCATCATCAAAAGTGATTGGTTCATCAGGTGGCCAAAAATGTCCGGTGCGGATTAAACGAATAATCCCTTTTGCTTCCTGCCATGCACTGTCAAGCTCATCCTGTGACCAGTCGGCTGGTTGATAGCCGGTGTGGGCCTGGTCCTTGGGAAGCTGGACATAGCCCAGTTGCGGTGTTTCGGCGATTTCGGCGGATGGTAGTAACTTCTGGTAGAGTGGCAGTTGCAGGTCAATCCACTCGGTCTCCTGCCCCTTCTTCCGTTGGTGTGTGGCCTTAGGGTGCTTGGGAGTATTTGAAGTCTTGTAGTCAATCACGCGATACCGTCCATCTGCATGGCGATCAATGCGATCAATTCGGCCGGTTACCGTGAATGGTTCTTGATCTATGTTCATTGTCGCCTGGAATGTCTTTTCAATCAGCTCGGGTACAACAGTCCATCCGTCGGCGACCTGGCTGGCTTGCCAATTGGAGAAGAACTCCAGTCGGGCCAGCAGCTGGTATTGTTGTATTCTGATTGCGACGGTAGGCCGCAACCCGTAGCGGCGCTTCATGATGTTTTCTAATTGTGTTTTCAGGTAACTGGCTATGGCCTTGGGATTCTGGCTTGTTGTAAGGGTGCTCTTTCCGAATCTGCGTAGCGTTTCATGAAGCAAGTTGCCGAACGCAGAGGCGTTCAACTCGACTTCTTGATCATTAACTGTGGTGAGTCCACAAACATGCTTTAAGTAGAACCTGTATGGACATTGCAGGTAATCGCGAAAGGCTGTAACGGGAAGGCAATCCAATGATTGGGCGACTGGTTTGGGAATAGCGAATCGGTTGTGACCTGGTTGGAGTGGAAACAGGCTGGCCGATGATGCGGTGTCTGGTGTAGGTTGATAGAACTGGCTGATGCGTTGGGGTAGCTCTTGGTGACTGCAGGCCAGTAGTAACCGGCTTGGTGCCAGTGGGTTGTCCTCAGTATCACGCCTGGGTGCAATGAGTGTGACCGACTGGCGGCTGTGGATGATCGCCTGAAGCATCATGAGGTCACGAGCTAATCGCCTGCGACTATCGGTAATGCCGAGTTTATGGCATATGGAATCAGATAATAGATCGCCATTATCATCAGATTTGGAAATGCACCCTTCGTTAAAGCCAGTAACAACCAGGTGAGGTGCATCGTCAAGCTGAAGTTCCAGCCACCCGAGGATCTCTACCGCGGGTCCAACATCCTCATCGGTGATGGGTTTGTGGAAGACCCGTGACAGCGTGAATTCGATCGTCGCCGGGAGGCTCAGGTTCAGGCATAAATGCTGGGTCTTACCAAGATGGACCTGTTCTTGTAGTGCTTCGCTGAGTACCTGTAGGGCCTGGAGTAGTTGTGCATCGTTTGGATTGGTGTGGTCAGGTGATTGGGCGTTGTAAATTGTTTTTAGCATCTGGCCAATCTGTTCACTCCAATAACTCAATGGCCGTTGTTCCTGCGGTTCATCGGGTAATAGGGTCCAAATAGCATTACAGATAGTGGCTAGTTGCTTTGCAGTGTCTGCATGGCCAAGCCAGATTTGGGGCGAGGCTTTCGTATCGCGATGTGGGAAGGCGTCGGTTGATCCAAAGGGCAAGTGATTGGCAGCATATTTATCCAGGAGTGCAAGGCACCTACTGATAGGATTAGAAGCAGCGGGCAAGTGGTCACCAGGTTCAAGATTTACTTCCAAGTACGATTCGAGGTCAGGATGTCGGAGAAGTGATGCCAGGTCTGCAAACCGTTGACTTGCTACGTATTGACCAATGACATTCAACAACTGTGCCGGGCGACTGTGCTTCACGGTTTGCGGTACAGCCTGGCGTACTGTGATGTTCATCGTTTCCAGGGCGTATCGAATGGAGGGTGCTGCCATTGGATCGCCAAGGCCAATAGCGACCTGGTCAACGGATGGCAGGCAATTTTGACTGCCCAATGTTTTATTGTTGGCAGTGATACGCCGCAGTGATTCAAGTACCTGTATGGTTTGATCTTGTGGGCGGTTGACAAAGTGGATATGCGAGTCCTGTAGGTTGATGTTCTTATGTATCCAAGCCTCCACCTGGATACATCCAAACTCATCAAATCGATCTGCTTCTTTGGTCGGAGCGTGTATGAGTGCGGCCACCGGACTGTGAAGTTGAGCAATGATCTGTCTGGTTGCACGGTTAAGATCCGTGGTTGCGAGAAGGACCAGTTCCTGATCACATTGACATTGCTTGGTTTTAATCGCATTGAGTATGAACTGATTGCGGTCCGTCAAGCCGGTTTTGGCCAGTAGGCGTTCATATCGCTGTTGCACTTCTGCCATGGCCATCCAGCGTGACTGATCTGTGGTGGGTAGGTTACGCAGGTCCACTGGCAGGTCGTACATACAAACCGCATCGGCAGCCAGCTTTTCTGTAAGGGTTCCAATCTGCTGGGCGATAGCAATCCAGTGTCTAGGGTCTGTTACGTTGGGGGTGGTGGTTACAAGGGATTTAATTTGCTGGCTAGGCAGGCTTTGGAGCACATGAATTCGGGCGAGGAGGCTTTGTATGGGTGTCGCCAGCAGAATAGGAGGTTGACAAAGGTGAACTGGCAACTCGCCCGCGGTAATGATCTGGGGTGGTACGAGTTGGGTCGACTTTTGTGTACGTTTGAGAAGGTTCTCCAGCAGTCTTCTGCCGGCACGGCGACCGGGGACCGTGACCATGACTCGGTCCATATCCCAGCTTTGGCCGTTGCGGTAGCGGGTCCAAAGCCACTCCGTCGCCAGTTCAAGTGCCACGGTGTGCCAGCCTAGAAAAACCCTTTCAATGGCCATGAGGTGTTACCCGACAAACACGATGGTGCGATATTCTGCTCACCCGATCGTCCCGGTGTGTTTCGGGTTTCAGCAATGTTATGGTATCAGACCAGAACGAGATAATTACGCAATGATTCAAGATGAATATTAACCATGGCCCACGAATCTATGAATCAAAGTCTGCCTACCCAGCAATGGGTGCTGATAAAACAATTGGTTGCATTGGTAATGGTGTTGGTTTCCGTAAGTGGTTATGACGGCGGGGCTATTGGCCTTCATGATGCATGGGCCGGTCCTTCCGATGGGCTTTCTAAAGGGTATCCCAACAAAGGTCACAGGTTTTTAGGCCAGTTTGATATCAGGAATATCAAGGTACCCATCGAAAACATTTTATGGGGTGGTGTTCGCAAGGATGGCATACCGGCACTGACCGAGCCACGTCTAAGCTCTTGGAAGAAAACGCCACTTGCTGGACCCAAGAGCAGGGTGATAGGTGTTGTGGTCAACGGTGAGGCAAGAGCTTATCCAATCAATATCTTGGATCAGCACGAAATTGTTAATGATATTTTGGGGGGTCAACCTATTGCGGTGGTGTATTGTCCGTTATGTGATTCAGCAAGTGTGGTTGATCGCCGACTCAATGGTGAAGAATACCAATTTGGGGTTAGCGGCATGCTGTATCACTCAAACGTATTACTTTATGATCGTACAGACCATGCTTTATGGTCTCAGGTTGGATTTATGGCGATCACGGGTCCCAACGCCGGTAAACGTCTCCAGTCGCTAGATGGCTGGCAGATTTCGACACTTGAGGTTTTTGGACGGCAGTATCCACAAGCGACAGTCATTTCCGACACAGGGTTCACGCGTAATTACAGCCGAAGTATTTATGCCGACTACTTTGCAACAGAGGATGTCCATCCCCAATTCGCCAATTTCCAACTGGATCGACGGATGCCGAATAAAACACCGATCATTGGTGTCAAACTTGGAGAATTGGCACGCGCCTATCCTCTGGCAGAGCTAGCCAAACTCAGGGGGAAAGTTCTGACTGATCAGATTGGACCAGATCAAGCCATCAAGTTGGCATTGGCAGCCGATGGGGGAGGAGTTCAGATTGTTCAGATACCACCGCAAGCACAAGTTGTACACATGTTCTGGTTTTCTTGGGCGGCCTTCTATCCGGATACACAGGTGTATGAATACGGTGGCGCCAGATGAGGTGGTATAATAACGCTTTGGGTGTTTGGCAATCATTTATTCACATATGCCGTGTGTTTGCTTATCACCGGTTGGTCAGGATATGCTAGTGTTCATGGAAGCCACCGAACGTATCGCACAGTGGGAGAATATGACCCAGGCTGACCCGGAGAACTCCATGGGTTGGCTTAGTCTGGGAACTGCATACAAGGAAGCGAGACGCCCTGATGATGCCATTGAGGCTCTCCGTCGGGCGATTGATCTTGACCAAGGGTTGTCCCGAGCCTACCAGTTGCTGGGACAGGTTTTGGCGCAACTGAATCGCCAGGACGAGGCCACCTCGGTACTCACCACGGGCTATACAACGGCCACTCAGCGTGGTGATGTTATGCCCAAGGAAGCCATGGGAGCCTTGTTGAAACAGATGGGGCAACCGGTACCTCAGATGGAAGGGAAGGGTCAGCCATTAGAGGAACTCAGCGATGTCAATATGATTGCCGATCGTCGTACCGGTCGTCCAGGTCCACGCATGGATGATCCACCAATGCGGGGACCGTTGGGCAAGTTTATTTTCGATCATTTTAGTCAACCGACGTGGACTGAATGGATCAGCATGGGCACGAAGGTGATCAATGAGCTTCGCCTTGATTTTTCAAATCGAGAGCATCAAAAAGTTTACGATCAACAGATGATGGAGTGGTTAGGGATAGATGAGCAGGAGGTAGAGGCGTACGCAGAAAAATCCAAACAGGGGTAGGTACCCTTGCCCCAATGATTGGTTTACGGCCATTGCAAGAATTGGGCCTGCCGATGGCGAGACCTGCTTCGCGGTTTAATGCCTCGACCAAGTTCGCGTCAGAGCTTATTTCAGATTTCGGAATTCTTTAGACCGTTCAGATGTATCCAGCTTGAATTGGGTGACCTCAATGTGTTTGACTGCTATCGCATCGACTCAGGATGGTGACATCAGTGCACAGCCCTTAACGCGTCATCAGGTGAGGCGTATTGATCAAGTGGCAATTGAATCTTTGGGGGTTCACAGTCTGGTTCTGATGGAAAATGCCGGACGAAATGCAGCTGATGCGATTTGTGGTTTTCTATGTAATCGGAAAAAGACTGCCATAAAAAATTCCCGGGTAGCTGTGATTTGTGGTGGTGGGAACAACGGGGGCGATGGGTTTGTTGTTGCCCGTCACCTGTACAATGCTGGTGCAGATGTTTGTCTTTTATTGGCGGTTGAACCAAAGAAATTTTCTCCGGACGCAGCAGCAAACCACCTGATATGCCAGAAGATGGGCATCAAGCAAACGGAAATTACAAATGCTACTTCGTTTGGCCAGGTGCTAGGTTTTGGCGGCAAGTACCACGTTCTGGTCGATGCACTGCTGGGAACTGGATTTGTCGGCAAGGTTCGTTCGCATATGGTTCAGGTTATTTCCACCTGTAATCAACAGCGTAGTGCAAAGACCTCTATTGTTGCGTTGGATGTTCCCTCTGGGTTGGATTGCGATACAGGAAAACCGTCCAACGCGACCATTATGGCAGATCTCACCGTGACCTTTGTTGCTCAGAAACGTGGCTTCCTGCAGCCCGGTGCCCGGGAGCATCTGGGGCAGGTGACCATCGCGGATATTGGTGTGCCGCCGGAGTTGATAGCCCAGGTCAGGGCTGAAAATCCCGGTGTTTGACGTCACAGCGAAAATCTCGACAATTTTGCGTCGCGGCGGTCTTCCCCTCCACAGCCAATTTGCGAGTCATAGGTGTATGTTATGCTTGAAAAAATTAAGCCGGGTAACCCGATTCATGTGAAGGTGACCAAGTCGCCAACCAGTGCTGCAGCGGCCAAGACATTGGTGCGTCTGCTGAGCAAGGATGTGGCAGCAAAATCCGAGACCAAACGCCAGCATAAGCTTCGTGAGAGACATAATCGCGGCAAGATTCGCGGTGGTCGTACATGGACTGTTCGTTTGATCAAGTTTCGCTCGCTCAAGGGAGCCGTAGGGGAGTCCGGAACCATTTTGGCTACCTACGATGTGATGGCAGACCTTCGCAGTGTTTTAAGATTTGTCGAGGTAACGAAGGTATAGCTAACACGGTGCCGACGGCCGTCACATTCAAGTACAAGCCATTGACATATGCTCAGTGCAAAGGTGGGCAGCACTTTCTAGGCGATGTCTGAAATGCTTGTACCGATTTCCAGTTGCAATTTACTGGTGGTATTTATGTCCATCCTAATCGGTAAAAAAGCGCAACAAATATCAGATCGCTGATCACAATCAGTACAATCGAGTGCACCACCGTATGGGTGGTTGCCCGACCAACACCTGCAGCCCCACCAGTAACTCTGAGGCCGTTGAAGCATGCCACGGCGCCAAGAATTAGTCCAAAGACGCCGGCTTTCCATAAACCTGTCAGTACGTCAGTCAGGTCGAGGGCTGCGACCGTGTGGTTGTGGTACGTTGCGGAGGTGATATCCAGGATGAATACGCCGATGATGTGACCGCCACCTATAGCAACGATTACGGCGAACATGCTGAGAATGACCATGCTGATTGTGGTTGCGATAAGGCGAGGGACCACTAGAAAACGTATAGGGTTTAAAGCGTGAGCTTCAAGTGCTTCAATTTCCTCGCCAACAACCATCGTGCCCAATTCGGCAGCAATCGAAGCACCTGCAAAACCTGTGAGTACGATTGCGGTGATCAAGGGTCCCAACTCTCGCACGACGGCGATCGCAACAATGGTCGCCACACTATCTGTAGCGCCAAAGGTGTCGAGTGGTGGTGCCATCTGTAATGCCAAGATTACACCAATACAACCGCTGACCAATGCAATCACTGCCATGGAGCGGATACCTATACGGGTGATCTGAGTATATAAACCTCGTCGTCCCAGCCGTACACGACGTAGGGCCACACTACGCCATACCCATGCAGTCGTTTCCGCAATCAACGTGGCTAGGCCACCGATATAGACCAACAGGGCGACGACGGGTGCTCCCATTGCGTTCAACACCCAGGAGATAACCATATTCTGTGGCGCGGGTGAATCTGGTGTATTTTGTGGGTTTTGATTGGTCGTCACGTGCAATAACTGCCACTTCTGATGCGATGTTAGTTTATGTGTTGAATATCTTGTCGGTGGCTGAGGTTTATCAAATTTCTAGGGCTGTGTTCAGATCTTCAGTGATCGTGAAAACCATATCGAGTCGAGAAATCTCAAAGATGCTCCTCACCTTTGATTGAAGGCCACACAGTACGAGTTTACGATCAGCTCGTCGTTGTATCTGAAGTGCTTCAACAAGTGTGGCTACACCGGAGCTATCCATGAAAGGGACTGCAGTGAGGTCGATCACCAGTCGTTCCAACCCGGTGTCTAGTATTTCCAATAGTTCGGTTCTTAATTGTGGCGAGCGGATAAGGTCGATCTCGCCATCAATGCTAAGAGCCAGACCGTCCTCAAGTTGTTGTGAATTGCTGATGACTCGTGCTTCGGCCATGGTTTATCTTTCATTTTAAGAGCGATCATTCCCCAAGCGGATGTGAATCTATAAATTTGGATATTGTAAGGCGCAAACCGGATCCCGTTTCTCGGTGACTGTATTCGACCTGATCCATTATGCGCTGGATAATGTGAACCCCCAAACCGCCGGGACGAACTTCTTCAAGTGATCTGCTCTTGATCGCGTCTAGATTGATTTGATTTGACTCATCCTCAATGACCACCTGTATGGCTTTACGCCCTTGGTGGGTCTGGTATGACACTCTGATTTGAATTGGCTGATCAGGTTTATTGTCATATCCATGTTTAATCACATTGGCCAATGCCTCGTGTACTGCTAGAGCTGTATCAGCGCCGTCAACTTCGTTCATGCCCATTGCCAGTGCCATCGCCTCAATGGCCGATTTTACCGCGGAGACACAGTGTGGCTTGCTGAGAACACGCATGTCGAGGTCAGGTTGCACATCCATCGCTTGTATCCTCGCAGTGACGAAGGTCGGCCTTGAAAGTAGTTTCCCGGATGTATTTTAGCCAATGTGGCATTTCAACGCTCGAAAGAGATTGTTATTCAGTAAGTACCGACCATCGGTTGACCGGCATGGCCTTGTCGAATGATACGTGGTCTGCAATGGCAGGACAGGTCGACTTCGTATTGAGAGAAACTGCTGGGGTCCGCCGCTTTGTGGGAGATCCACACGAGATAATCAGTCGGATTGATGATAATTAGTGAAAATGCAACTGCAACAGTATTGATCATACGGATAAAGCGAAATATTCATCCCTTGCAGAGCATTAATATAGAAAGAATGCAGTTTGCAAAAATGCAATACTGTCAGGGGAAGCGGGGAGATGAATCGGGGGGAAATAAGCGGCAGTCTTCCTCGGCAACATATTGAATGGGCACTGACACTGGCCACCTTTTGTATTGGGGCTTAATGTTCAGGTGATATTGGTTTATTTTCCTGTACGTAGGTGACCCAGCGGTTAATAGCCTTTCGTCGATCTACTGCGGCAGCATAAGGATTATAGTCCAAACGTGTGCCGGTGATACGTTCCAGCGCCTGGATGGACATCATTCGAATCACGGGATCATCGCTGTCAAGTTGTTCGACCAGGCTGGTGGTTGCTGTGATATCGTGGACTTCGCCTGCACGATGAATGGCATGGAGTTTGGTTGCGGGGTCAGGTGAGTTGAATCCACCTTGGTGGGCTGAGGGTGCACATGAGATCAGCATCATGACAATCGGCAAGCTTGAGGTTAATCGAGATGTCATGATCATCCAACCTGTAATCGGCATGACAAACGTGTTGGTAATTTTTCCCGCATGATCAGCATTTGTAAAGAATCAGTTAACAGCCACCTTGATGACGACTTTAATCACCTCATCGCAGGTTTTACCGATGAGCGGTTCAATACCCGGCATATGAGCGTCTTGGGGCGCTAAGATCAGGAAGGTGCTTGGAGTGGCCGATACGAAATTGCCTTCACCATCAAGCATGACGGCATCGATCTCGGCATCGTAGGGCGTAGCTACCTCGAGCTTGTCAATATGGCAGTAGCCAAAGTCCTCTATTCCCGATGCGACGTATTGGACATCGAAGAATTCTTGGTGGGCCTCCCATTGCCTCTCGCTGCGGTCTCGTGGTTTGTATCTCTGGACCATGGCGTAAATCTGTTCGCCCTGGATTGGGTATTTACCCGTGTCCATTGCTGTGGCGTCATTGTCCTTGAGCCATTGCAATGCCGATGCGAGCCTTTCCCCCATGTTGTAATAGTTTTCTGCATTCTTGATATGGTCAATGATCATAGCCCGTCTCCGGTGTTTAGGGATGGTATAGGGACCTCTACTTTTAAATGCCTGGTTAAGGAACCGCAAGCAGCTGCGGGAAAGATTTCGTTCCCCTCTTTAAAAGAAGCAGGGATGTATGCAAGCATATGGTACCAATATTGCAATGGACTTCTCCCGGCGCTCCGGTGGGCAAGTCGAGGTAGTAATGGAGGATGTATTTCAGCAAGGCATGCCATTTTTCGCCTCATGGGTTCTCTATTGCTTGCCAGTAACCTAGTCCCGTTGTGGTCAGAGCAAGTTTTCATGTCAGTAGTTCTGCATTGCCTTGATTTAGAACATGCTTGGCATCGTAAAGTAGTCTTTCGTCTGACGAATCCATTGCTGTAGACATTTTCGGTGGTGGGCGATTTCATCCACCAGTTTCTTGTCTGAAGCCAGATTATGCATTTCACCTGGGTCTTCATGCATGTCAAATAACATCTCAGGATTTTCACCGTGAGAAAAGACAGTGTACTTATACCGTTCTGACCGAACCATCCGTCCCAGAAGATCGCGCTGCTGTGGGTCTGGCGCTAGTTCGGTAACAAGAAACTCTCGTCCATCCAGTTCAGGATCCTCGATCAGCGGACGAAGGCTCATGCCTGTAAGTTGTTCCT